>CAZIOB010000161.1:0-29283 GCA_964540755.1 uncultured Prolixibacteraceae bacterium | reverse complement strand
TCTTTCAGTCATTAATTCAGGCACTTCAGTAATTATTTATACAACGTGTCATTTTATCCTTAATAACTTAGATATAATTGCTGTAATAACAATTTTTTAACATAAAAAGCTATGGAAATCATTTCAAAAGTTGTTGCCCTTTTGGTTATATGGTCTGTTATAGATTGTTGTTCAGGCCAAAAGGAACATCAGAATGAACTTACAAGAAAAGTAAAGGTTGAACAGGTTATGCAGTCTGATTCCCTGCTGATGAGGTCATGGCCGGGAATTATAAAGGAAGCCCGGCATGTTGACCTGGGATTCAGGGTTGCCGGTCCTGTTATGCAGATTATGGTAAAGGAAGGGGATTATGTGGAGAGGGGCCGGTTGCTGGCGCGGATCGATCCGCGTGATTATGAGCTTCAGCTTCAAGTGGCACAGGCGCAATATGAACAGGTTAATTCTGAGGCTGAGCGTGTCATTGAATTGCATGAGCGGGAAAGCGTAACGGACAATGACTATGAAAAAGCGGTTAGCGGCAAAAAGATGGCAGCTGTAAAATTAAGCAATGCGGAGGACCAGTTGAACGACACGAGGCTTACTGCTCCTTTTTCCGGTTATATAGAGAAGATAAATTTTTTTGAAGGTGAAATGGTGGATGCAGGAATGCCGGTGATCTCGCTTATTGATGTTTCACATTATGAAGTATATGTTGACATCCCCGTTTCATTTTATATCAGAAAGGACGATTTTGTCTCTTTTTCCGGATCTCAAAAAACGGTGTCTGATAAGGAGTACCCTTTGATCTTAAGCGGTTGGAGAAAAAAAGCTGATAACAAGCAGCTTTATGAATTGCGTTTCAAACTTGATCCCTCGGCTGATGCCAGGCTTTCACCCGGTATGTATATACTGGTAGATATTGTTTATAAAAGTTCTGCAGCCGGAACCTTAAGTATTCCATTGGAGTCGGTATTTAAAAATGAGGGTGAAACATATGTCTGGATATTCCATTCTGATAAAAATATTGTTACGAGAAGGAAAATAGAGAGCGGCATTCTTTTAAACGATGGCAGAATAGCCGTTAATAGAGGACTTAACAATGATGACATCGTTGTTGTGGCGGGGATTGATGAGCTTAATGAGAACCAGAGGGTGGAAAAGGTTGATACGGTTTCTGAAACAAACGCTGGAGGATTGCTATGATGCATATCTCTGAGTTAATATTAAGAAAGAAAGCCATTTTTTATTTTTTTATTATTTGCATAATTGCAGGCGGCATTCTTTCTTACCGGTCAATCAGCAAGCTGGAAGATCCTGAGCTGGTTGTAATGCAGGCGCAGATTATTACATTATATCCCGGAGCTTCTGCTCATGAAGTGGAAATGCAGGTAACCAATATTATTGAAGAAGAATTGAACACTCTGAAAGATGTGGAAACGATCCGTTCGCAATCGTCACCAAATCTTAGCATAGTTACCGTAACCCTTGAACTTACAGTTCCCCAGGAGGAAATCGAACAGCGGTGGGATTATCTCAGGAGAAGAATAGGGGAGGCGGAAGCCAGACTTCCTGAAGGAGCTCAGAAACCTATGGTATATGATGACTTCGGTGATGTTTACGGGATGTTTTATGCTATGACTGCCGACGGATTTTCTTACAGGGAGATGAGCAGGGTGGCTGATTATATCAGACAAGAAATGCTTATTGTTAAAGGTGTCAGCAAAGTTGAAATATATGGTGAACAAACACCTGTTGCCGAAATCATCATTCCTTCTTCAAAGATGGGTGAACCGGTTGTGTCTCCTTACAATATCATTTCAACCTTCAGAGATCATAATAAAAAGGTTTATCCCGGCGCCCTGCAATTCGGCAGCCAAATGCTTGATATCAGTGTGGATGGAGAGATCAGGGATATTGCTGATATCAGAAACATGACAGTTCGGTGCGTTGACGGGAGCTTTATAAAACTGGGCGATCTGGCTGAGATAAAGGAGGGTTATGAAAAACCACTCCGTAATACATTGTTTTATAATAATAAAAAAGCTATTGGCATTTCCATGTCAATGGAATCGGGTGAGAATATAATTTCTGTGGGCAGGCGGGTTGAGGAAAAACTGGCGCAGATAGAAAAAAATATTCCTGTCGGATACAAATTTAATAAAGTCTTTTTTCAGCCGGACAAGGTTAAGGATTCTTTAGACGGTTTTATGCTGAATGTGATTTTCTCGGTAGTGGTTGTCATTATCGTTCTTATGCTGTTTATGGGATTACGGAGTGGATTTATTATAGGAGCAGGGCTAATCCTGACAATAATGGCTACCTTGCCGGTCTTATTGGTTTCCGGCGGGACACTGCAACGGATATCCCTGGGCGCTTTCATAGTAGCAATGGGAATGCTTGTTGACAATGCAGTTGTGGTTATTGACGGGATTATGGTTGACCTTAAAAAAGGCATAAAATTTACGAAAGCGCTTACAGGGCCGGCAAAACGGACTGCCATACCACTGCTTGGTGCCACAATTATTGCAGTGGCAGCTTTTCTTCCGGTTTTCTTTTCAGAGGATGCTGCGGGGACTTATGCGCATGATTTATTTGTAGTTATTTGTATCTCTTTGCTTGTCAGCTGGATCCTGGCTATGACCCAGGTCCCCTTTTTTGGAAGGATTATGTTGCGGGATAAAAAAGAAAAGGCAGGTGAATATGTACCTTATAATAGCCGGGGTTACCGCCAATTTCGCAGCCTGCTGGCTTTTATGCTGCATCACAGGGTGGCCATACTGGTATTATCATTGCTGCTTCTCGGTATTGCAGTTTTTAACTTTTCGAATATAAAGAGAACATTTTTCCCGGATTTGAATTATAAGCAGGTTTATGTTGAATATAAATTGCCTGCAGGAACCAGTCCTGATAAGGTTAACGAAGATTTACACCGCATTGCCGGTTATTTACTCAGCCTGGAGGAGGTGGAGTCAGTAACTTCCAGTCATGGCATGACACCAGCCCGCTACTGCCTTGTCCGGCCCATGGGGGAGATGTCGGACAGCTACGGGGAGTTAATAGTTGATTTCAGGGATTACAGAACCATGGAGAGGATGGGGCCACACGTCAGCCAATATCTTCATGATAATTTTCCTGATGCCTATACCAGGATCCGCAGGTATAACCTGTCGATCAAAGCATCTCATACAGTGGAAGTTGAATTCAGGGGGCCTGATCCTGCCATACTGAGGGGCCTTGCTGATAAGGCGAAGGAAATTTTCAGGAAAAATCGTTATGCAGATCCTTACACTATATGTGACGACAGGGAGCCGGCGGGAGAGTCGCTCGTTGCCCTTTATGAAGAGAGAATGGCTCGAAACACGCCGGTTACACGGTCAGATATCGGAGCCGCTATTCTTGCTGCTTCCGGAGGACTTCCGGTTGGATACTATTTTGAAGGGGAAACAAAGATTCGGATTGATTTGAAGATGCCTTTGGATGAGAAATCAAAGATCAGGAACCTGGAAGATATACCGGTCTGGAGTGTGATGCCGGATATTGCGGGAGTGGATGAGGCCACTGTGAAAGAGATTTTGTATGGAATAAAAAATTTTGATGACGTGGCCGGCGATGTTATTAGTCCTGTTCCGCTCAGTTCTGTTACCGGAGGCATTGATCTCGACTGGAAAGAGCAGATGGTCAGAAGAGTAAACGGACAACGTGTTATCCAGGTGCAGTGTGAACCATATTATGAATATAGTCCCGCACTGGTAAGAAAAACCATGCTGGATGATATTGCCTCAATAAGCCTTCCCGACGGATACAGCATGGAGTGGGTTGGGGAGCAGGAACTGCAGGGTGATGCACTGCGCAATATCTTCAGGTATCTGCCCATATCAGTATTCCTTATTATTTTAACGCTTATCCTGCTGTTCAATGATTTCACAAAACCTCTCATAATCATTGCCTGCATCCCCATGGCTTTTATAGGGATTGTGCCGGGAATGATAATTGCCGGCCAGCCATTTACATTTATGGCTATTATTGGGTCCTTCGGACTGATGGGGATGATAGTGAAGAATGCAATTGTCCTTTTGGATGAGCTGGAGAAACTTATTGCTGAGGGGACAAATAAATATAATGCAGTTATAAATGCAACAATTTCAAGGACAAGGCCTGTATTATCAGCGTCTTTTACAACTATTTCCGGAATGGTGCCACTTCTCAATGATCCAATGTACGGCAGTATGGCAGTGGCCATCATTAGCGGCCTCCTTGTGGGGACACTTATAACGCTGGTGTTTGTGCCCGTTTTATACTCAGTGTTTTTCAGGGTCACTAAAGAGGAAGTAAAAAAGAGTAATAACAGTTAATTCATTATGAAGATGATAAGGTATTTTTTTATTTTGTTCTTTTCACTAACAGCAGAATATATATGTTTTGGACAGGAGAGGATAAACCTGCAGTCATGCCGTGAAATGGCTCTTGCCAACAATAAAAATCTCATGGTCGCTGCAAAACAACTGGAACAGGCCAAAGCAGAAAAGGCAGCAGTTAAAACATCAAGACTTCCAAATTTTACGGCAACAGGAACCGGTATATATATTGATAAGGATTTTGAAATGGAAATGACATTGCCTACCCAAAAGCTTAATCCTCTTACAGGTGAGCCGGAGCTAAATATAATGACAGATCCGGCTACGGGTAATCCGGTCATAGGGCCTGACGGCAATCCTCTTTTTAATATGTATGCCTGGCTTCCGCTGAGTATTAGTCTGAATGGCGCTTATCTGGGAGCCGTATCCCTGGGACAGCCTCTCTATACGGGCGGTAAAATAAATGCCGGATGTAAAATGGCTGATATTGGAGTTGAAATGGCTGATGAGAATCTTGAGCTTCACAGAATTAACACTATTGTTGAAGCTGATAAAAAATACTGGACCTATATATCTGTAAGTCAGAAAGTAAGACTTGCAGAACAGGTGGTAGAGATGCTTTCACGGCTGCTGAAAAGAACAAGGGACAGTTACCAGGTGGAGATGGTATCTAAAGGGGATCTGCTGAAAGTCCGGGTGGAATATAATCATGCCCGGCTTGGCCTTCAGAAAGCAAAGAACGGACAGGAGCTTACCCGCATGGACCTGTGCCGGATTACCGGTTTGCCGTCCGATACCCCGATAATAGCTGAAGATACCGTAATTACAGTTGAATCCCCGGCAGAAACAGATTCAGTGATCCTGAATGTTACAGGAAGGCCTGAATACAGTCTTATGCAGAAGAACATTGACTTACAGGAGCAAAACATCATCAGTGCCCGTGCAGATTTTTTACCTGTGGCCGGCATACAAACGGGGTATTTTCATATTGATGGTATTGAGTTTACCGACACTGATTTTTCAAATTCAAGCTTTTATGCCATAGCTACGGTGAAAATCCCGTTATTCCACTGGGGTGAGGGAAAGAATAAAATTAATTCGGCAAAAATCGACAAAGAGATAAAAGAGCTGGAACTGGAAAAAAACAGGGAATTATTAAAGATGGAATCCGAACAGGCGAGATTAAATATTAACCTGGCATGGGAGCGTGTAAAGATAAGTGAGGAAGCGCTGCTGGAAGCGGAGGAAAACCTTAGGGTTTCCCGTGATAATTATGACGTTGGCATGGAAACCATTACAGAACTTCTTATGGCACAGACCCGCTGGCATGAAGCCTTTGCAGAGCTTGTTGATGCGCGGGCCGATTTTAAAATTAAGGAGACAATATGGAATAAGGCCAGGGGAAGATTGATACCGGTAAGAAAATAAATTTCAATTTTCAGGTGTTACTTTTTGTTCTTAAATTTGGTAACAGAAGTCGGGGTTTTCTATATGAGAGCTTTTCATTTCATCCGGGTGCCGGGATCAGTAAGTATTTAACAAGTTCTCAGATTTTAGATAAATTCCGGTAATTTTGATTGTATGAAAAACAGTGAGCTACATTTTTTAAGCCGGCTTTCTGCTTATACGGTCAGCAGTTTTTTATTACGGCTGGTCATGGTAAGTGGCGTGGGACTGCTATTTTTATTTTTTGCAGTTAAGATCGGCGGTCCCAGGGAAATAGAGCTTACCATCACTGAATATTTGCTTGTAGTTCTTATCTTTAATATTATCAGCGAGACCAATGTCCTTCTCGACCATATTGCAGAGAGGCTGCTGCCGATTCCTGAAAAGCTCAGCCTCCGTGTTGTTCTTCATTTTGTTGTTAGTTTTACAATTGCTCTTTCCGCTGTATTTTATTTTTTTCTCATCGTGAAAGACGACCTCTTCTTTTCACATTCCATAGTACAGCTGATGATGCTTTTCGGCCTGTTTTTTATTTTTATCCTGATACTGGTATCAATAACACTTCGCATAATTGAGAAATGGATATATTCAGTAAGACAACTGGAAGAGTTTAAAAGTCTTAAGCTTATAAGTGACTATAAATCTTTGCAGTCACAACTGAATCCCCATTTCCTGTTTAATAATCTGAGCGTGTTGAAGTCTATGATCACTTTTGATCCTGCGGCAGCAATTCATTTCATACAGAATTTTACTGATGTTTACCGTTATGTGCTTCAGAGTAAAGATAAAACTACAGTAAAGTTAAGTGATGAAGTGGATTTCATTAAATCATACGCAAGCCTTCATAAAGAAAGACTGGGAGAGGCATTTTCCGTAAAAATCCGGGTTAGTGAGCCGGCAGGTGAGATGGAGATTCCCCCTCTTGCACTGCAATTACTGGTTGAAAATGCCGTAAAACATAATATTGCTGTTAAGGAGGAGCCGCTCCTCATTGAGATAACAGCAGAGGAAGGTACCTTAACTGTCAGGAATAATATAAATCTGAAAGAATCTGTTCAATCGGAGCAGACAGGGCTGGAGAACCTGGAAAAACGTTACAGTCTGCTGACTTCCAGACCAATGAAAATTAGTCAGGATGATAATAAATTCGAAGTGAAAATACCATTGCTTTAGCAGTGAAAAATGCTGCTATAAACAGAATATAAGAGCGGAATAATCATGCAGGTCATTTTAATAGAGGACGAATTATATAATCTGCGGTTGCTGCAGGGGATGATAGCAAAATTAAGGCCCCGGTGGCAGATCATAAAAACATTCGGCAGTGTAAAGCACAGTGTTGCATGGTTAAGAAGCAATCCGCATCCCGACCTGTTTTTTATGGATATCCAGCTGGCAGACGGACTCTGTTTTTCGATTTTCGATCAGGTCAGGATTGATAAGATGGTTATTTTTACCACTGCCTATGATAATTATGCTATACAGGCTTTTAAGGTGAACAGCATCGATTATCTTCTTAAGCCTTTCAGGGAAAAAGACCTGGAGGCCGCCATTAAAAAATTTGAAAATTATAATGAATTATACTTGTCAGGATCTCCGGGAAAGGATTATTCTGATGTTTTTGAGGCCATTCGCCGATGGGATAAGAAATACCGGAAAAGATTCCTGATTTCACGGGGTGATGCATTTATGAGCCTCCGGGCCGGAGATATTGCATATTTTTATAGTGAAAACAGGATTACCACTGCGGTAACATTCAGTAATAATAACTATATTATAGATTTCACCCTTGATGCGTTGGAGGAAGAGCTTGATCCTGAACTTTTTTTCAGGGCAAACCGGCAGGTTATAGTTAATATCAATGCGATAGAAAGAATTGAAAAATATTTTGCAGGGAAACTTAAAGTGCTTTTAAAATCACCTTTTAAAAATAGTCTGCTTATTAGCAGACTGAAGTCGGGAAGTTTCAAGCAGTGGGCAGGGAAATAAAATTTATGATTGCATCCTGCCTAATTTTTTTTGCGGTTACTAATTTCATCTCTCAATACCGAAGCTTTTTCATAGTCTTCATTCTGTACTGCTTCATTGAGCATTTCTTCAAGTTCGCTTAATGTATAGTTAGAGAATGAAGAAGATTTAACAGGCCCGGCCTTTTTCTCCGTCTTTTCCCGGCCGGCCTTTTTTTCTTCGTCTGAATCCAGTATTATTCCTGCCTTTGATAAGATTTCTTCCGTAGTATAAATAGGACATTTGAAGCGCAGGGCCAGTGCTACTGCATCTGAAGTCCGGGAATCAATACGTACTTCCTGTCCGTTCATCTCGCATAGTAGTTCGGAGTAAAATATCCCTTCTTCCAGCTTGTATATGGTAACTTCTAACAGGGCTATTTCAAACGCCAGTGCAATATTTTTGATCAGGTCATGCGTGAGTGGCCGCGGCGGTTTAAGTCCTTCCAGCTGAATGGCAATAGCCTGGGCTTCAACCGGTCCGATTATTATAGGCATCCTGCGGTTCCCTTTCTCTTCTGATAAAACCAGTGCATATGCACCGGATTGCGTTTGACTTACAGATAATCCCAGTATATTTAAACGTATCTTTTGCATTCCTGTCTGAATCTGGATTTTTAACAAATATAACAATCATTTTGGTTTTTGCTTTGAAATATGTAGTTGAATTCTTTTCCTGCAGATTAAAAAATAAATTATCTGTCATTATTTGCCTGTTTTCTAAAAATAACTACTTTTGCAATCCGAAAATTCAGAATTGTACGGGCATGAAAAGAGGATATAAGAAAAAATCCCGCCCGGCAATAAAAACATTAATATTAAAGTTATGTACGCGATTGTAGAGATTGCAGGACAGCAGTTCAGGGTTGAAGCCGAAACAAAGCTTTTTGTGCACAGGCTTGAAGCAGCCGAAGGAGATGTTATTGATTTTGATAAAGTGCTGCTGATTGGCGATGACGGAAAGGTTACTGTAGGTACCCCTGTTGTTAAAGGCGCTAAAGTGACAGCCAAAGTGCTGGGACATTTAAAAGGTGACAAGGTGCTTGTTTTCAAGAAAAAAAGAAGAAAAGGCTATCAAAAACTTAATGGCCACAGGCAGCAGTTCACGCAAATTCAGATTGAAAATATTGTTGGATAAACTAAAAAAAAATTACCATGGCTCATAAAAAAGGTGTTGGCAGTACGAAGAACGGACGGGAATCGGAAAGCAAACGACTGGGAGTAAAGATATACGGAGGACAATTTGCAAAAGCTGGTAATATTTTAGTGCGCCAGCGGGGAACGAAGCATTATCCGGGTGAAAATGTCGGTATAGGCAAGGACCATACTTTATTTGCTCTTCTTGACGGGACTGTGATTTTCAGAAGGAAAAGAAAAAATCGTTCTTATGTCTCAATTGATCCTGTAACAGAGGTGGAAATTGCTGTAGCTGAACCTGTTTCTATCCAGGAAGAACCTGAAACTAAAGAGGTTGCAGTTGAGGCGGAAAAGGCCAAATCAGAAGAAAAAACAGAGAAGTCCAGACCGGCTGCCGGAGCAGAAAAACCTGCTGCTGAAAAAGTCCTGAAAACGGCCACGGAAGCGAAAGGTGAGGTATCAGAAGCTGATGATCTGAAAAAGATTTCCGGGATAGGCCCTAAAATATCAGATATACTGATTGAAGCAGGGATAATGACCTATAAGGAGCTGGCAGACTCATCAGTTGGTAAACTACAAGACATTCTGGCAGAGGCAGGAAGTCGCTATGCATCCAAGGATCCGGCTCCATGGATTGAAGAAGCAAAAGCGATTCTCAATGCTCAATCTTAAATTCATACAGGATAATCCCGGCCTTGTCATTGAGAGGCTGAAAAAACGAAATTTTGATGCGGCCCCGGTTGTTGGCAATATCATTGCGTTATACAAACGCAAGAATGAAATCCAGAAAGAGTCAGATAAGGCCAAGGCAGAGATGAATGTAATCTCGAGGAAAATAGGGAGCCTGGTCAGGGAAGGTAAGAAAGAGGAGGCAGCCCTGGTTAAAGCTCGCACCTCGGAGTTAAAGGAGGGAATAAAGCAATTGGACAAAGAATTTGCTGATATCGATACAAAGGTTTATGAACTCCGGATACTCCTTCCTAACCTGCCGCATGAATCAGTCCCCCCCGGAAAAGGAGAAGAGGATAATGAAGAAATAAAGAGATCAGGCCAGATGCCTGATATGGATGAAGGGGCATTGCCTCACTGGGAGCTTGCACAAAAATATAATCTTATCGACTTTGAACTGGGCGTTAAAATAACTGGTGCCGGTTTCCCTGTTTACCGCGGCAAGGGAGCTCAGCTGCAGAGAGCATTGATAAATTTTTTCCTTGACGAAAACAGGAGAGCAGGATATGAAGAGATACAACCTCCGCTTGTCGTTAATGAGGAGTCGGGATTTGGTACGGGACAGTTACCTGACAAGGAAGGACAGATGTATTATGTATCTTCCGATAATCTTTATCTTATACCCACTGCCGAGGTTCCTGTTACCAATATCTATCGTGATATAATTTTTAATGAGGAAGAACTGCCTGTTAAGAATACAGCTTATAGTTCATGTTTCAGAAGGGAAGCCGGATCATACGGGAAGGATGTTCGCGGCCTCAATCGCCTTCATCAGTTTGATAAAGTTGAGATAGTGCAGATTGCTCATCCGGATGAGTCATACATAATACTGGATGAAATGACAAATCATGTTTCCGGCCTGATTGAAAAACTGGAGCTGCCATATCGCATTCTGCGCTTATGCGGAGGCGATCTGGGATTTACCTCTGCTTTGACATATGATTTTGAAGTTTTTTCAGCAGGACAAAAAAAGTGGCTGGAGGTCAGCTCTGTTTCCAATTTTGAATCTTTCCAGTCGAACCGCCTGAAAGTCCGTTACCGCGGAGAAAAAACAAAAAAACCACAACCTGTGCATACCCTGAACGGCAGTGCCCTGGCTCTTCCCCGCATAGTGGCTGCTTTGCTGGAAAATAACCAGACTTCAGAAGGGATTAAAATACCGGCAGCGTTGATACCTTATACAGGTTTTGAAATAATCACCCTGTAAAATTTCTCTTTTTTCGTTTTTGAAATTTATTCGCTATTTTTGTATTCCCTGTTAATCGTTAGTATGATCCAAAGCGCAGGAAATAAATTAGAGAAAGCAATTGCCAGGCAGATAGAAAAAATTGACTATTTCTGTACTGCCGGGAATGTCTCCTCCAATCTGGCTGTTCACGAACTTCGAAAATCTTTTAAACGTTTACGTGCCTGGTTTCGCTTTTATATCGGGATATCAGGTGGCAGATCTGAAAAAGTGATTGAAGAGATACGCCATTTCGGTAAGTTGCTGGCGCCTGTAAGGGAATCATTTGTCAATATCGATCTTCTTGAGAGGGAGATAAAGGGACACAAATTCATTCCGGAGCGTAAGATAAGGACGGCAAGGGAGAAAATGATCCTTCATAACAAAAACCTTATAGGAGAATCATTTTGCAACAATGAAATATGTGTTGTCATAAAAGAATTTTTTTCCGGTTTTGAATCATATTTTGACCTCGGGGATAGTATAAAAATTACAAAAGCCGGCCTCTTCCGGGAAGTTAGCAACTCTTATCTTCAAAGCTTCAGCCGGTATGAAAATCTTACCGGCGACAGTTCCGCCGATGAATTTCATTCTCTGCGCAAGAAACTCAAGCAATTGTTCTATCAGCTCGATTTTATCAGATTTATTCATCCCAGGTATTTCAGATTAAAGACTGATCAGTTAAACAGAATAAATGATCAATTAGGTAACGATCATGACTTTTTTGTTTTTATTAATGAACTGACTTCGGGGGATTACGATTTTACTTCCGAAGAAATATTCATTCTGGAAAACCAGGTTGAACATCTCAGCGAGATAAACAGGATTAAACTTTTCCCAAGGTTAAAGCAGTTTTTTGTTGCTGTACCTGATGAATTTGACCAGAAAACAGAACAGTTTTTCAGATTATAATCATGCCGGGCCCTGCCTCGCCGGAACTCAATAATAAATCATGAGTTCGGTATAAAAACTAAAATTTTTATTGATTAATACTTTATGTTATTTTATAAATGTATAAAAATCAGGTTAATAAATTTTTTAAATTTGCCTAAAAAGGACGCGAAGCGCCTTTTTAGACTTGGCTCAATCATTATTTAAAAATAATAAATTATCGTTTAAAAATAATAAATCTAAAATGGTTGGCAGATGCCAGAACTGCAAGAATAATAAACAATAACAGGTCCATCCGGCAATTCCATATTATTTCCGGTAAAATGCCGGAAAGGGAAAGAATGAATATTACCAGCGCGAATCCGGTGATAACAATTATAAATTTTCCCTGAGGCTTTTTTGCAAGTATTGCAACTATAACCATAGGTCCCATCATGGCTGTTCCCGCAAAGCTTGTGCGCGCCAGCATAACCAGCTGATCACTGCTTAACAGTGAAAAGATAAGGGCCGCTGCCGCAAAGCTGATGATGGAGAGCCGAATGGGCATAAGTGATTCGCTTCCTTTCTGGCCAAGCAGTCCCCGTAATTCATTTCCCAGAGCAAAAAGCTGTGAATCGGAGGTTGACATTGCAGCTGCGAAGAGGCCGATTATTGCTGCAGCGCCAATGACACCGGGCTGGTCCAGCAGGAGAACATGGCCTAAGAAATCGGGTACAGAGGCATCAGGATATTTTACTGCACCATATAATCCTATTATTATAGTCGGGAAAATAACAAGCATGGCAAAGGTGCCTACTGCCACTGCCATACGGTGCATTGACCGCATGCTTTTCATGATGATAAGACGTGTCGATAACTGTGGCTGTGTAACGGGTATCATTAGTATTGCCACAAAAGAAGCAATTAAAAACTGTGCATTAAGCAATCCCCGCGGGCCTGGTGTGGAGAGAAGCGCAGGATCAGCAGCTTCTGCTTTGGAGAACATTTCACTCCACCCTCCAAGGTAGTTCATACAAGTGAGAGCAATGATCCATACAACAATCAGGAGCATGGTGCCTTGCATAAAATCAGCGTAAATAATAGCTTTTAGTCCGCCAAATTCAGAATACAGCAACATGATGATCACTATCATCAGCGACCATGTCCATGCCGGCAGGACTGTCGGGAAGGCCTGTTCAAGGAAGATAGCCACCCCCCTGATCTGTATTGCCACATAAGGGATTAGGAAAACAAAGGCTCCAAAAAAATAGAGATATCCTGCCCATTTGTTACGGTAGCAATTTTGAAGTAATTCGGACATTCCGCGGAATCCTTTTTTTGAGACCTGTTTACGAAGATGAAAGCCGAACCAGACAATAAGAAAGACCATCCCTGCATCTGAAAAAGCCAGGAATATCCATGCCCCGACTCCGTGGGACCTTGAAAAATCGGGCATCCCCATCAGTGTGAAGGTACTGAACAGGGTGGCGGCAAAGGTCATAAATCCCAATACCAGTCCTATATTCGACCCTGCCATCATAAAGTCCTCGTTCGATTTTATTTTCCGCCGTGAACGCCATGAAAGAAAAAAGAGGATAGCTACATAAACAGATCCGACAATTGAAAGCCACTTAAGCATATTACTATTTTTTTATTTTGATTACAGGTTATAAAGTAAGATCAGTATATCTGTCATTGATTAATATTCATCCGGTTTTATCAGATTCCCCGTCCTTATTATTCCTCAGGTGAATGCTGCCGCCTATATAGGTTAAAACAACCAGGGCAACAGTTATCAGCACACTCAGCCAAAGAGTATATGGCATGTATAAAATCCTTGGTTCTGTTTTTCCCGGCTCTGTAACAAGTGGTGTGAAAGTTATTACTATTAAGAATATGGCTGTTGCAACGATTATTCTCCAGTAGATTGTCCTTTTTTTATTAGTCAGATTACTCATTTTTTTACTTATTATTTATAATTGCTGAATTGTCATTCCCCCGTCAACTCCGATAACCTGGCCTGTGGAGTAGTTTAGCATTCCGGTTGCCATTGCCAGGGCGACCTTACCTACATCTTCAGGCATTCCCCATCGTTTCTGTAGATTTATACCCTGTTTGAACAGCCTGTCGTATTTCTCTTTTACCGGGGCGGTCATGTCGGTTTTGATCACTCCCGGACGTATTTCGTAAACAGGTATATCATATTCTCCGAGACGGGCAGCCCATAATTTTGTTGCCATAGCTGTGCCTGCTTTTGAAATGCAGTATTCCCCCCGGTTAACAGAAGCCATTGTAGCAGATACCGAAGAAACATTTATTATGCAACAGGGAAAATCAGGCTCTTTTTTCCTGGTCTCAACCATCAGGTTTGCAAAAAGCTTTGTGAGAAAATATGGCCCCTTCAGATTTATATTAATAACCTCATCAAATATCTCTTCATCCGCTTCAAGAATATCCTTCCTTTCCCGTGGTGCAACACCTGCATTATTGATAAGCACATTGAGCCTGCCAAATTCCGAAACCACTGTATTGAAAATTTTATCCCTGTCGCTTTTGTCAGATACGTCCCCCCTTATATATATCACTTTTCCTCCGTATCCCCTGAGGGCGGCTAAAGAAGAATTTGCTTTTTCCCTGATGCCGTTTATTGCCAGACTGAATCCTGCCCGTGCCAGTTCTGTAGCTATACCCAGGCCTATCCCCCGGGATCCTCCCGTTATCAAAGCTGTTTTTTCCATATTCTCCGATAGATTAAAAATGTTATAAATACCTGAGTAAATTAATTAAAAATCTGAGAACCTGTGAACACCTCGCCTGATTGCATCATCAGCGCAAAGCACTTCGTTCCTGCTAATCATACATTAAGAGATATCCGGGATTTCCACCCAGCATTTTTTCGACCAGCTTTCAAGCCCTTTTTCCCCCAGCTGAACCCCTTTAGCCCCTTCAAGAAGATTCCAGGGGAAAGGTTCATCCATTACGACATGTTTAAGAAAAAGTTCCCATTCTGCTTTAAACGCATTATCATACTCCTCCTGGTCAGGCACCCTGTTCCAGCCGTCATAAAAATTTACCTGCTGAGGTATATCAGGATTCCACACTGCACGGGGAGTATTCCCGTAATGTTGAGTCAGGCATTCCCGGAGTCCTGCCACCGCAGAACCTTTAGTGCCATCGACCTGGATCGTGAGCAGGTCATCTCTTCTGACCCTTGTAGTCCATGATGAGTTAAAATGGGCGATGATATTGTTTTCAAGCTCAAAAGTTGCATATGCAGCATCGTCTGCTGTGCATTTGTACTGTTTCCCAAGCTCGTCGGTTCTTTCCGGTATATGAGTTGCACCAAGACAAAATACGCCTTTAACCCTGCCAAATAAGTTGTCAAGTACATACCGCCAATGGCACAGCATATCCATGATTATTCCTCCGTCATCTTCTTTCCTGTAATTCCATGACGGCCTTTGTGCAGGTATTGTATCTCCTTCGAAAACCCAGTATCCAAATTCACCGCGCACAGAAAGTATTTTTCCGAAGAAATCTTTCTGTATCAATCTTTTCAGCTTTACCAGCCCAGGAAGCCACAATTTGTCCTGTACAACGCCATGCTTTACTCCTGCTTCCTCGCAAATTCTGTATAATTCGAGAGCTGTATGTGTATCAGTGGCAACAGGTTTTTCACAATAAATATGTTTTCCGGCCTTAACAGCCATTCTGACTGCCTCTGCACGGCGGCCGGTTGTCTGGGCATCGAAATATACCTGGTAGTAAGGATTTTTCAGGAGTGATTCCAGGTCAGTTGACCATTTTTCTATTCCCGATAACTCTGAGAGCTTTTTTAGTTTAATCTCGTTCCTGCCGGTGAGCACCGGATCGGGGATTATATATTCAGAACTGCCTGCCTTAACTCCCCCCTGTCTGATAATCTCAACTATCGAACGCATCAGATGCTGGTTAGTCCCCATGCGGCCTGTAACGCCGTTCATGATTATACCTATTTTACGGATCATATTATGTGAAATTCAGATATGCATTTTTAATTTTTCCAATATACTCATTTTGATTCATTGCCCAATATTTATCAGAAAAAATTTCAACTTCATTGAAACCGCTGAAGCCCGATTCCTCCATCCAGCCCCGTATTTCAGGAATATTGATACAGCCGTCACCCATCAGGCCCCGGTCGTTGAGCAAATCCACGGTTGGCACATTCCAGTCGCACACATGGAATGCAAGGATATTTCCATTTCTGCCACATCTTTTAATCTCCCGGCAGAGATTTGGGTCCCACCAAAGATGATAAACATCGATTGCAATCCCTACAAACGGGGAATTTATCTCTTCCGCCATCCGGTTAGCCTCCGACAGTGTATTCACTGCCGACCTGTCGCCTGCATACATAGGGTGAAGCGGTTCTATTGCCAGTTTCACTCCTGCTGACACAGCGCCGGGAAGTATTTTTACGATCCCTTCCATGATCTGTTCACGCGATTTTTCAAGCGGCTGGCCGGGATCGGAACCGGGTACCAGTACAAGGTGAGGGGCCCCCATGGTGCTTGTTTCTTCAATAGCCCTGTAATTATCATCTATTGCTGCATCTCTCTTTTCTTTTCGTGAAGAGGCGAAAAATCCTCCACGTGCTACGGAGACCACGGTAAGGGGAGAATCATCTAGCAACATCCTCATCTCACCCAGGTTTTTCCCTTCCAGCACATTTCGCCATACGGTAATTCCCGTGATTCCGGCAGCTGTGTAATTTTCAACACATTGTCTGAGATCCCAGGGCTTATTAGTTATTGTATGGACGCATAATGCGGAAAAATCTTTTAATCTGGCTGCCATTTATTTACTTTTTTTACTTTGATCAATAATATTTTCTTTATCTGCAAGGGCAGCGCGAGCCATTTCACAACTGAAATAACCGGAGCGACCTGATTGCTATTTTTATTTGCAAAAGATTAATCTGACTTTTAAATTAATCTGTTTCCTGATATGTATATCCATGATTTAATCAGCTTTTTTAAACTTAATAATTCACTGTAAATATATTAATTGAAAATTTATAAATATGTAGGGCAACTTTGTTCTCCTACATTTTTTAATCATCCACTATTGTGATATCTTTTTGATTAAAAAGAACATGCCTGCTTCATGAATTATGCCTGACAAATTAAATGTTATCATTATCTGCAACACAGTTAAGGAAAGAGTAATACTTTTCCCCGTTGATGATCCTTTGTATATAAAGTACTGCCTCCCTGGCGTGGTAATCCCCCCACATAGATGATTCCCCGCATGCAATTTTTTGTCCTGCCGGCACATTATCCCATCCGTTAGGCTGATGGTAAATACTATGTAATATTAATCCCTGGTGTCCGGCATCACTATTAAGATAAGGCCTGTCAAGCAATGTCCTCATGACTGTCAGTCCTGCCTGCCAGTATCTGCTTCCCGGTTCTTTTTCTCCTTTGTTGATAAGATAGTTGCCCAGCCGGAGCAAACCCTGTGCCCCGATGGCAGCAGCCGAACTGTCAACCGGCTCCCATTCGTTATACGGATTTGCCGGTTCATTCAGATAATCGCCCAGCTTATAAAGGCCGGGGGCTCCCGTATCCCAGTAAGGTATGCCGTCAGCGGGACTGTTCATTATATAAAAATCGCATGTAGCCCGGGCAGCTTTAAGCATGATCTTTTCAACTTCCGCTTTTCCTCCTGGTGACTTCATGTCCTTTTCATTTATTCTTTGCAGGGCTTCAAGTTCTTCTGTAAATCCGAGCATAGCCCATGCCAGTCCCCTTGTCCATGTTGAAAATCCGGTATAGCCCTGTTGTGAGCACGGGCACCGGAAATTGCCGTCATTTATATTAAATATACTTTCGTGAGCAGTTCTGCCCCAAACATCATACCGGTCGCGCCCCTCTCCATAAAATACAGAATATCTTGCAGTTGTAATAATGTGCTCTACAGCTCTTTGCAACAGCGATATTTTTATATCATTCTCACCCTGGAGAACATGCCCCATAAGATGGGCAGCCACTAATATGCGGCACGACCTTATTGTATCGACAAAAAGGGAATGAGGCCCGTTAAAGGAATAGATGAATCCCCCGTTTTTTATTGATGTCCACCTGCAGGCCTGAACCGACCCGGATATTTTTATTGCCAGTTCATAAAAAATTTTTTCCCACTCATTATATGGTATTTTACCCTCGTTCATCAGTCTTAAGAGATTCCCGTAAGTGCTCAGGTTATTAAATCCGTGATCGTGAACGCCGGTATGGCTTATGTGTGGAGACATTTTCCCGACAGTAGCTTTTCGTCCGGTTTCCAGAAAATATTCATCACCTGCGGCATCATACTGCAGAAGCGAAGAACCGTATTGAAAACCCCGGGTCCATTCAGTCCATTCACGCGATATATACTTTCCGTTTACAGTAAAAACCGGGGAACCTTTTAAGCGGGGAATATCATTTTCAATACTTATAATTTTTTCCCCGGAAAGTTTCCAGAAAAAATTTATTTTATCATTAAGATCTTCAGGTTTAAGTTGGAAATCAATATTTATCATATTTCAGATCATTTTCGTGTGATTAAAATTTATAATTCAATGGAACACTTCGTTCCTTACTCTCATATAAATTGCAATCATTCTTTTTTGGGAAATTTTGAATGATGAAAATTCATGTTTGTTTCATTAAACTCAACTCGTTTGATTACTGATTCATCTTTACAATCCTGCAGCAGTTGCCTGCTGGTGAGCCTGAGCAAAGGATGTTTAAAGCCGGGTGCAATTTCATTGAGAGGTACTAAGACAAAGAGCCTTTGTTGAATTAAGGGATGCGGGATTATCATGTCCCCGGTATTCAAAAAAATGTTGTCATAATACAATATGTCAATATCCATTTCACGTGATTTGTACTTTCCTTCAGTATTTATCCTTCTGAACAATCCCTCAATTTTATGAATCTCCGTTAACAATTCACCGGGTGACAACCGGCTGTCGATAAGCAGTACCTGATTCCAGAAATTCTCTTTTGCACTGAAACCCCATGGCGGAGTTTCATAAACAGATGACCTCCTGGTGATCCTGCCCAGTCCTGCTTCAATATTGATATAAGTTTTTTTAAAATTTGACTTTTTATCGCCGATATTTCCGCCTATTCCTAAAAAGATTTCATGCATAATGTTTTATATTTGTAATACTAATGATAAGATAAATTATTACCGGGATTACATATTTCTATATCAGTTTTGTTACTGAAAACAGCAGACCGGGGTAATGATCTTTTGATCCTGCCATCCGGCTCCGGGAAAGGTTTTGTTCACGAAGGGAAAAGGTTCTCTCTGGTTCATAATAGCACTAAACATGATTTAGAAAAGGCTAAATTTAGTAAAAAGACAAATATAACTGAAATATAACTTATAAACCTGATGGTGGTTGAGTTTATATAACCCTGATATTAAGAGTACTGTAGAATAATTATAAAATTTGTAACGAATGAAAGATTTTTTTAAGTATGTGCTGGCAACCATTGTTGGCATACTGGCCGTATCAATACTTAGCACAATTTTTTTCTTTTTTGTTTTGGGGATACTTGTTTCTGTGTCGGAAAAACAGGTAGTTGTGAAAGATAATTCAATGCTTGTAATTGACCTTGGGCGCCAGATCGTTGACCGCGCTCCGAAAGACCCCTTTCAGAATATTGATATCCCGGGCTTTGAGCGAATGAAGATGATAGGCCTGGATGATATCAGGGCCTCTCTTGAAAAAGCAGTCAATGATGACCGTATTAAAGGAGTGTATCTGAAACTTTCTGTCATTAATGGAGGAATGGCTTCCGTTGAAGAGATAAGAAATAAGCTGATCATGTTTAAAGACAGTTGTGATAAACCTGTTTATGCTTATGGAGATGTATATGACCAGAAAGCATTATACCTGTCAACTGTTGCCGACCAGGTTGTGGTTCATCCTCTTGGATCGGTTGATTTCAGGGGGCTTTCGAGTCAGCTATTATTTTTCACGCGGGCTTTGGAAAAAATTGGCATAGATATGCAGGTTGTTCGCCATGGAAAATTCAAAGCAGCAGTAGAGCCATTTTTGCTTGAGGAGATGAGTGAGGAAAACCGGGAACAGACCATGGTATATATGAACAGTCTGTGGAATCATATGCTGAACGGGATTTCGGAAAAGAGAAATATCCCTGTGGACAGGTTAAATAATCTCGCAGATAGTGTGCAGACCCTTAAGACCGGAAAAGAAATTGCAGAAACCGGATTGTTGGATGCTGCAAAATACAAGGATGAGGTACTGGATGACCTTCGCGGGATAACAGGCGTTGAAGATAAAAAAGGCATACCCATTATTGATGCGGGACGGTATGCACATGTTCCTGTCAAATCGAAAAGCGATAAACCTTTTAGCCGTAACAAGATTGCTGTTATTTATGCCAGTGGCGACATAGGCATGTCGGCAGGAGGCAGTAATGTCATAATAGGGGATGAGATCGGTAAAGAGATACGAAAAGTGCGCCAGGACAGTACATATAAGGCAATTGTATTCAGGATAAATTCCCCGGGGGGAAGCGTATTTGATTCGGAAATTATATGGCGGGAGGTTAAACTGGCTGCTGAAGAAAAGACTATTGTTGCATCTTTCAGTGATGTGGCCGCTTCGGGCGGTTATTATATAGCCTGTGCGGCTGACCGGATTATTGCCCATCCCAATACTATTACCGGTTCCATTGGGGTTTTTGGAATTATTCCCGACATTGAAGGCCTTTTGAAGGATAAGATAGGCATTTCAACTGATGTAGTGGAGACAAATGAAAATTCCAGTCTGATACCCATTACCAGGCCGATGACCGATTATGAGCACATGCTCATGAAAAACAGCATAGAAGATATTTATAATACTTTTGTTGTGCACGTTGCAGAAGGCAGAAATATGTCCAAAGAAGAAGTTGACATGATCGGGCAGGGGCGTGTCTGGTCAGGGGAGAATGCAAAAGAGCTAAATTTAATAGATGATTTTGGCGGACTTGAAGATGCGGTTAAGCTGGCTGCTGAAATTGAAGGGCTGGAGAATTACCGGACTGTTGCTCTGCCGGCGCTTCCCGATCCTTTTGAGCAGCTTTTTAAAGGAGGTACCGATGATCTGCGTTCCGGGATACTCAAGAAAGAGCTGGGCGAAAAATACAGATATTATGAATATCTTAAGAAGGCTTCAGCTTTGAGAGGCATTTATGCCAGGCTCCCTTATGATCTGATAATAAATTAAGGTACCCGGGGCGGGACTTGAACCCGCACGGCCGTTGTAGGGCCATTGGATTTTAAGTCCAACGTGTCTACCAGTTCCACCACCCGGGCCTCCAAAAAAAATAATGAGAAAACGGGATTCAGATTACTGATATTTGATCTTTTCAATACAGTGATATTGAATTGATTATCCCTTTTCTCAACTTCGAGCGAGAAACGGGACTCGAACCCGCGACCCCGACCTTGGCAAGGTCGTGCTCTACCAACTGAGCTATTCTCGCATGATCTTTAACCTGCATTCCGGTTACAATTCCGGAGTATTTCAGGAGTGCCCTAAAAATCCGGCCTGGTGACCGTCAGACAAGATATGTTATATTTAAAGAACACTATTTTTAAGCGATGCAAATATATCGCTATTTTTCTATCTCACAAAATATCAAAAAAAATTTTTACCGCAGGCCGGCAAGTTTCTTAATTTCATTTAATTTATTCAAAGCTTCTATCGGGGTCAGGTTATTGATATCCAGAGTGGCTATTTCATTTCTTATCTCTTTCAGTACCGGATCATCAAGCTGATAGAAGCTCAATTGCATGCCCTCTCTTTTTTTGCCTATTTCGACAAGGGGTTTTGAGAGATCTTTGTCCTCTTTATTGCCTTCCAGCTTTTTAAGTATTTCTTCCGCTCTGCCGGTTACCGATTTGGGCATGCCTGCCATTGTTGCCACATGGATGCCGAAACTATGATTACTGCCGCCTCTTACCAGCTTTCGCAGGAAAACAACTTTATTCCCCACCTCTTTCACCGAGATATTATAATTTTTTATGCGTGGGAAGGAGCCCTCCATTTCATTAAGCTCATGATAATGCGTTGCAAAAAGTGTTTTAGCTTTAGCCCGGGGATGTTCATGCAGATATTCAACTACAGACCATGCAATTGAGATACCATCATATGTGGAAGTTCCCCTTCCCAGCTCATCAAAGAGAATCAGGCTGCGGTCAGACACATTATTCAAAATACTTGCAGCTTCGTTCATCTCAACCATAAAAGTTGATTCTCCGAGTGAAATGTTATCAGATGCGCCCACCCGGGTGAATATTTTATCGACGACACCTATTTTTGCCGACTCTGCCGGCACAAATGAACCAATCTGGGTGAGCAGCACAATCAGCGCTGTTTGTCGTATAAGAGCCGATTTTCCGGCCATATTCGGGCCTGTAATAATGATTATCTGCTGATCCTCCTGATCAAGGAAAACATCATTTGCGATATATGATTCGCCAATGGGCAGCTGATGCTCGATAACAGGGTGACGGCCGTT
Source organism: uncultured Prolixibacteraceae bacterium (assembly GCA_964540755.1). Classification (GTDB taxonomy): domain Bacteria; phylum Bacteroidota; class Bacteroidia; order Bacteroidales; family Prolixibacteraceae; genus JAAYJR01. Next base: position 6,968 of record CAZIOB010000161.1, on the reverse strand, counting down.
TTTAATGTCAATTTTCAGTGATTCATTAACTTCCGGTCTGAAGTAGCCATAGATGGATGCACAAGAAGCAAAGGACAAGAGGCAATCTGTTTGTGCCAGTATATTGGAATTCAATTGTATGGCAGAAATGTATTCTGACAAAGCAAGAATCAGCTCTCCAAAAATTTTCGTTTCCAGTATCTGGATTTTTTCCTCTGCACCAAGGATCTTTGATTCATATTCCTTCAGTTCTTCGGTAATATATCGTTCGGCGCTCACCAGCGTTTGTTTCCGGATCCAGTCGTCAGGCACCTTATTTTTATGTGTGTTCCGCACTTCAATATAGTATCCGAATACATTGTTGAATCCTACTTTCAGAGAGGGTATGCCATGTTTTTTACTCTCTTTTTGCTGAAGCCGGGCCAGGTAATCCTTTCCGGAATAAGCTATATCACGTAACTCATCAAGTTCTTCTGAAACCCCTGCAGCTATCACTTTCCCTTTGCTAACAGCAACAGGAGGGTCCGCGACGATTTCCTTATGTATCCGTTCACGGATCAGGTCGCAAGGATTAAGTTGTTCTGCGAAACGGTTAAGAGTTTTATTGTCAGCTTCAGCACAAGCCTGTTTAACAGGGATGATGGCATTCAGAGCATTTTTTACCTGGACTGTTTCACGCGGATTAATCCGTCCTGCTGCTATTTTGGAAACAAGCCTTTCAAGGTCTCCTATCTGTCGCAGGTGGTCTTCAAGATTTTCCTTTAATTCTGTTTTTTTCAGTAAATATTCAACAACATCCAGGCGGTCGTTTATAGGAGCAGTGTCTTTAAGGGGAAGTGCCAGCCAGCGTTTCATCAATCTTGACCCCATGGGAGTTATGGTTTTGTCGATTACCTGAATAAGCGATTTGCCACCTTCCTGCAGGGGCGAGAATAATTCGAGGTTACGGATAGTGAACCGGTCGAGCCATACATAATGCTCCTCTTCGATACGGCTCAATCCTGTTATATGTTTTATCTGGTTATGTTGTGTGATATCCAGATAATGCAAAATAGCCCCGGAAGCAATTATCGAGAGCTGCATATTCTGGATTCCGTAACCTTTCAGGGAGGCAGTCTCAAAATGACGCGTCAGCCTGTCAGTTGCTGCATCCGTTGTATATACCCAGTCGTCGAGATTATAAGAGTAATACTTGTCGCCGAATATCTCCCTGAACTCCTTACCCCTGCCGCGCTGAAACAAAACCTCTTTTGGCTGAAAAGAATTAAGCAGTTTATCGACATACTCGTAACTTCCCTCAGCTGCCATAAATTCGCCGGTTGAGATATCAAGAAAAGCTATACCTGCCATTTTTTTATCAAAGTGCACTGAGGCAAGAAAATTGTTTTCCCGCTTTTCAAGAATATTATCATTGATAGAAACCCCCGGAGTTACTAATTCTGTTATACCTCTTTTAACTATCTTCTTTGCAAGCTTTGGATCTTCCAGTTGCTCACAGATAGCAACCCGCTGGCCGGCTCTTACAAGTTTCGGCAGGTAAGTGTCCAGCGCGTGGTAAGGGAATCCGGCCAGTTCCACAAAGCTGGCAGAGCCGTTGGCACGCCTTGTAAGAGTGATATCCAGAATTTCAGCTGCTTTTATAGCATCTTCTCCGAAAGTTTCATAAAAATCACCCACCCTGAAAAGCAGGACAGCATCGGGATGTTTGCCCTTAATATTGTAATACTGCTTCATTAAGGGGGTTTCAACATATTTTTTATCCTCTTTCACACTCAAATTTTTTTACTTCCGGAAATTATGCGGCCAGTTTTTAAATCACCACGAATTATTTATTAGATAAATCTGAAGCTGACATGCAGCTTTGTTTTCTTCATTAACCGCCGGATCAGCTATTTCCATAAAATGCACGTATTTACTTACTTTTTTATTTCCTGTTATTTTTAATTACTTTTCAAGATACCTGGTTAAAACAAACTTTTTGTCTTCTTTGCTTTTTTCAATCGACTTTTTAAGATTATCTATTTCAGCTTCTATCTTATTCAATTCTTTAATGAGTATATTTTTTTGTTATAAGCATATAATACCGGAGGTTAAAGATATTATATTTATATTGCATGTCGAAATAATGGCGGCGATTAATATTAACTTAAAATCTAAAAGTATGATCGTCAATTAAAATTTATTTGTGGTTGTTACTGAATAAAATTGAGATATTCTTTTTATCTTTTGTTGATTAATCAATACAACAAATTATATGAACTTATTTAAACTATTTTTTATCACCGCAATTTTATTATCAGCTGTTACAATAAATTCATGTAACAGATCCGTCCCGCCGGAAGAAATTAAGATCTCAAAAGAAGAATTGCTGAACAAGATCAAAGGAGGCTGGGCAGGACAAACAATAGGCGTCTGTTATGGCTTGCCCACGGAGTTCAGGTATCAGAAAAAGATCATACCTGATACTGTTAAAATGACCCTGACGGGGGAACAATTAAAAGATCGCTTTAATAATGATGATATCTATATGGATGCAAAATTTATCGAAGTGATTGGGCGTCTGGGAAAGGATGCACCTGCAGATTCTTTTGCAGTAGCTTTTGCAAATGCAGGATTCAGGCTGTGGCATGCCAATCAGGCTGCCAGGTATAATATCCTTAACGGCATAATGCCACCTGAATCGGGACACTGGAGATATAGCATGCATTCGGATGATATCGACTTTCAGATTGAAGCTGACTTCGCCGGACTTTCATCAGCAGGTGTACTTGATGCGGCTGTGGAAATGGCTGACAAGGTTGGTCATATAATGAATTATGGTGACGGATGGTACTCCGGTGTTTATGTTGCGGCCATGTATTCACTTGCCTTTATTTCTGATGATATTAATTTTATAGTTAATGAAGCTTTAAAATTGATTCCTCCGAAGAGTAAGTATTACCGGGCTATGAAGGATGTGATCAGGTGGCATGGAAAATACCCGGACGACTGGACCAAAACATGGAGTGAGATTGAAAAAAGCGAATGGGGATATGATCTGCACTGTACTGCGGGTGTATATAGTCCGTTCAATATCGATGCGACAGTCAATATGGCTTATGTCCTGATTGGTTTTTTATATGGTGACGGTGATTTTACCAGATCAATGGATATTTCCATGCGTTGCGGTCAGGATTCCGATTGTAATCCCTCCACAGTGGGCGGAATACTTGGGACAATAATGGGATATGATAAAATTCCGGAGGAATGGTTGAACTCCTATAAAGATATTGAAGATGTTAAGCTCAATTATACTAATGTTTCCTTAAGTGATTGTTATGAGATTTGTTATAATACTTCTATTGAAAATATCCTTAACAATGGCGGAAAAGCAGATGGTAATGATATTATTATCAAATATCATAAACCCGAAACACTCCCTTTGGAAATAGCATATCCTGATATCTATCCGAAAGATGAAATGATTATAGAAAAATCAATCCGTGAAACAGGGAAAATTGAATTTTCCGGAACAGGGATAGCAATTCTGGGGGGCCCATCTGGTCCGGATCTGAATAATAACGGTTATGTGGCTGAGGTACAGGTAAGCATTGACGGTAACCCTGTAACTGTAAGGAAATTACCATTTAGTTATCACTCAAGGGCACTTGAGATATTTTTTGACCTGGAACTACCCAACGGAGATCATGTACTTGAGTTAAAATGGTTAAATCCGGTTGACAGTCTGGATATACCCGTCTCACGATGCCTGGTATTTTCAGATGAGTTGGTAAAGAAAAATAAAAATTTTTAATATTTCAGATTATAAATGTCGATTCTTATTGTCCGGAGAAAAAATAATTATTGTGCTAAAGCTCTTGTTTAATGCAGTATTCTTAGCTTCGGCATTAATTCATGGGTATAATATAAATTTATATTAATCGGGCTTCAGCCCAAATTATAATACGATTTAAAATAAGATATTTAATGAATTGAGGGTATTAAAAAAATATGAGTTGACAATTTATCCGGATAAAATTGATTTAAAATATTAACAAATGCGTATAGTAAGGTGCAAATTAATATTAAGAGAGATCATATCCATGGCTTCTCTTGTTGTGGTTATACTGTCGGCTTGCAGCACAACATCCGATGATAATCTTAAAAACGAGTTTAAAGACCCCCCTGATTCTGCCCGGCCTGGTGTTTACTGGTATTTTATGGATGGCAATTTGTCGGCCGAAGGAATGACAAAAGATCTGGAGTCGATGAAAAAAGCAGGCATCGGCAATGTCCTGTTTCTTGAGGTTAACGTTGGTGTTCCTCGCGGCAAAGTGGATTTTTTAAGTGACGAGTGGCAGGAATTATACAGGCATCTTGTAAGTGAGGCTGAACGTCTGGGTATAGAGGTCACCCTCGGCTCAGGACCCGGATGGGCAGGCAGCGGAGGCCCCTGGGTTAAACCAGAACAATCGATGAGGCACCTGGTGGCTTCTTCTGTTAGTGTTAGCGGTCCTGCTGAATATAACGGACAACTGCCAAAGCCTGATCCTAAAAGGCCCTACTTTGGGGAGGGAGCCTTAACACAATCATTGAAAAAACTGTGGGACGATTATTATGAAGATGTGTTTGTGCTTGCTTTTCCCACTCCGGATTCAGAAGGTAAGATTGCCGAGGCAGATGAGAAAGCATTGTATTACAGGGCTCCATATACTTCACGTGAAGGAGTCAAACCCTGGTTGCCTGCTCCTGCAGTTTTTGATGAGATGCCCGGGTCGGCTGTTGACATAAACAGAATAGTTGATCTTACAGATAAAATGGATTCTGAGGGCCGATTGAAGTGGGATGTGCCGGAGGGCAAATGGACAATCATGCGTTTCGGGGTGAGGAACAACGGCGCTGTTACGCGTCCCGCTCCCATGCCCGGACTCGGATTTGAGTGTGACAAGTTTGATACTGCTGCTTTTAATTTTCATTTCGATCAGTATATTGGAAAGCTTCTGGATAAAGTGGTTCTCAAAAATTCCCCTGTTGGCAAGGGGTGGACTATGATTCACATTGACAGCTGGGAGATGGGCGCACAGAACTGGTCTGATAATTTCAGGGAGGAATTCAAAAAGAGAAGAGGATATGATCCCCTGAAATTTTTCCCTGCTTATGCCGGAATGATAGTCGGCAGTCTTGAACTGAGCGAGCGCTTTCTCTGGGATGTCCGGCAGACTTCCATGGAACTGGTACTTGAAAACCATGCAGGGCATTTTAAGGATCTGGGACGCAGGTACGGCTTTACACTATCAATAGAGCCCTACGATATGAATCCGACGGCTGACCTCGACCTTGGAGCTGTTGCCAATGTCCCGATGTGTGAATTCTGGACAAAAGGATATGGTTTCAACTCTTCGTTCAGTTGTATAGAAGCAACATCCATAGCCCATGTCCTTGGCCGATCTGTTGTTGCTGCAGAAGCCTTCACTGCCGGCCATGATGAAGCCTGGAAGATGTATCCGGGAAATGTTAAGAACCAGGGCGACTGGGCTTTTTGTATGGGAATAAATAAGTTCGTTTACCACACTTTTGCTCATCAGCCATTAGATGACAAATTAAAGCCCGGCATGACAATGGGGCCTTATGGTGTTCACTGGGACAGGGGACAGACATGGTGGTATATGGCGCCGGCTTACCATAAATATGTTTCAAGGTGCCAGAATATTCTGCGACAGGGGAAAGCTGTTGCTGATATTTTGTATCTAACTCCCGAAGGGGCGCCACATGTTTTTCGCCCCCCGTCTTCGGCACTTTCAGGAGATGAAGTACTCCCCGATAAACGGGGTTATAACTTCGACGGATGCTCCCCGCGTATGTTGATCGAGAAGGCCGGTGTCAAAGATAACCGCATTGTTTTTCCCGGGGGGACATCATACAGTGTGCTTGTATTGCCTGATTTCAAAACCATGACCCCAAAGTTTCTGGAGAAGATCGAAGAACTTCTCAGAGAGGGTGCATATGTTTTAGGCAATCCCCCACTTAAATCACCAGGTCTGGTTGATTTCCCATATTGCGACGAAAGAGTGGCGTCACTGGCAAATCAGATTTGGAAAACAAATGAAATTCCGGAAGAGGAAAAAGAGATCCAATATGGAAAGGGCAGATTATTCTGGGGAGGCAATTATTCTAAAACAGATTCTGCCGGACTTTATCCGGAATATGAGACTGTAGCGGAGTTACTGACGGAAATGGGAGTTGAGGAAGATTTTATTTCATCAACAGGTTCACTCAGATATACACACCGTACCACACCCGGCAGGGAAATTTATTTTGTATCTAACAGCACGGACAAGAAGATAACAGACACATGCACATTTCGCGTTGAATCGGGGATCCCGGAATTATGGGATCCTGTTACAGGGGAAACCAGGATATTGGGTGAATATTTCAGGGAAAATGGAAAAACCACTGTAATTCCGTTACAATTTGACAAGGCACAGAGTTTTTTTATTGTATTTGATAAAACAGTAAAATCTCTGTTTAATGAAGATCTGAACAGTTCAAATTTCCCTGTGATAAAAGAGAAGATAGCGCTTAAAGGAAGCTGGGAGGTCTCTTTTGATCCGGATTGGGGAGGTCCGGAGAAAATTATTTTTGACAGTCTCACGGATTGGTCATTGCATCCCGATGAAGGGATCAGATACTATTCAGGAACTGCAAAATATTACAAGTCGTTTAATCTGCCTGATTCATTCCCATATAATAAAGATTCAAGGATTTGTCTTGATCTGGGTGAAGTGAAGAATATAGCAGTAGTGAGACTCAATGGGAAAGATATGGGAGTTGCCTGGACTTACCCGTGGCGGGTGGATATAACCGAAGTAGTTAAGAAAGATGATAACAATCTTGAAATAGAAGTTGTGAATTTATGGGTAAACAGGCTCATTGGCGATGAGAAATTTCCATATGACGGCGTGAAAGACGGCAAATGGCCTCAATGGCTTTTGGAAGGCAAGCCGCGTCCG
>CAZIOB010000160.1:0-5059 GCA_964540755.1 uncultured Prolixibacteraceae bacterium | reverse complement strand
TTGCCGGTAGCGGGGATTATTCCCTGCCGCCAAAATATCAGGAATACCCGACAGAATTTATTAATCAATGGGAAGGACATTTCCCGGGAAGTGACTTAAGGTTTTCCACTCTGGGTGATTATGTTGATGTAATTGTTCCAAAGATAATGAGAAGAGAGGTAATTCTCCCTGTTATAAAAGGAGGATGGGGATATAGCTGGGATGCTTTCTGGATTGAAAATCCGAAGGTTAAGTCGCTTTACCGAAGCAATGAACACGCTTTGCAAAGTGCAGAGATGCTGGCAACAATTGCAAGTTTGGACGGGACATACAGATATCCTTCCCAGGATCTTTACCATGCCTGGCTTCAGCTTCATCTTAATACCGACAGGAATACGCTTTGGGGCGCAGCAGGAGGGATGGTTTTTGAGGATAAGAGATCGTGGGATGCGATGGACCGGTTCGACTGGATTGAGAACTTTACTGATAAAGTAAGCAGCGAGATATTGAAGAAAAATGACGGACAATACCTTACATGGTTTAATCCTGTTAACTGGCAGCAGACCGGACCCCAGTATGTCGAACTTCCTGGAGGGAAAAAACCTGAAGGATTTAAATGCCAGAAGATTGGTGATCAGATTTTGTTTTTCCCGAAGCTAAGTTCTGTTGGCACAGGTTCCCTTGTGTTAACTGATGATGATCCGGAAGGTACTAATCCCTCGCCATTGCCTGAAATTATTGAGAATAAGTTCTATAGAATAAAAATAGATGCCGGAACGGGTGAAATAACCGATATTTCATTGAAGCAAACCGGAGAAAGGATCATTCGTGAAGGAGGGGTTATATATTCAGAAAAAGCAAAAGATAACAGTGCTATATATCATGCTCTTCCGGTCAGGAGTGAACGCACAGGGAACGGATCAACCAAAGGAGAGCCGGCAAGAATAGAATATCACAAGGGTGAGCTGGCCCAGATAGTATATATCACTTCGTCTTTATACCGGCAAAATGATGTTCAGCAGGTTATTAAGATATATAATGCTCATCCGGCGATAGACTTTGATGTTTACCTTGAAGATTTGCCGGACAAGACTGTGACTTTTATGGATTTTGTTCCGGAGGGAATTATCAGGGAAGAAAGCAGGGGGATTCCCTATGGATTCACGACTGAATCTGTTGAGGCGCTTTCTTTAAGGGATGAGGGAGTTCATCCTGTAATTCGCTGGTCAGATTATACGCTTGATAACGGCGCAGGTTTTGCAGTACTGGACCGCGGACTGCCTGGAAGGGAGATATCTGACAATAAAGTGAGTGTTATGCTGAATGTGGCTTCTGATCTGTATATGGGAATACCCGGCGGACTGGTTTCGGGGAAGGGCAGACGTCATTTCAGGTTCGCCCTTGTAGCTTATGATAATGAAGCCAAAGATCAGGATATCCAAAGAATGGCATGGGAATACAATTCTCCTTCGTTTTTTGAGATTTCAGCCAATGGTAAAGAGGAAAAATCAGTATTAACCACCTCTGATAATATCATAGTTCAGTCTATGCAGCGTATTGATGATGAATTGGAAATTCGTTTTGTCGAGTGTAAGGGAACAGAAGGAAATGCAGAGTTAAATTTGAATCTGCCGGTCAGTGATGCAAGACTTACCAACTTCCTGGGAGAAGGTAACGAAATACTTTCAGGCACTGATAATCATTACACAATTCCTGTCAGGCCCCAGCAAATTGTCACTGTCCGTTTTAAAACAAATACAAAGGTTGCCCGTATTAAACCCTTAAAGGACTGGACTCCGCTTGTGCCTGACGGCAAACGGGCCTATCTGAACCAATATAATAAAGACCTGACCGGTCATCCTCCAAGGGATTGATATTTATAATAGAATAATGTTGAATATAATCTAATAAGTATATTTTATCATCAAATTTCAATAAAAGTAATTGAGCAAATATTTTAAAAATTGATATTCAAATATTTACTTATATGGCTTTTTTAAATATTTTTGTTTTTAGACTTTTCGTAGCAGATTCAATGTTCTATTAATATGAATTACCACAATAAATATGAAACAATACATTACAATTTTTTTAACAGCACAATTACTGATTTTAACTGCTTGTAATAATTATAAATACGCGGATAATGCTGCCAGGCAGGAAATGAAATCATTAGCACTTTCTGATGTTAGTACAGAAGGGGAGATTGGCAGGAGAATCGATATTACTATAAATAATAACCTTTTAAAGATCAATACAGATGAAGATTTTATCGCTCCTTTTAAAGAAAAGAACAAGTCAGGGGGATATATCGGAATTGGAAAACTTATTGATGCATCGTCAAAATTTGCTTTTTACAGTCAGGATCCCGAAGTGCTGTCAGTAAAGGAGCATATTGTAAATGAGCTTCTTGATACTCAGGAAGAAGATGGTTATATAGGCATGCTTGAAAAAGATTCCAGGATGATCCGGGTTTGGGATATTCATGAAATGGGCTATATTATTTACGGACTTGTCACTGATTATCGACTTTACAATAATCAGAAATCCCTTGATGCAGCAAAAAAACTGGCAGACTATGTAATCATGAACTGGAATGAGGATATCCCTGATAACTGGGATAACATCGCTTTTCATGTGGCTGTTACTGGTTTCGACAGGGCTATGCTGGCACTCTATGATCATACAAAAGATCAAAAATATATTGATTTTCTTACAGAAGATTTTGATGTGCCGGGGTGGGATGGAGATATAGTAATTGGAAGACGTAAAATGATTGAAGGACATATTTATGCTTATATAACGCGGACTCTTGCCCAGCTGGAATTTCATTCAATTATTCTTGATGATCAATTGCTGAGGGCTGCAGACAAAGCAGTTAATATTATGACAGAAGGAGAAGGCGTTTTGATTACCGGCGGGGCAGGGCAGTGGGAGTGCTGGACTAATGATCAGGATGGCGGTCATGCTCTTGGCGAAACATGTGCAACTGCCTATCAGATGCGTTTTTATGATAAATTGCTCCGCATGAAGCATGATCCTTTATTTGGAGATCTGATGGAACGGACAATATACAACGCTCTTTTTGCTGCACAGTCACCCGATGGAAGGAGAATACGTTACTATACTCCAATAGAAGGTGACAGGGAATATTTTGAGGGCGATACATATTGTTGTCCGAATAACTACAGAAGGATAATAGCAGAATTGCCGAAGTTTATTTATTACAATTATAATGATGGCGTTGCTGTTAATTTATATTCGCAGTCGGAGGCAGAAATGGATCTGCCGGATGATATTTCATTGAATATAAGACAGATTACAGATTATCCCAACAGCGGTCAGGTAAAAATTGTGGTCAATCCTTCAAAGTCCGGCCGGTTCCCTGTTCTTCTGAGGATTCCCTCATGGGCGAAAGGAGCAAAAGTAAGATTGGCCGGGAGTCAGCATAAGGCTAAGCCGGGCACATTTTTTTCCATCCACAGAAGATGGGCGGCTAATGATACTATAACCCTTGATTTGCCGATGGAATGGCGTTTTATAAGAGGTCGCAAGCGTCAGTCGGGCCGTGTTGCATTAATGCGGGGACCGGTAGTATATTGCCTGAATCCTCAATTGAACCAGGATAAAGGACTGGAAAATATGAATAGTTATGATATGGGTCGCATTATTATAGATCCCAAATCAGTTAAGGGGCCTTTCCCGTACAATGAGGTTAGAGCCGGAGGTACTAAATGTAATATTGGTGCATGGTATGAGGGACATGGAATGGGAGGAGAACACGATATGGAATTGACACTTACGGAATTTCCCGATCCAAATGGAAAAGCCTGTTATTTCAGTGTTCGTGATTTCAACTTCGGGGACGATGACGAATTGTTCACGAAAAAATAAGTAAACGGTCAGGATTCCCGGACAGATGGAGATGAAGCATAAGATGATTTTAATCTATACTGATAAATATCTTTGTTCAATCCGTAATTCTGGAACAAGACAAGGAGTTGGGTTTTTTGTAATATTTCAGACATAGATTAATTGGTAAAAATCGACCTGAAACTTATCAACTCATGAACACCATTCATGAAAATATCAGCATCAGACAGAACGGATGATTACTTTAATTTTTGAGAAAATCCTCCGTGCAGAAAAAAAAATAAATACTATATTTGCAACTCAAATTTTAAAACGAAAATAGCTTTGCCTGTAAAAGCAGGTCTTAAAATCAGAACAGAAAGATTTCAGATCAGGCAAAGTCAAATAAAATAATGGCGAGGTAGCTCAGGTGGTTAGAGCGCATGATTCATAATCATGAGGTCGGGAGTTCAAGTCTCCCTCTCGCTACTTGAAAATGAAAGAGTTACAAATATAATACTTGTAACTCTTTTTTTGTTTGCACAAAAATTGCACAAAAAAGTGCTTCAAACGATAAGCAAATTATGATTCTTTTTATGATTGAAATATTTGTTGCTAAAATTCCGGTTATGTCCTTTATAATTTAATCATTTATTTATTATTGGCATTTTTTAAATTTAAGAATGTTGGAATATCATTTTTTCTTAATTCGCCTTGAGAACTTTCCATAGTTAAAAAATATTTTTCAATTCTTACATGTAAAAATGCCCATAGTTGGTGGTCTGGAAATTTTTTAAAAAATGAAGCGGTCATCACTTTATATATGTTATTTTTAATACTCTCCAATTTGGGATAAAAACCGGATTCCTTTCTGATATATTCTAATAATAAACCCCTTCTAATTTCTTCATCTATTTCGCTTTTACTTATAATATCATACAATAACAAATTCTTCTCTATAAATATATTAAGTTTATAGCCAATTTTTGTTCTGTCCTTACTCAAAAAGGAAATTTCATTTTCATTTGTTAAACCAGAATAGTCCTGCGAAATGGCTTCACTAATTGCGTGATCCAATAAATTAATCTTATTATTTTTCAGTAAATTCTGGATTATATTGTCAATTTCATTAGACAAATCAGAAATATATCTCAATCTGGATTCTGACAAAAAGGCTCGCCATTGACGTTTGTTTGCATCAAATTGAATCTTAAATGAAAAGTATATT
>CAZIOB010000159.1:0-26875 GCA_964540755.1 uncultured Prolixibacteraceae bacterium | reverse complement strand
AATATGCGCATAGCAGCGTTCTGTAAATATTTTTTAACGCAGTAGAAATTCAAAAGAACGAATCATTGTGCGTTAGAGCAGGCTTGACACGACACTAGATATTTAGGTAATATTTAACCTGTAAATATTTATTGTTATATTTTAATTATATTTATCATGAAAAATTATAAGCAAATGGCAAATAAAAATAAACCTCCCGGCAACCCTGAATGGAAACCGGAATTTAAAAAACAACTTCCCTTTTTTGGCCACAGGAACTGGATCCTGGTAGTTGATAAAGCTTTCCCTGCACAAAATGCCGAAGGTATTATTACCCTGGATACGGGATGTGATCTCTTGGAGGTTCTTAATTATGTTATGAATGAAATTGATAATTCATCGCATATAAAACCTGTTATTTATAAGGATAAAGAACTAGACTATATCACTAAGGAACAAATTTCTGAGATTGATAATTACCGTAAATCTTTGTATAATGCAATTGGCGAATATGAACCGCAGGTTATGTTGCATAATTCGGTTTTTGTCAAAATAGATGAGGCTTCAAAACTATTTAAGGTGATGGTTTTAAAAACTAATGAAACAATACCTTATTCATCGGTTTTTATAGAACTGGATTGTAAATACTGGTCGGCCGGCAAAGAGGAAGCTTTGCGAAAAGCTATGCGGGAATAAATGATTAACTGAGCATTTAGGGTAACAGGTGCAATTCAGAGCTGTGATAGATTTTTAGGTTTAATTTATTCAGGTAATAATAAACTTTTTAACGTATATAAAAGGAGGCATTCTTATGGAAGAACAAGCAAATTTATTTTCTGATTTAGGATGGGAAGAAGGTGGTGAAATTTATCCTGGTGCTAAGAAAAAAGTATTAAGAGACGAAGGTGGGGCAAAAACGATTCTGTTATCTCTGCCTGATAATTTTCGTTTGGAGGCACACGAACATGCTGTTACCGAACAGCATTTTGTGCTTAGGGGAGAATATAAATGGGGAGATAAATTAATTCCTGAGGGATCGTACCAGATTTTTCACCCGCATGAAACTCATGGTCCCTATGAATCAAATAAAGGGACTTTAATCCTTGTTGTATGGGATCCTGCTCCGGATGAAAAGTAAATATCAGGTTAATCTCCTGAAAAAAGAGGTTTTACTGAAAAAGGCATTAGTTGTAGCATATGAGAAAGTTAACAACGCAATGAATTCTTAACGAGTTTGTTGAAAATTGAGTGTACTTTAAATAGTATATTTTATCATCAAATTTTAATAAAAGTATTTGAATAAAAATTTAAAAAATTGATATAGAATTATTTTCTTATCTGGCTTTTTCAAATATTTTTATTTTTAAACTTTCCGGAGCAGATTCAAAATTTATTTTTTTTAGTCGAATTTCTGATAATAAGATCATTGCGGATAATAACGGTCTCCGAAACAACATTTTTATCTTTATCCTCTATCTGGCGGATCAGGAGGCGGGCAGCAGCCTGTCCCATTTCAAAAGCATGATCGTCTATTGTTGTAAGAGACGGCTCAATTATTGTTGATGCCGGTGAATTGCTGAATCCTATAACCGACAGATCCCCTGGAATATTCAGGTGTAATTCCTTTGCAACCTGTATGGCGCTTATTGCGGTGTTATCATTGGCACAAAATAATCCGTCAGGCGGTTCGGGCAGGTTGAGCAGTTTGGTTGCATACTCCCGGCCTTCCTCACTGTTCAGATTGCTGGTGAAGCAGATAAGATTTTCATCTGTTTTAATATTGTTATTTTCTAATGCTGCCATATATCCTTTCAGTCTGTTGCTGTAAACAGCTAAATTCTGGTTGCCTGCAATATGCGCAATCCGTTTGCATCCTGTTGAAATTAAGTATGAACAGGCTTTATATGCCGCATCAAAATCATCTATTAAAACCTTGCTGGATTCAACTTCTGCAGGAACCCTGTCATAAAATACAAGGGGTATATTATGGTCGTTAAATTTCAAAAAATGATCAAACTTTGTTGTTTCAAGAGCCAAACATCCTATTACCCCGTCAGCCCTGTTAGATAAAAGCATTCTTACATTTTCCATTTCTTTCTGACAGGAATCTTTCGACTGGAAAATGGCTACATAATATCCGGCTTTATTAGCTGTCTCTTCAATCCCGCTGATAACATAAGAATGAAAGTGCCTGTCTATGCGTGGTACCAATACGCCAATGAGATTGGATTTTCTTCTTCTCAGGTTTGAAGCTATAGAGTTCGGGAAATAGCCAAGTTCTGCTGCAAGTTTTTGCACCCTTCTGCAGGTTTCTTTTCCAATGCCGGGGTGATCATTTAAGGCCCTTGAAACAGTTGAAGGCGACAGCTGCAGCCGCTCAGCCAGTTTTGTTATTGTAATACGCCTGCTTTCCATCGCTTTCAAAATTTTTTATTGTGCTTCTCAATATTAACAAACACTTTAGAGCTTAATGACAACCTCACTTTAGATAATTAGGTTATATTATTTGCTCAGTTATTATATTTCACTGTGAAAAAATAATTAATCCTGAAATAAAACGATTGCATAAAAATAGATTAATTATTTCTCATACAAAAATAATATTATTTTGTTTATTATGAAACGAGCATTATTGTAAAATTATATAAGAGTATGATTAAAATATATGCGAGTTCCATATGATACCATTGAAAATCAATAATTTTAATCATATGAAATTTATTATATATATTTGATATATGCTTTATATATAAGGAATTTAGCAGGGAATGGCATTTGATGTTCATTTTTTTAAAATTTGAAAAATAATTCTAAAAATTTATGCAAACGTTTGCATAAATAATATTAATCATTAAATTTGTAAGGTTAACTTATTTTTTAAAAAGTTCGTAAAAAATTCTAACAATCTATATTGGAATAATTAGCCTGCTTAAAAATGATTTTTGCTGAGTTGTTGTATAGATTTGTCTATGAAAATGCCAGGACATTTTATTACGATAAACCTGGTACTAAAACTAAGAGGTTATGTGCAGGAAACTGAGGATTTGTTTATTTGGATCAGCTTTATTATTCTTTTTACCGGGAGCAATGTCCTGCCAGGGTCAAAATATTTTACCGGGCGGCCATCTGTCGGGAACACAATTGATGCTGGAGGAGGATGTTGAAAATCTTCGCAGTGATATGATAAATGGTATCTGTCACTATTTCGAAAAGGCCTTGAGATCTTCACCCGGATTCCGGGAAACATATTGGCAACGCGACTATTCATCTTTGGAAGGTTATTCAAAATCAATTGAGCCTGATCGCAGCAGATTTAAAAAGATAATTGGCGTAGTGGATGAACGCAGTCCTGTTGAAGAGTTAAACCTGGTTGAAACAACGTCAATGAAATCATTGGTTGCAGAAACGGACAGGTTCAAAATATACAGTGTCTGCTGGCCTGTGCTGGATGGAGTTACCGGAGCCGGTCTCTGGGTCGAGCCCCGGACTGAACCCAGGGCACAGATTGTGGTAATTCCCGATGCAGGACAGTCCCCGGAAATGTTAATGGGCTTGACATCGGGGATATCACAAAAAATGTCAGCAGGTCAGGTTTCAGGAGGATTATTACCTGCATCAAATGATCCGGCCACCGGAGCATTATCACTTATATCAAATGAAACGGAATCAGAATCACCGGTTAAGTTAAAGGAACCGGGATCTGAATTATTAATGCCAAAGGGACCGGGATCAGGAGCATCATTCTCAAAGGAGGACATATCCGGTTTATCAAAGGAAATACAATTTGCAAGACGGTTTGCCGAGGCAGGATGCCGCCTGATCATTCCTGTCCTGATAAACAGGGAGTCTGTCTGGTCAGGCACTCCGGGAGTCAGAATGACCAACCAGTCGCACCGTGAGTTTATCTATCGGCGCGCATACGAGGTTGGCCGGCATATTATCGGGTATGAAGTACAGAAGGTTTTGGCGGCGGCAGACTGGTTTAAGCGTATGTCGCCAGAACTGCCGGTAGGTGTTGCGGGATATGGGGAAGGCGGACTGATAGCTTTATACAGCGCAGCGGTTGACTGCCGCATAGACGGCACACTGGTGAGCGGCTATTTTCAGGAAAGGGAAGATATCTGGCAGGAACCTCTTTATCGTAATGTGTGGGGATTGCTGACAGAGTTTGGTGATGCAGAAATAGCCGGTATGGCAGCGCCCCGGCTATTGATAATTGAAGCATGTAAAAGTCCTGAAGTTGAAGGCCCGCCTAAAGCAACAGGTGAACAGGGGGATGTGGCTGCACCCGGAAGGTTAACGACGCCGCCACTTGAATCGGTACAAAGAGAAGCTGAAGTGGCAGAAAAAATATTCGGGAAACTGGGCATTGCTGATAATTTTGAAGTTGTTATTAGTGATAATGGTAAAGGTCCGCCGGGAACAGCCGAAGCTGTCAAAAAGCTGTTGACAGGTATCGGAGCCGGAACAGCAGAAAAAGAACCGGAATTTGATTTGATAACCGACAGGCGAAAAGATTTTGATCCCCCTATAAGAGTGCATGATCAGTTCAACGAGTTATTAGCCCATTTGGATTTAATTATAAAACATAGTCCTGAAGAACGACGGCAATTCTGGAATAAGGCTGATGATTCATCGGTGGAGAAGTGGATTGAGACAACAAAGCCATACAGGGAATATTTCCGGAATGAACTGATAGGAAAAATGCCAGAGCCGTCGGAACCATTCAATCCGGCAACCAGGTTGACTTACGAAACTCCTGAATGGAAAGGGTATTGGATCAGGCTTGATGTGTGGCCGGAGATTATTGCAGGAGGAATATTGCTGATCCCGAAAGATATCAAGCCGGGAGAAGAACGGCCGGTTGTGGTTTTTCAACACGGACTGGGAGGATTGCCTGAACCTCTTGTTGATCCGGAGATTGAATCTGCCTACCATTCGTTTGGATCAAGATTGGCAGAACAGGGTTATATTGTTTATGCACCTCAGAATCCTTACGGCCTTTTAATAGATGAGCCATCTAACAGAAAAACATTCAGGATAGTGCAGAGAATGGCCAATCCCCTGAAGCAGTCCCTGTTCTCGGTAATAACAGGCCAGCATGATCAAACCCTAAAATGGTTGAAACAACTTCCTTTTGTGGATGAGGAGCGTATAGGTTTTTACGGATTGTCATACGGAGGGAAAACAGCTATGCGAGTGCCTCCTGTTCTTAAGGATTATTCAGTGGTTATCTGCTCGGGAGATTTTAATGAATGGGTCTGGAAAAATACATCGCTCCATTTTCCTGCCAGCTACATGTTTGTGGGGGAATATGAAATTTTTGAATTCAATCTTGCCAATACTTTTAATTATGCTGAGATGGCAGGACTGATAGCTCCGCGGCCTTTTATGGTGGAGCGTGGCCACTTCGACGGGGTGGCGCCTGATGAATGGGTCGCCTATGAATATGCGAAGGTCCGCAGGCTTTACGACCGTTTAGGTATTGGCGGCCGGACAACCATCGAGTTTTTTAACGGCCCGCATGAAATTAACGGTGCCGGGACCCTGAAATTTCTGGATAAATACCTGAAAGAAGATGAATACAGCGGAAAATAGATTTAGCCAGATTGATGAAAGATTAAGAAACAGAATAATTATATTACAAAAATAAAGCATATGAACTATTTATCAGCAAAAAACAACAACACATTATGTTCCGGGATAAAGGAATCAAAGGATGACGGAATTTTTAAAGGAAATAATTTATCAAGGCGCCGGTTTGTTGAAAAGAGCCTGCTGGGTGGCGCCGGCATTCTTGGCGGATCGCTCGGGCTGATGGCACAGCCAGCCGAAAGCAAAGGCAGGGTATCAGCAAATGATAAAATAATTCTGGGAGTTATGGGCCTGGGCGGCAGGAATTGTTTTTTGATCGAAGAATTCATAAAGCAGGGCGCCGAAGTGGCTTATATATGTGATGTCGATAAACGGCGCATTCCTGACGGACTAAAAGCCTGCAGGGGAGAGAGCTGGCAGGCGAGAACACCGCAGGATTTCAGGTGGACAGAATCCAGTCCCGGCCAGAGCAGGGTGCCTAAGACCACACAGGATTTCAGGGATATGCTTGATGATAAGGAGATAAATGCGATGATAATTTCACCGGGCACTCACTGGGCGCCACTTGCAACTATCATGGCTTGCCAGGCGGGAAAGGATGTATATGTTGAAAAGCCTCTTTCGCATGATGTTTATGAAGGAAGGAAGATGGTTGAAGCGGCAAGAAAGTATAACAGGATTGTCCAGGTGGGAGCCCAGAACAGGAGCGGAAGGTATCATGAGAAGGCTATAGAATATCTTAAGGCCGGGAATATTGGCAAGGTTCATTATATCAGGGTTTTGAATATGCTAAACGGACGGCTTGGGAGCCCGGGGCCTTATCCCGGAATGGCTGTTCCGAAAGAGTTTGACTATGATATGTGGTGCGGCCCTGCCCCTAAGGTGCCGTATAATCCCAAAAAGACAGGTCCGGGTGTATGGCGCTATTTTTGGGAATATTCGGGGAGTGATTCTGAATCTATTCATCAGTTGGATGTTGCGCGATGGGTCACCACTGAATTAACAGGACTTGAATACCCGCGGTCGGTCTATAGTATGGGGGATGTCCGGTACCCCGACAGGGTAGCTGATATCCCTGATTCTTTGAAGGCTTTTTATGATTACGGGGATATTGCAATGTCACTCGAGATTGACTGGTGGACCAGATTGATCAAAGTGCCTCACGATATCAGATGGAGTGAGTCCCGGTTTCCTGATTGGCAGTTAACGGGAACAAGAATTGAGATTTACGGTACTGAGGGAATGATGTACCTGGGAAGGCACGGAGGGGGATGGCAGGCCTTTGATACGGACGGTCAGCCGGCGGCTATGCTGACAGGGATCATGCCGATAAAAGAGCATATAGCCAATTTTATGGATTGTGTGAGGAGCAGGAAACTTCCCAACTGTGATATTGAGAAGGGCCATATCTCGCAGGCGATTTCACATATGGCGTATATATCTTACCGGATGGGAAATATATTGCTGAAGATTGACGGCGACAAGGAAAGATTTATTGATAACAGCGAAGCTAACGCATTATTGACACGGCCTGACGGGGGACGGGCTCCATGGAAAATCCCGGATAAGGTTTAATGTTAAAAATTTTAAACAGATGAAATATAATATATTTATGAAGAGCGTGATATTTCAGTCAGTATTGAATAACAGCCATATCAGTAAAAGAATCAGCCTGATTGTTTTTCTTTCATTGATAATCGGTTTCACAGGTGTACAGGGTGCCTCTGCCTCCCGGCTTAAAGCCGGGGTTGCTAAAGTGAATATAACAAATCCTGAAATAAAGAATGTGTCTGATTCTCTGTATGTCAGGGCGCTTATGCTTGATAACGGTTCAACAAAAACAGTGATAATTACTGTTGATGCTGTTGCAATCGGCGGGATAGGCTCAATAGGCAATGATTATCTTGAAAATGTCCGTTCCCGGATAGAAGAAGATCTGGGCATCAGGAGAACAAATGTTATGGTTAATGCCAGCCATTTGCATGGTGCAGGCTATAATGTTTGTCCTGATATAGCGGACCGGACCGTAAAGGCAGTCAAGATGGCCGGCAGGAATATGGTTACTGTAAATGCAGGGGCAGGGGCAGGATACGAAGACAGGATAACGGAGAATCATATTCTCAGGTTAAAAAACGGCAAAGGGTGGGCGATCCGTCATGCCAATCCCATGCCGCCGGATGAAGAAGTCGTTGAAATAGGCCCGACAGACCCGGAGATAGGAATTCTTCGTCTTGATAAGACAAACGGGGAAACGCTGGCTGTGGTTTATAATTTTACAGGCCACCCGTACCAGTCTGTTACTGAGGAGACAGCAGGTTATCCCGGCTTTGCCTCAAAAGTAATCGAGGAAAGCCTGGGCAAGGGAGCAATCGCCCTTTTTGTACAGGGCTTCTGCGGTGATGTCATACCCATTCTATATAAAGATGTTCATAGTGTAAGGGACCAGGAACCATTGGGTACTATGCTGGGATTGAGCGCTATGGAGGCCATAAGGAAAATCGAAACCAAAAAAAGCAGCGAGTTAAAAGTAATTGACGAGGTAATAAAACTGCCACGCAGAAATGATTTTAATGAGCGTATTGAATCAATGAAAGCTGAACAGGAGGCATTGTTGCGTTCACTTCGGGGGACCAGTCTTAACTTTAAGACTTTCCTTCCCTTATATATAAAATACAATCTGGATAAGGAGTATCCTTCATATTACTCTCACAGGTATATGCATGAAGAAATGTTCGGAAGGGACGATTTGAAAAAGCTGGATGAAGCAAACAGGAGAAATATTGACAAGTATCTCAGAAATATACATGCCATGGAAAAGCTTGCCAGGCTTCAGTATAATATATCATTGGTGGAATCGAGGAGGGCTGAAAATGAGTCTGCCGGTGAGGAGACTATTGATATTGAAGTCCAGGCCATTAAGATAGGGGATTTTGTAATGGTTACTTTCCCTGCGGAGGTTTCTGTACAGGTTGGTCTGAATATAAAGAAAATGTCGCCTTTTGAGAATACGTTCGTTGCCGGTTATACCAATGGTTATATTCATTATACCCCCACTGCGGAACAAATAGGGTGCGGGGCATATCAGGACCATAGCTGTCTGTTGGCCCCGGAATGGCAGAAAATATATGAGGAGAAGGTCATGGAGATGTTAAACAGGTTGATTTACGAATAGTTTTAAAATTTTCCCCCATGAGTGGGGAGTTAAATTTTAAAGTTGCTCTAACAAAAGGGAATGATATAAATTTTTCAAAACATTGATTTATAAACATTTAATTTAATTATACATGAAAGTTACATGCGGGTTTACAATACCGATAACATTGTACGGACTTCCGCCAAGTGTGGAAAACATTATTAAAGTTATGGGAGAGATCTCAGATGCAGGTTTTAATTCCATGGAGATGGAAATTGTTGCCGGGGAGTATAAGGATTATGCTGATAACTGGGACAGGATCATTGAACATTCCAAAAACGTCGGGGTGGATGTGGTAAGCATCATGGCAGTCACTTATGATATGTTTTCACTTAAGAAACACAAGCGGGAGAGTTCACTTGAAGAATTTTCAAAAATATGCGAAATGACTTCAAAAATGGGGGCAAAGATGATTACCAACTGTTTTTATCTTCCCCCTGAGATGGTACCGAAGGAAAGAACTTCCCTTTATCATGGCGGACCGGCAATATCGGTCGATATCCCTGAGAATTTTAAGTGGAACGATTTACGGGAAATAGTAATAAACCAGCTTCGGGAATCTTCGGGAATAGCATCTGCTAACGGACTCCAATTTGCCATGGAGATGAGGGCAGGTGATTTTATCTCCTCGGTGGATGGGGTTATCAGCATATTCAATGATTGTAATGTTGAAAATACCGGCATGGTATATGATGTTGCCCATGCCCATGCAATCAGTGAATACCTTGATCTGGGCATATACAAGCTCGGAGATTATCTGAAATTGGTTCATCTTTCTGATAATGATGGCACAAGGCCTTATCATTACCAGCCGGGAAGAGGTAATATCGATTTTAAGAATATAATCGAAACTCTTAAAAAGGTCAATTACGATGGTTATGTGGTTATTGACATCAGCGGGATAGAAAATATAATGGAGGAAGCTGTGAAAATGAAAAATATGATTGAGGAAATGATAAATCAGTAAAAGTTCAGATGAAGTTAAGTATTTCTACAAAATTATATCTCAATTATACACTTGAAGAAACAATAAAACGGGTGGCCGGGTATGGTTATCAAGGGATAGAGATATGGGGCGGGAGGCCGCATGCCTATTACAGGGATATGGACAAGAACAGCATATTGTCAATAAAAAGGAGACTGGGAGCAAACGGACTTGAAATATCGGGATTCATACCTGCCCAGTTCGGATACCCGACATCTCTTTGCAGTCCTGTCCCTAGTATTAGAAATGATAGTGTAGCATATATTAAAAGCAGCATAGACACATCTTTGTTACTCGGATGTAAAAAAGTAAGCCTTTGTCCGGGACGAACACTTTACGGACAAGGTTATAATAATGGTATGAAACAGTTGATTTCCAGTCTGGATGAACTAGTTGACCATGCCATAAACAAAGATGTGCTTTTATTGATTGAGCCTGCTCATATGTATGAAAGTGACCTGGTAATGACAGTCGAAGAAGGCATCAGACTGATCCAGGACCGAAAGTATATCAACATGGGTATTGCCCTTGATACCGGCCATTGCCATGTAAATAAAGAATCTCTGACTGACAGTGTGTTGATCCTTAAAAATAATGGTATTCCCTTGCATATACATCTGGATGATAATAACGGGCTTTCAGATCAGCATAAGATACCCGGTGAAGGGACAATTAATTTTATTCCTCTTCTTAAGATACTTGAGGAAACGGGGTATGACGGATTTTTAACAGTGGAGCTTGGCTTTGAATATACTGCTGATCCTGATGCCGCTGCATACCAAAGTAAAAAAGCTGTTGACTCTCTTATGGCAGAAGCAGGGATAGATACTGCATGAAGTATTGATGATTTTATTGTTCATATCCTTATTCAGCATGGGATGGTTAATTTTTAATTGACATACGTATTAAGCCTGCTGCTGGGGGTTTTATTTAATGACCATACAGCCCCCATGCTTCAGGGAAAATTATTATAGTTAAATTTTATGAAGTCTGCGAACGAAATAATACCAGTGCATTATGGAAATAGAATAGTAAATCTAGATATTCCGAAACATAATATCGCCTTTAATTTAAAGGCAAATGAATTTCCTTATCCGGAAGACGAGATTGAAGAGATAAGAAGAGCTGTAAGGGAACCTGTTGGATTACGCCGTTTAAAGGATATTGTGCCTGAAGATGCTTCCGTGGTGATCATGGGAGATGACAGGACCCGTGAAACACCTCAAAAAAAGATTTTGCCGGTTGTCCTGGAAGAGCTTCATGAGGCCGGTGTCAGCAATGAGCAAATAAAGATTGTTATTGCTTATGGCACACACAGGCCAATGACTGAGGAAGAGATCGAAGAAAAATACGGTAGGGAATTGATGAGTCAGATTAATATAACAGGACATGATTGTCACAATAATTTGATAGATAAGGGAGTAACAAGAAGAGGAACACGGATAATTGTTAACAGGGAGGTTCTGGAAGCTGATTTCCGTATTGCGGTAGGCTGTGTTTTGCCTCATCATCCTGTTGGCTGGAGTGGCGGAGCCAAGATGCTCCTTCCGGGTATAGCGGGAGTTGAAACTACAAATGCAATGCATCTTCTGGGAGCAACTGAACAGCAATTGGGAAAAATAATGACTCCCTGTCGCGCGGAGATGGAGGATTTTGCCAGGGAGGTCGGACTGCATTTTATTTTAAATGTTCTTCAGGATGAAAAAGGGAAAATCTTTAAGGCGGTCTCGGGCCATTTTATCGATGCACACAGGGAAGCTGTAAAATGGGGCAAAAAGATATTTGGGGTACCGTTTAAGGAGCCTGCGGATATTACGGTAAGCAGCGCCTGGCCGGCAGATTATGACCTGACCCAGGCTGATAAAGGTTTGTTTTCGGCAGAATTGGCAACAAAGCATGGCGGTGAGATAATTCTTCTTTCACCTTGTGATGAGGGAATTGCACCTACTCATGGGGAACAGATGGCAAAACTGGCAGGATATGATGATGACACTCTCTGGAAAATGCTTGATGAGAAGGTCATTGAAGATCCGTTCGGGGCATCTGAATGTATGTACCTTAACCATATTAAACGCAACTTTAAAGCTACACTTACCATGGATCCGGTATTAACCAATGTAATGGGATTTCATTATCTGAATATTAATGATGTGCAGGAATATATAAATAAGCGCATAAATCTTGAAAGTAATATAAAGATCGGAATTCTTCATCAAAGCAGCGAGGTATTGCCACAGAAGATATAAGAGTTGGCAGAGGAAGGTCCGGTTGCCAGGATTTGCAGTTCTTTTGGTTATAATATTGAGAGTGGGGAACGAATTGCCTTGCCTTCCTGTTGAAGTAAAGCAGGGCTTCATGAGTTTTAAATGTTTAATTGCCTTATTTTGTGATAATTATAAAAATTTAATCATATGGATAAAAGATCTTCCCTTCTTAGGCGGTTATGGAATTTAATGGTCTCTGTCGGCCCCGGTTTTTTTTTGGTAGGGTATAGTGTGGGAACAGGAAGCGTTGTTGCCATGGCTTCGGCAGGGTCGCGGTACGGGATGTCTATGTTATGGGCCCTGGTTCTGTCGTGCATCTTCAGCTTTGTTATGCTGGAAGCTTATGGCCGCTATTCACTGGTTACAGGCGAGGGAGCCTTATACAGTTACAGAAAACATTTTAAATCCGCTGGCCGGCCGATAGCTCTGTTGACAATGGCGGGACTGATAATTGTGGAGATCATGGCCCTGGCAGGTATCATGGGTATTATCTCTGACCTGATCCGTGAATGGTCTGTTATCTTGTTCAGAAGTACAGGGTGGAATCCTTTATGGATCGCTGTGTTTTTAATAATGATTATTTACAGCCTTATCTTGTCAGGTGAATATTCATTCTTTGAAAAAATACTTATCATTTTTGTTTCTGTCATGGGTATCAGCTTTATTTTGACAATGTTTATTGTTCTTCCTGAACCGTCAGATCTGGCAGGAGGTTTTATTCCCGTCATTTCTGAAGAAGCTAATGCCCCAATGATCATTGCAGCGCTTGTTGGCACTACGCTGACTGCCCCGACATTTGTAGTTCGCAGTATGATATTGAAGGAAAAAAAATGGACCGTAAAAGAGCTGAAACATCAAAGGAAAGATGCACTGGTGGCTGCAATATTAATGTTCATTGTAAGCGGGGCTATAATGGCCTGTGCGGCAGGTACATTATATGTGATAAACAGGCCTGTGGAAGAGGTGCTTACAATGGTAAGCCTGTTGGAGCCTTTACTTGGAAAATTTTCATTGTCTGTTTTTATTATGGGTATTCTTGGCGCAGCATTATCTTCAATATTCCCTATTGTTATTTTAGCTCCTTTACTGATTAGTGATTACAGGAATAAACCCGTTAATTATAAAAGTCCCGTATTCAGGATTTTAACAGGAATTGCAATATTATTCGGACTGGTTGTTCCGGTATTAGGCGCCAGGCCGGTATTTGCCATGTTAATAAGTCAGCTGTTTCAGATCTTTATTCTTCCCATCGTGGTTGTTGCAATAATGTATTTATTGAACAGAAAAGATTTAATGGGCAACCGCAAAGCGGGTTTCTGGATGAATGCCGGGCTTCTTCTGACCCTCATCTTTTCAATTATAATTTCTTATCAGTCGGTTATCGGATTAAACATCTCTTTTCATACAATGTTTTGAAAAGGTTAATTGTTAATTTTGGACGTTAATACGGATTTCGGGGGAAAATTATGCTTACCGCGGAAATTATGCTCATTAAGCATTATCCGAGTCCTAAAGAATGATTTTATTAGTGATATAAATTATAGTACATGCGATTTCATCAGGCAATAGAAAAATTTTTCTGGGTTTTTTTACTTGGCGGCATTGGTTTGGGACTGGCTTTCCCGGTATATAACGATTTCTTAATGTCACTGCTGAAGATGTTCCTCATGATAATGCTCTTTCTGGTATTTCTCAAGACAGATATTGCAAGTATATTCCATAGTATGAAAAATTACAGGTTAATGATATTTATTGTTATTATGAATATGGTTGTTATACCTGTATTCTTTTTTTTAATTGTCAATTTACTGGATAACAATCTTGCTGTCGGCATACTGCTGCTTATCTCAATGCCTGCCGGTGTCACAACTCCCGCACTCACCGATATTGTTAAGGGGAATACGGCGCTTTCTGCAAGCATTGTCATTACGACTTCTTTTATAGCGCCGATTACTGTTCCTTTACTTTTCTGGATTGTTGGGAATAATGATCTCTCTGTTGATCCCTGGCTACTTTTTAAAGATCTGGCTGTAATAGTTTTTCTGCCGATGATCCTGTCGCAGATAGTAAATAAATTTTTTTCCGCAGTTGTTGAGAAAACAAGTCATCTTTTTACTTCGGTAAATATCGTAATACTCTCTTTGTTGGTTTATGCTGTAATGGGTTCGCAAAGAGATGTTATCTTAAATGATTTCCATAATATTCTTTGGGAACTCGGATTCCTTTATGTTGTCTTTGTTTTTCTTCATCTGTTTGGTTATGTTACCGGATTAAAAGAAGATAAAGAAGGAAGGATAGCCACCACTATCGGATCCGCCTATATTAATAACGGGATGGCAATTGTCCTTGCTGCCCTCTATTTCGGCCCTTCAGTACTTATTCTGACAATACTTTCGGAGTTGCCGTGGAATACCTTGCTAATACCTTATAAAAAGATTGTTCAGTATCTTTAGAAATGATTATATTTATTACAGATTTTTAATGCCTTATCTTCAAATTGATGGTTTCTTTGGCAAAATATTATTGACGGCCTTCTGTAACTGGTATTTGACAGGGGCCATAAAAGAAAAAATTTTTGTCCGGCTTTTTAAAACCTGTTTGGTTCCGGCTTGTCCGGGGTGAGGTTATTAATAACTATAAAATTTTAAATATGAAACGAGCATTATTGTACAATCACACAAGAGTATGATTATAACAAATGTGAGTTATATATGATACCTTTTAAAATAATTAATTTTAATCATATGATACCAAATTACAGACTTTCATTCTTAACAGTACTTTTTCTTTTTATTCTTTCACATTTGCATTCGCAGCAGTTGTCGCAAAGTGTCTATGTCAGTTCAGGGGCTGTAAATGGCGTATTTATTGAAAGGAATGGCCTGAAACTTATTGTTTACGGAGATCCGAAGGATGAACTCACCCGGGCAGATATGGTATTATTTACTCATTTCAGGAGAGATGTTGTATGGGCGGGACGAAAACTGGTTAAAAATGGATCCGGGGCAGTTGCTCCTCTGAACGAGAGGGCTTATTTTACTAATCCCGGCTCTTTCTGGAAAGAATTCTCAAAAGCAAGATTTCATGATTATCAAAGTCAGTCAACAAAAGTAAATGCTTTGCCAATTGAAGTGAATCATTTTGTCAGGGGAGGCGAATCATTAAAATGGCAGGATCTGGATATAAAAGTTTTAAACACACCGGGCTATACGAGAGGCTCGGTTTCCTATATAGTTGACGTTGACCAGAAGAAATATGCCTTTACAGGAGATATGATATATGGCGACGGGAAAATATTCGATCTTTACAGCTTCCAGGATTCACTGGGCAAAATTGGCGGTTATCATGGTTATGCTGCAAGATTGGGAGACCTTGTCTCAAGTTTGCGCATGATAGCCGCAGAAAATCCTGATTATATCATACCTGTGCGCGGCCCGGTTATAAGTGACCCGATGGCAATTCAAAGATTAATAACCAGAATTCATTCTGCCTATGAAAACTATCTGACTGTCACTGCCTATCGCTGGTATTATCCGGAGCGGACAGAAATGTTGGCAGATCATGTTCTGGGTTCTTCTGTTCATGCTGACTATATGCCATATTCCGAAATTATAAGGGATGATCCCCCGTCATGGTGCATGAGGTTTTATACTTCCTGGCTTGTACTGGCAGAAGACGGCTCAGGATTTTTAATGGATTGCGGCAGCCAGCGCGCTCTTGACAGGTTATTGGAAATGAAAAAGTCAGGCCGTTTAAAAAAATTAGACGGCATATTTATCACTCATTACCATGATGATCATGTTACTTACATAAATGAAGCGGTTAAAGAATTTGAATGTCCGCTCTATACAACAAGGGAGGTCAAAGATATCATTGAGAATCCTCATGCTTACCGTATGCCCTGCCTTTTCGGCGAACCGGTTGCCGGTCTGACTGTCATGGAGGAAGGCCAAAAGATGCAGTGGAAAGATTTTTCCCTCACTTCTTATTATTTCCCGGGACAAACACTTTATCATGGTGCTTTGCTGTTTGAAAAGGATAATGGTGAATCAGTGTTTTTTATAGGGGACTCATTTACACCTTCAGGTATTGATGATTATTGCCTTCTGAATCGTAATTTTTTGCATCCTAAAGCTGGTTATCTCTATTGCCTTGACCTGATAAAAAAGCTTCCCGAAAATGTTTTCCTGGCAAATCAGCATGTTGATCCTGTTTTCACCTTTTCCCGGCAACAACTCAATCATTTAACTGATATTCTCAATGAGAGAAGAGGAGAATTTGAGAAACTTTTTCCCTGGGATAATATTAATTACGCATTGGATGAGAGATGGGCAAGCTTTTATCCTTACGGACAAAAAACAAAATCAGGTGAGAGTGTTGATCTGAAAGTGAGGATTTTTAACCATTCAACCAGCCAGAGGACTTATATTCTTGAACCGAATGTCCCCGAAGGATTTAATGTGGAGCCGGGAATTGCTTCTGTCACTGCCGGCCCTTTAAATGAGAATGAAAAAACATTCAGGGTGGAAATCCCGGATGAAGCTCTGCCAGGTATTTATGTCATGACTTCTGATGTTAGCTTTGAAGGACAGGTTTTACACGAATGGGCGGAAGCTATTATAGAGATTTTGCCCTGATCTTTTTTTTAAATATATTTAGCTGATGTTAATTAACAGCTTTGAATTGTTCATGCATTATCTGAAAAAATTTGTCAATGAAATTGACAAACATAAATTATAAGAATATTAAAAATGAAACGAGCATTATTGTAAAATTGCACAAGTGTATGATTTGGCATATGCCGGTTCCATATGATACCTTTGAAAATAATTAATTTTAATTTTATGAAACAAAAAACATCAAATCCGGATCGCAGGCAGTTTATTAAGAATTCTGTTTTGTCTGCTGCAGGAATAGTGATACTCCCCCGTAATGTTCTGGGCGGCAAAAATTATATTTCTCCAAGCGATAAAGTCAATATTGGCATTGCAGGTGCAGGAGGACAGTCTATGTTCAGCATCAGAGAGCTTATGAAACTTGATGATGTACAGATAATATCTGTTGCAGATCCTGCCGAACTCTGGAAAAATGACATTTTGTACAAGCCTGATAGCGGCCGGGGCCCTGTTAAGAATTATATAGAGAAGGAAAGCCAGGGGAAGATAACAGATTATGAGGATTTCCGCGAAATGCTGGATAAGGAAAAATCCCTTGATGCTGTTGTCTGCGCTTCTTCTGACAATACCCATGCCTATATATCTATAATGTCAATGCGCGCGGGCAAGAATGTTTACTGTGAAAAACCTCTGACACATAATATATGGGAAGCACGGAAGGTGCGTGAAGTTGCAAGGGAAACGGGACTCGCAACTCAAATGGGAAACCAGTTACATAGTCTTGATACAATACGGCAGACAGTGGAATATATACGCGCCGGGGCAATAGGGACAGTCCATGATGCATATTCATGGGTAGGCGCTACCAGGTGGTTGCCCGGACTTACAGGATATCCGGAAGAATCAACGCCTGTACCTGATAATTTTAACTGGGATTTATGGCTTGGCCCAACAAAATGGCATCCTTATAATAAGGTATATACTCCGGTTAAATGGCGTGATTTCTGGGATTTCGGCTGTGGCGCACTGGGTGATTTTGGTTGTCATGATATGGATGCCGCAACCTGGGCTCTCAATCTGGATGCCCCGGAAAGTGTGCAGATATATCCGGCAGGGAATAAAGGAAGTTCAGAGATAGCCCCTTTTGCAGAGATTGGGTATTATAAATTTTCTGCCAGAGGAAATCAGGCCCCGGTTAACCTGACCTGGTATTCCGGTGGACTGAAGCCGGATCTTCCGGAATCAGTGCCCGGGGATATTGTCCTGAACGGCCGGGGTGCAATGTTTGTGGGTGACAAGGGTGTAATATTAAATAACGGAGGGGCTTATAGCGCTCCACTTATATTCCCTGAAACACGTCGTAGTTCATTTAATCCTCCGCCACAGTCAATACCCCGCTCAAAAGGCCATCATCGTGAATGGATAGATGCCATAAAAGGGGGGCCGGCTGCAATGTCAAATTTTGAATATGCTTCGCGGCTCACGGAAATAACTCTTCTTGGTGTTCTTTCCCTTAGACTGGGAGGAAAAAAAATTTACTGGGATAGCGAAAACATGAAGGCAAAAGGATTGCCCGAAGCTGATGAGATAATACGGGAACCGGTAAG
The DNA here is from genome assembly GCA_964540755.1 of uncultured Prolixibacteraceae bacterium. Lineage (GTDB taxonomy): Bacteria > Bacteroidota > Bacteroidia > Bacteroidales > Prolixibacteraceae > JAAYJR01. Next base: position 8,636 of record CAZIOB010000159.1, on the reverse strand, counting down.
GAAAGGCTGGGAAATGGCATAATGGTTGGCATCACCATATAATTTTTTTTGAAAAATAATTTAATATTATGAGGCATTCATTTGTAATTGTCTTTTTGGTTGCATTATTTTTTGCATCATGCAATCAAAGATCATGTATGGAGATTTATGATTTAAAATGTGAAAATCTTCATAATCCGTTGGGAATAGATAAAACAGAACCACGCTTCAGCTGGAAGATAAATAGTACTGTAAATGGTACCGAACAAAAGGCTTTCCAGATACTGGCAGCAACTGATAGTTTATTATTACGTGAGAAACGGGCTGATCTGTGGAATTCCGGCATTGTGGAATCCGCCGCCAGCATTCTGGTTCCTTACAAAGGAAAGAGTTTAAATTCAGGTATGGCGTGTTACTGGAAAGTTCGTGTTTATGATAACAACGGTAATGTCTCCCCATGGAGCCCTGTTGGCAGGTTTTCCATCGGACTGCTGGATGAAAATGACTGGGAGGCTTCATATATTGGATATAATACTGATGCCGGATATACCGAATGTCCTCAACTCTTTAAATCATTTGACATTGAAGATACTGACTCAGAATTTTTGCTGCATGTCAATTCCCTGGGGTATCATGAGGTGTATCTCAACGGGGAAAAAGTTGGTAACGGAGTACTTACACCTGCAGTTTCACAATATGGAAAGCGTTCTTTGGCGAATACTTATGATTTGTCTGCAATACTGAAAGAGGGGCGGAATGACCTGATGCTATGGCTGGGAAGCGGATGGCATACCAGTGGTTTGTTTGACATTGAAAATGGCGCTCCCGTTGTAAGGGCGCAGTTAGAAAAATTGACAGGCGGACTGAGGGAGATAATTATTGCAACAGATGATTCCTGGTTAGGGAGGAATAGTAGTTATCGAAGGACAAGCGACTGGAAACCCGGTCATTTTGGAGGTGAGATAATGGATGGAAGAATGGCGAAAAAGGATCTGCTGACAGAAAATCTTCAGGGAAGAAACTGGGAGTCTGTGTCACTGGTTACTGTACCTGATCATGAAGTTAGCCCCCAAATGGCAGAGCTTAACCTAATTACCGATACAATAACTCCCGTGGCAATTGTGCAGATCAGGGAAGGAACTTTCCTGGTTGATATGGGAACCAACCTTACCGGTTGGCTGGAGGCTCATTTCCGGGATATCCAGGGGACGGAGGAGATCATAATAGAGTATGCCGACCATTTGGGTGAAGACGGTGAATTTAAAAATTTCAATCAAATAGATCGATATATTACCTCCGGTGGGGGACAGGAAGTGTTTAAGAATAAATTTAATTATCGCGGATTCCGTTATCTCCGTTTTATCAACCTGTATGAAATGCCTGATATTGATTCAATATTCGGATATCTCATCCATACAGGCTTTGAGCATGCATCAGGATTTGAATGTTCTGATCCGGATATGAACCGGATTCATGATATGATATTTTATACATTGCGTTGCCTGAGCCTTGGAGGCGACCTGGTTGACTGTCCCCATCTCGAGCGTTTAGGATATGGCGGTGACGGAAATGCATCAACTGTTACTGCACAGACTATGTTTAATTTGGCTCCGCTCTATAATAACTGGCTGCTGGCATGGTCGGATGTTATACGTGATGACGGAGGCATGCCCCATACAGCTCCAAATCCTTATCCTGCAGGGGGAGGCCCATACTGGTGTGGTTTCATTATCAGCGCTTCGTGGCAAACTTATCTTAATTATGGAGATACACTGGTTTTGAAAAAATATTACCCGGTTATGAAAAAGTGGCTGGGATATGTTGATGAATATACTGTTGACGGATTGTTGCAGAGATGGCCGGATACAGACTACCGGGGATGGTACCTTGGTGACTGGGCTGCTCCGGAGGGTATCGATCAGACTGTTGAAGCTTCTGTTGACCTCGTGAATAATTCTTTTATTGTACGTTGTTATGATATTATGCATAAGATTGCAGGTATTATCGGCGAGACGGGCGATATTGATTATTATTCGGAAAAAAGAGATAAACTGAAAGAGGCCGTCCATAATTCTTTTTTCAATGAAGCGGATAGTATTTATGCAACGGGAACACAGATCGACCTTGCATTTCCTCTTATAACGGATATTGTCCCTGAAAATCTGAGGGCCGGGGTTATTAAAAGTTTATACCATGAAACCGAAGTTGACCGGGAAGGCCATATAGGATGCGGACTGGTGGGGATTCCCGTACTGACGGAGTGGGCAGTGAAAAATAAAGCAGCGGACCTGATATATTCTGCTCTTAATAAAAGAACTTATCCGGGTTATTTATATATGATCGAAAACGGGGCAACAACAACATGGGAGCATTGGGATGGTAAACGGAGCCGTATTCATAACTGCTATAACGGGATAGGATCATGGTTTTATCAGGCTATAGGGGGTATTTATCCTCTTGAAGATTATCCCGCATACAGGAGGGTAAGGATTGAACCACAAATACCTGACAGGGTGGACAGGGCAAAAACATATAAAGAAACACCCTTTGGAAAGCTTTCTGTTAACTGGGAAATCAAAAAGGACAGTATGAATATGGACCTTCAGATTCCTGTGGGCACAACATCAATAGTAGTAATACCGGACAGGGTAAAGAAATATACTTTGGATAATATAGAATATCAGTTGCCGGATGGCGATGTTTCCGAAGTGGAAATAAAAAGCGGGAGCTATAAAATCAGATATAAGATGCCTGATAATTAAATGGTTAAATTGAACGGACGGTATCAGCTAGTTGTCTGCAGGATAAATATTTTATTATAGGTTTTTAGATTTTTTGAAAATAATTTTTTTCAGTATAAAATAAGGATTAACTGATATAGTGGTCAGTTTGGTATGGCGGTGTTACGCCGGGAGAAGATGTCATCTCAGGTTCTGCAGGGAAAATGCCGGAGGTTTTTTAAAACATGGGTGTTATAAGTAAGGGTGGTGGTTAACAATTATTGCCGGTTATACTATCAAAAGAAAAAACTAGAAAGTAAACCTCATTATTTAATTATGAATAACCTATCAAATAAATTGCTAAGGACAATTTATAGTGTAGTGAAAAACAAAACACCATTTAGTCAGGATTACATATTTCTTGACCCGAGAGAATTAAAAAATAATAATAGTTTCATTAAAAAAGTGGCTTAAGAATTTGTAATTTATTAGAGTATATGAAGCAATCCTTTTTCAGAAGAATATGGCTTATGATGCTGGCTATTTGCCCGGGAATTTTTTGTATAGGTTATACGATCGGAACGGGTAGCGTTACTTCTATGGCCAAAGCCGGCAGTGATTTTGGCATGCAGTTACTCTGGGTATTGGCATTAAGCGTACTATTTGCCTGGGTCCTTATGGAGGCATATGGCAGATATGCAGTGGTAACGGGAGAAACGGCAATTCATAGTTACAGGAAAAAGGTCAGGTACGGAAAAGTTCTTGCCATTGTAGTAGTTGTTGGTGTGGTGGCCGGACAGTGGAATTCACTTACAGGGATACTGGGGCTTTCCGCTCATGCCATTTATGAGTTATTTCATCTTTTTTTCCCGTCAACTGCTTCACAGAATTACTGGGTTGTGCTTGGAATTGCGATTTTTTTGATACTTATTCTTTATGGACTTTTATTGCATGGAAATTATTCCTTTTTTGAAAAAATACTTATTGTGTTTGTCACAGTAATGGGTATTTCATTTTTTATTTCAATGTTTATAGTTTTTCCCGATCCTAAAGAGATAGCAGCCGGATTGAAACCGTCTATCCCGCAAATATCAGGGGGAAAGCTTATGGTTGCCGCATTTGTTGGCACTACAATGGCTGCACCTTTACTTATAGCCGATTACCGTAACGGTGAGCTGGATACAAAATGAGATTAATAAAACAGAAATAATATAACAATGAAGCTTTTAAAGAATTTAAGAGATAAAAAATGCTCTTTAGGGACATTCTCCAAATGTTCTGATCCTGCTATAATTGAATGCATCGGATTGTCAGGGTTCGATTTTGTTATTATTGATCTTGAACATGGGCCAAACACGATAGAGACTGCCCAGAACCTGGTAAGGGCAGCTATAATCCATGAATTGACCCCGGTAATAAGGGTTAGTGAAAATAATGAGCCGGCAATATCAAAAGCGCTTGATATCGGGGCACAAGGTGTCCAGGTTCCACAAATAAATAATAAAAAAGATGCCCTCCGGGTCGTTGATGCTGCTAAATTTTCCCCACAGGGTAACAGGGGGGTATGCAGATATGTTCGTGCTGCGGGTTATTCATCTGAAGAAAAAAATGAGTATTTCAATAATTCTAATAAAAATAATCTGGTAATAATACACATTGAAGGCAGGAAAGGCATAGAGAACCTGGAAAGTATTATTGAAGTTGAAGGAATTGACATTTTATTTTTAGGTCCTTATGATTTGTCTCAGTCACTCGGAGTACCCGGACAAACCGGTCATCCCCGGGTTATAGATGCAATGAAGGCCGCAACGGAAATGGCAGGCCGCAATAATAAAGTTATTGGCACTTTTGTAGAGACTATGGATGAATACAGGATGTGGAGGGACATGGGACTGCTTTATCTGGCTTATAAAGTTGATGTTGGCATCTTTTATGATGCATGTTTTGATTTACGTAAAGAGTTGAAGGGTTAACAGTCTGTTTGTAAAACCGGATATATTTGCGAAAGGAACTTAATATCAAAATTTTAACCGGAAACTTACAGTTGTTGATTAAAACAATCAGAAATCAGTAAATTTGTAAACAGGGATATGAAAATGTCATCTTATATGGAAAATATTTGGCGCTATGCATAAATTAAGATTTTTAGTTATCCTCATATCAATTTTGTTTTGGACAAATACTGATTTTCAGTTAAGTGCAAAATCAAAAAAGGTACCGGGAGTAGTTGTTGATCACATTCCGGCAAAGACAGGTATTTATATTGGTTCACCAAGCATTTGCATTCTTCCGGATGGCAATTATGTAGCTTCTCATGATCATTTCGGGCCGGAGTCGAATGAGCATGAGCAGGCATTAACTTCTGTGTTCAGATCAACCAACCGGGGAAGGTCATGGGAGAAGATTTCTGAAATACACGGCCAATTTTGGTCAAACCTGTTTGTTCATAAAAATATTTTATATATCATGGGCCCATGGAAACACCATGGCAATTTAATCATCCGTCGTTCAACGGACGGTGGTGTAACCTGGAGTGATCCGGTTAACAGCAAAAGCGGATTGTTGCTTAAAGGTGAATATCATACTGCTCCTATGCCTGTGGTAATTCATAAAGGCCGCATATGGAGGGCCATTGAAAATGCAAAATCACATACAAACGAATGGGGGAAACGATATAGCGCTATGGTCATTTCTGCACCTGTTGATGCAGATCTTCTGGATTCTGAGAGCTGGACTGCCACAAACTGGCTTTCATATAATTCATCTTTTTTGGAAGGGAAATTCCGGGGATGGCTTGAAGGTAATGTGGTAGTTACGCCTGAACGAGAACTGGTTGATATTTTAAGGGTTGCAACATCGGAAAAAGGGCGTGACCTTGCAGCAGTTGTTAAAATAAGCGAAGATGGAACCAGGGCAACATTTGATCCCTCTTCGGGGTTTATGGATTTTATCGGGGGTGCAAAAAAATTTTCTATACGTTACGATAAAATTAGTGGGAGGTATTGGACTCTTGTTAATATGGTTAAAGAGGAATTTTCTCATTTGCCGGCATCCGGAGTACGTAATACATTAGTTATAAAAAGCTCACCGGACCTGAAGAACTGGACAGTCCACAAGGTATTGCTGAGCCATCCCGATGTTGAAAAACATGGGTTTCAATACGTTGACTGGCAATTTGAGGGCAGGGATATAATTTACCTGTCACGCACTGCATATGATGATGAATTTGGCGGCGCACATAATTTTCATGATGCGAATTATCTTACTTTTCACAGGATTAGAAATTTCAGGCGATTGATAAAAAGAGAGGTTGAATAAAAATGTTGGGAAGTGTGTATTTTCGCAATATACTTTAAGATAATCACAGGAATTGTGGCAACAGAGTTATTTGAAATAGTTGGTTAAGGACTGTTAATATTAATGAAATGATTATAATCTATTTATCAGAAATTGAAATGAAATGAGCATAATTGTAAAATTGCCTGGAAATATGATCAAAACATTTGTGAGAACGAATGTAATCGCCCCATTCTCGAATTTTTAATTAGCTTATTATTAAATAATAAATTTTAAACACATGAAAGTATTTATTAAGGGATTACAGATTTTTTGTATTCTGGCAGTTTTCTTGCCGGGCTGTACGCCTCAACAGAAGGAGGAGCAGGATAATAGTTTATTAAAAAGATACGATAACAGCAGGGATCAGTATCTTGATTGGTTTCGCAATGATAAATTTGGTATGTTTATTCACTGGGGGCCTTATTCTCTCCTGGAGGGAGAATGGAATGGGAAAAAGGTTCCGGCAGGTGATAATGCAGAATGGATAATGAAAAAACTCGAAATTCCGGTTGATGAGTACAGGGAAATTGCAAAAACAATGAATCCCGTGGAGTTTGACGCCAAAGAATGGGTACAACTGGCTAAGTCCACCGGTATGAAATATATTGTTATTACGTCAAAGCATCATGATGGTTTTGCCATGTATCATTCCGGTGTTTCATCTTATAATATTGTTGACTGGACTCAGTACAAACGTGATCCGATAAAGGAATTATCAGAGGCTTGTGCAGAAGAGGGAATAAGATTTTGTGTTTATTACTCACATCGTGAGGACTGGGAGCATCCCGGAGGGTATGGTAATAACTGGGATTATGATAATGATTGGGGACATGATCTTTTTCATCCTGGGAAGTTTGAGGAATATCTCGAGGAAAAATCAAAACCCCAGCTTAGGGAATTGCTTACTAATTACGGGCCAATCGGGCTGGTGTGGTTCGACCGTGGCATGTTCACTATGGAGCAGGGAATGGAATTTGTAAACCTTGTTAATGAACTGCAGCCGGCAACACTTATTAATGGAAGGGTCGGGCATTATTACAGGGAATTTATAGGTGATTACCAGAGTACAAATGATAACGGGATGCCGCCCGGCGGACTTGAAGAGTATTGGGAAACGCCGCAGACTCTTAATGAGACCTGGGGGTACAGTAAGTTTGATGAACGTTGGAAGAGTCCGGAAGAGGTTATCCGCCGTCTTGTTGAAGTGGTAAGCCGCGGAGGTAATTACCTGCTGAATATAGGTCCTAAGGGTAACGGGGAGATACCGGATACAACAGTTGCAATATTTAAGAAGGTTGGCCAGTGGATGGAACGTAATTCCGAAAGTATTTACGGGACAACCGCTAATCCTTTTGGTGAACTATCCTGGGGATATTGTACGGTAAAAGACAATAAATTATATCTGGTGATCCGTGACTGGCCGGAGGACAATAAATTGGTTCTTCAGGGATTGAAAAATTCTGTATTGAAAGCTTATCCGCTTACTGATAAGTCAAAAATTCTGAACGTGTTACAGGATGAAAATGAAACATGTATTAATCTTTCTTCTGTAACGCCGGATGATCCTTTATCTGTAATAGTGATTGAAATTGAGGGAGAACCGGATGTCATTCCTCAACATGCAATCCAGGACGAATCAGGAAGCATGAAGCTTGATTATTTAACTGTGTGTACAAAAGGAAAAGCCCAGACACGTTATAACAGGAAAGGCGGATTTCATATTTCAAAATGGACCGGTCCTGAAGATGCCATTGACTGGTTCATCGATATTGATAAACCCGGGAAATTCAAAGTCTGCATTGATTATTCCGCTAAGAAAGAATGGGAAGGGAAAAGATTTGAAGTTTCATTCGGAAAGTATAAGTTATCGGGTTCAGTTATTCATACAGGAGAAATTTTTGATTATAAGGAATTTCCACTGGGGTATGTTGATATACCGGAACCAGGGGAATATATCTTAACAATCAGGCCGTTAGTTTATAGCGATGATTATTTGATGTATTTAAGGTCAATAACGCTCGATCCTGTTGAAAAAATGAAAGATAAAGGGTGGGGAGCTGACTGAAGTTTCAGGATTTTATAAAATACCTCCAGGGTTTGCTGATCCACGGTTCGCCTGCATAATTAATTCCCTTGCGGGTTGCCGTCTCATATGTGATATTTATTCCTGTATCCTCGATCCATATACGATTTGAGGTTGTGATATTTTCTCCATAAAAAGATTTATCAAGTAATAGAGCTTTACCAACTATTCCCGGCCCGGGCAATCCTTTTAATCCCCGGATTAAAACCGCAGAAGCATCGCCTGATTCCCCTGTTACTATATTCAGGAGCCAGTGAATGCCATAGACGAGGTAAACATAAATGATCCCCCCTTCCCTGAACATAACTTCTGTCCGGGATGTTCTGCCCTTGTTAGCATGACAGGCACGGTCCTCACCTCCCCTGTATGCTTCCACTTCAGTGATCAGATATCTTTCGACGGACTGGTCATTATATTTACGAACCAGATTTTTACCCAGCAATTCAGGGGCAACTTCCAATACATCGCGACGAAAAAAATCAGTTGTTAATTTGTTATTTGACATGTGTTAAGAA
>CAZIOB010000158.1:0-21604 GCA_964540755.1 uncultured Prolixibacteraceae bacterium | reverse complement strand
AATGAAGGATAGATTATTTTTAGATACCAATGTAGTTTTGGATCTATTAGGCGAGCGTGAACCTTTTTATTATTCTGCTGCTAAAATTGCCACTATTTCAGATAAAGGAGAGGCTGTTTTAACCGTATCAGCATTAACATATTCAACAGTATTTTATATTTTATCAAAGTTTGAGGATAGAAAGGTGGTTATGGAAAAACTTCGCAAGTTTAGGGTGATTGCTGAGACTTCTGATTTGACGGATAAGATAATTGAAAAAGCACTTTTGTCGCATTTCTCAGATTTTGAAGATGCATTACAATATCACTGTGCTATAAGAAAGGAATGTAACATCCTAATTACAAGAAATGTAAGAGATTTTATGAGATCGGAAATTCCGGTAATGACTCCAGATGAATATTTAAATAGTATTCGCTCATAAAGTCCGCCGGATTTCTTATGTGGCTTTTTCTGTTATACTGTATTAATTTGTGGCAGGTGCCATTTCAAATTTATAAAGGGAATTTAACTTTTCCATCAATTTTAAATTCTATGCTTTTCCTGTGCCTTGCCGATGGAAGCTGATATGAACGTCGCCGGCATTGCCGCTGGCTGGTATTAATAAAATGGTTGAGCGTCGAAGGAAAAGGTATTAGGTAATATGTGGCCTGATTATGTATTCAGGAACAGCAAAAATTTTCTTGTAAATGATGCCGGAATTACGGAGAAAGGGAGGGCGGAAACATTTAATTCGGCTACTGAAAGGATTTTTTGTCAGGACAAAAAATAGCTATTAAAAATAAGATCATAATTTTAATTAAATATAAATAAGATTTGTAATATGAAAATATGTTTATTATATTTATATTATGAAACGAGCACGTACTTTTTTTAATCAAAAATAACACATAAGAGTATGATTAAAAAAGAATATACGAGAACGAAGTGGTTCCATAGGTTCTCAAATTTTTAATTATTTTATTTAAGTAATTATAAAATTTTAAACATATGAAAGGAGGAACGGTTATGATGGAAAATAAAAATTTATTTCATGATTCGGAATGGGAGGATGCAGCAGAATATCCTGCCGGCACGAAAAAAAAGACCTTGAGAGACGAAAAGGGAGCAAAGACAATTTTGCTTTCGTTGCCTGAAAGGTTTCATATGGAGGCACATGCTCATATTACTACAGAGCAGCATTTTGTTCTTAGGGGTGATTACAAAATCGGTGATACAAAGTACCCTGAAGGAACATATCAAATTTTCAGGGCACATGAAAATCATGGTCCTTTTGATTCAGATAACGGCGCTTTAATACTTGTAGTATGGGATCCATATCCGGCTAAGTAGATAGAAAATTTTTCATAAATAAAAAAGGAGGTATATTATGGCAATGATAATTACGGAAGAATGCATTAATTGTGGTGCATGTGAAAGTGAATGTCCCAATGAAGCTATTTCTCCGGGTGATGAAATTTATATAATCAATCCGGATCTGTGTACTGAATGCGTTGGTTTTTTCGATGAGCCTCAATGTGTGGAAGTTTGTCCTGTCGATTGTATAATCCCGGATCCGGCTCATCAGGAAAGTCATGAAGAATTACTGGAAAAGAAAAAACGTATTCATGGTGAATAACAGTTAAAATATTCGCCACAGATTTAAACTTAAAACGGCATGACCGATCTTTCCGGAACTTTTATTTGGATAGCTGTATTTGCTATTCTGGCTGCATTAATTAATACGCTTGGAATTTTAGTTATTTTTAAGTTTAGACAATGGGCTGAAAATGCTAAAACATATTTTATGTGTTTTGCAGCAGGCATGTTAATATCAACTCCATTGCTTCTGGCTCTGCCCCAGGCCATACAAAAAAATTTTTACGCTGGTTTTATGGCATTAACCGGCTTTTTATTTATGTTTTTTTCGAATGAATTAATTAAATTCTTAACGAAGAAAGAAGTTTTGGCTTTCGGAATAGTTGCTGCAGAAGGAATAGGCATACATTCATTTATCGACGGGGTAATTTATACAGTTACGTTTAGCGTTAGTGTGCTTACAGGCGTATTAGCTGCAACAGGGCTTGTTATACATGAATTTGCCGAAGGGATTATAACATATACATTATTCTTGAAAGGGGGGGTAAGGGAAAGGACTGCCATGTTATATGCATTTCTGGTGTCAGGACTTACAACTCCTTTGGGGGCATTTATAGCTTACCCTCTAGTAAACAAGGTTAGTGATGACATTTTGGGATTGATATTGGGATTTGTTGCCGGTGTACTGATCTTTATTTCCGCTGCCCACCTCTTACCTAATGCAAGAGGCGAGGAAAAGAAACATTCCGGACTGGCATTTGTAACTGGTATAGGAGTGGCAATCTTTATTGTATTATCAAAATTTATTTAATACCTAACCCGGACAAGCCGGAACCAAACAGGTTTTAAAAAGCAACTAAAAATTTTTTTCTTCGATAGCCCCTGTAAATAGATAGTTACAGAAGGCAGGTAATAATATTTTGCCAAAGAAAAGATCAATTTGAAATATAAGGTTTTAGAGAAGATATTCATCTATTCCCGGAATGCGCTGTTCAAAGCCTCCCGGATATCCCCCTTCTTAAAAATTAGTTCAACCCCCTTTTCTTTTAATCTGCCTATTCCCTTTTTCCCTATTAATGCAGATATAATAATATCACAGTCTTTTATTACCCCATAAACATCAAGTGTTTTTAAATGCTGCATAGTATTTTCATATGGATTGACCCTTTTTTCTACCAAGATGAAATGTTTCCTGTCTTCTGTTTTATAGATATAAAAATATTTTGCCATGCCAAGCATTTTGGGGAATATAGTATTTCCATCATTGGTGGGAATAGCAATTAATATTGAGTTATCAGGAAGCGCTGACATAATATTTTGTATTTAATCGAATATAATTTTGAGTCTGCTGCAAAAAAAGATGTTTTGTCATTAAATACCCGGTTGATTTATAATTACGGGTTAATTTAAAACATTTATTTTCAGACATTTATATCTTTTTATTTGTTTATATTTATGAGATTCTCCTGTTTTTGGAGTTTTTGAAACAAGTTCTTTAAAATTATCTTTTGAATTTTCTAAGGTAATAATTATGGCCGTCATACTGCAGTTTTTCAAGGAGTTTTTCTCCAATGAGCATATCCAGCACATCTTCATTTTCATCTGTTTTGTACATTAATTGAAATACTGCATCCTCCCTCATAGGATGTACTGCCGTGATACTCAATAAATCATCTTTGAAATTTCCGGTTGAGGCAAACGCATTTCCTTCATAGCCGGTCAATAATTCTACATCATCAATATATTCCCTGAAAATATGATAAGCTTCATTTACGGTAATTTCATCAGCCGGGATAACTTCTTTAAATGCAGGCGGACGGGTTGGGATTGCCAGGTATGCGGTATCAGGATTAAATGTTTTGATAATTTTAGCAGTATGATGCAATTCATTGAATGAGTCATTTATCCCTTTCACAAGCATGGTTTCGGTCACCAGCCTCCCCCTGTATTTCTGTCTGAAAGTAACTATTCCCGATAATATTTCATTAAGGTCTAATTTTTTATGGGGTATGTTGATTCTTTTCCATGTTTTAATATTAAATGCGTCTGCTTTAACTGATATATAATCAGCTTTTAACAAATCATGCTGAACTTCCGGCAGATTAATAAGTGAACCATTTGTAATAACAGCAACAGGTATCTTAAGTGTTTGAAGTTTACTTATCAAAGTACCCAGATTGCGATCCAGAGTTGGCTCTCCGTCTGGTACGATAGTTATATAATCAGGATATTCTTTTGTATTTTGGATTTTGATTAAAATACTTTTCACTTCATCTAATAACTCGTCGGGATCATAAAATTCCTCTCTTTCGATCTGCATTTTAATGGCTTTTCCCACCTGACAATAAATGCATGAATAAGTACATATCTTATAAGGTATATTATTTACTCCCAGACTTTTGCCTAATCTCCGCGACGGTACCGGCCCAAAAACTCTTCTTTCCATTGCGTATTTTATATTTTATTATTATGAAGTGTAATCTCCTCAAACAATCAAAATGAATGGTTTAGGTTGTGGCATTATTATACCCCCCTCTTATGAATTCTATAAAATAAATACTCTGCTCAGATTGTTGTTTTAAGGGCTCCTTGTTTTAAATAAAAAAGTTTGTACTTCTCAGAACTGTTATCCAATTCATCCTCAATCCATTTTATATGCCTTTTTAATACATGTATGGCCTCCTCAGGTTTTTCATTATAAATAATAACCGGGATAAAATGCCTGTTAACTATTTTTATATTCTCCCCGAATCTTTTAGAAACCAACACATTTATCCCTATGTTTTTTAGCATTTCAACAATTGCCATACCTTTTTTTATTAAACCATGCCCCTCCTCATCAAGAGATTTACAAATATTGCTTATGTCATTTTTGTAAAACAGTTCATCATCTTTCCATTCATAAATCAGATACTTTTCAGCATTTCCAAAATGTTTTGACTGGAAAAGGCCATTGTTATCAACAGCAAATGCAAATTTTATTGATTTGTTATTCATTATGTAAATTTTAGTTATTGCATAATTCTTCTTTTAAGATTGCTGAAACTTTTTGCTTTGTTTTATGGTAAAAAGTTTTACATTATTTTGTGTCCCGGTAATTAATCCGGTTTGGTTATATATTATAATAAATTAATATATAACCAATTAGTGGGATTATTCCGAAATATTTTTTATCCTGACTCCAGTTACAAATTTATAAAATTATCCGGATAAATTTTGTAAATTATAATTTTATTTGATCTGAATAAAATTTCTATTATGAAAATATGTTTATTATTTTTGAAATGTAAAATGAAGATATTAATAGATAAGCATAAGTCATTTTAACCGATTTTTAATATACTCCCGTCAGGCAGCATTTCATCAGGATGGAACCGGCCGTCTTCTTCCATCTGGTATCTTTTACAGCTTTTCCAGTCACCCTTGCAATATAGTTCAATCCATTTTCTCTCAAGTATCCCATCTTCGTAAAATTTTTTCATGGGACATACGGGATACCATTTGCACTCTTTTTTAAAAATTGAGATCTTTTTAAAATTCATTGACATAGTTAGTTTAAAAGATGGATTATAGAGCACCGCTGAAGGATGACGGAGTGGATAGATTTTTTGTCCGCTGCAATAAAGCAGCTTTCCTGTAAAGTCAGATGACAAAATATTCTCACAATCATAATATTTTAAAATATATTTTGTGGCATGATACCCTAAAGGTATTATAAATTCCGGCTTTATAATTGCTATTTCCTGTCTTAAATATTGACTGCATATTTCAATTTCATCTTTTTTGGGCTTGCGGTTTTTGGGCAGGTTGCATTTTATTAAATTGGTCATATAGATATCATCCCTTCTGAGATCAATTTCATGAAATAATTCATCCACTACTTTTCCTGTTGGACCGATAAACATTTTGCCTTCCTTGTCTTCAATTTCGCCAGGAGCTTGTGCAATGAAGAAGATCCGGGCATTTACGCTTCCTTCACCGCAAATTGCATTTGTCCTTGTGCTGCTTAACCGGCACCGGTCGCAATTTTTTATTTGTGAATTTAGTATGCTCAGTTTTTTTAAATAGTCATCATTAATCATCTTAAATTGAAATTAGCTGTACTTTACTAACTTAAAAAATAAATTACGGAATAACTAAAAAATCACTATCCGGTTTTACTAATTTGTTTTAACATATTCATATTCAGTATTTTTACAGATTTTCCGTTTAATCCGATAATTTTCTCATGTTTAAAAGCTGATAAAACACGTGTTACGCTTTCGCGTGTACTGCCTATCAGATCAGCCAGTTCTCCTTTTGAAACAGGAATAATAAATGTTTCACTATTATAAATTTCTTTTGAGAAAAACAGCAGGGCTTCAGCTAACCTGCCGGGAATTTGTTTTTGAGTTTGATTCACAAATTTGTTAAAGCAATATAATCCGTCTTCACAAACCGAAATTAATATTTCATAGCCAAATTTTGAATTATGGTAAATCAATTCTTTGAAAATATTAATATCAATGAAGCATACAGAGCATTCAGTGATAGCTGTTGCCGAATAGGAATTAGTGTTATATTTTAATTTGGATGAAATTCTGAGAAAGGCAGGCCCTTTTACAATTTTTAATATTTGTTCTTTTTTATTCGGCCCTGTCATATGTTCTTTAACAATACCATCTTTTACAAAAATTATATAAGAAGCCGGGGAATCCTGTTTAAATATCATTTCATTTTTCTGATATTGTAACTGGGAAGAGTTTTTACTTATCAATTCCAGTTCGGAATCGTCCAGCACTGATACGGCACATGATTTTTCAGGGCATTCTTTGCATTTGTTTAATTTTATGATCTTCTTCATATTGGCAATTTTTTTTAAAGGTATATCACATTTTAATAGTTAACAGATATCTATTTTTTTGAAGATTTATCACAAAAAATTCATCTGTATTTCACATTAAAGATAAGAGAAGAATCGCATTAAACAATATATCTTTGGTAACAAAATATCACAAAGGGTATGTAATAAGAACTATTGGTTAAATGAATCTATTTATGTGATAATTTATTAAATATGCAGGTATTCCATAGAGTTTACATATCCTGCATTCGGATTCGCTGATAATCTGCATAATATCAATCATATGGAAGAGGTAAAACAAAACAGGGTACATTTTATTAAAAATTTTATCTACATATTTGTTATTCTGATGTCTGTCTGGATGGCTCTGACTTTGAGCCTGGAGAAAGAGGAATTGATAACTGGGATTATTGTAAGTTTAATACTCTCTGTTGCCTCCTACAGAAGTTTTCATATAATCGGATTTCCAAAAGTTACTGTTAAAAAGGTTTTTTTTGTTTGCATTTATATTATTATCCTTTTTAAAGAAATTATTATTGCCAATCTGGATGTTGCTTATCGTGTAATACATCCGAAAATTCCTATTAAGCCGGGGATAATAATTATTAAGACCGGTTTGAAACAGGATCTGGCTAAGTTGATTCTTGCTAATTCCATTACTCTTACTCCTGGTACTTTTGTACTGGATATTGAAGATGATCGCCTTCTGATTCACTGGATAAATGTAAAGACGGAGAATACAGACGAAGCTACCAGTATCATTGGAGAAAGATTTGAAAAGTATTTAAGGGTTATATTTCAATAGATATTAAAAATATTATAATATGGGAAGTAATATCAACTGGCAATAGTAAAAATGAGGCGATAAGATATGAAATTGATTTTCTATCTGTTAAATAAAAAAATTATTAATGGCTACAAGAACAAATTGAATTTTAATTTATTGAGATGACACTATTGATTTTTGTATTTATAATATGTGCCGGGATTATCCTTTGCATAATTCGCATGGTAAAAGGCCCTACCGCAGCTGACCGGGCTATAGCAATGGATACGGCAACAACTGTATCTGTTGGGTTGCTGGTACTGCTGGGTTATATTTTTGATCGGTATATATACCTGGATGTAGCTTTGGTTTATTCGATAATTTCTTTTGTCGGACTAATAGCTATAGCAAGGTATCTGGAAAAAGGAATATAATACATTATGGAAATTATTGGAATTATAATAACAGGTATCGGAGTTGTATTTCTTCTGTTAGGCAGCCTCGGGATTTACCGGATGCCGGATGTCTATAACAGAGTTCAGGCAGGGACTAAATGTACAACACTGGGCAGTTTTCTGACAATTATCGGGGTAGGGATCATGCAGCCTGAATGGTTCTGGAAAACACTGATAATAGCAATATTTATAGTTATTTCAAATCCGGTTTCAAGTCATGCCCTTGGCAGGGCGTCACGAAAAAACGGCATTTCGCTATGCGATAAAACTATCGTTGATAAAACAAAGGAATTTAAAGGATATAACGAGTGAATATGGATATAATTATAGCTATAATAGTAATATTAATGATCATTTCGGCTGTAGCGGCATCAATTTTCAAAGATTTAATGAATGCGGTTATCGCTTCTTGTATCGTAAGCCTTATAGCGGCTATTCTTTTCTTTTTCCTGCAGGCTCCTGATGTAGCCATGGCTGAAGCTGCCATAGGCGCTGCCCTCGTCACAGGAATATTTGTTATCGCCGTAAGAAGAACCAAAAGATTTGAGGAATGAGAAAGTTCACAGCTGTCATATTGCTTATAATAATTGCCGCAGGTATTACATTGTCCCTGAGAGAAATACCTTTCGGCACACTTAAAACAAAAATAGGGGATCATTTTATTGACAAGGGAGTTGAAGAAACAGGGGCTGTTAACATAGTAACTTCAGTAGTTCTTAATTACCGGGGTTTTGATACGCTTGGAGAGATCACAGTGCTGTTTACGGCAGCTATCGGACTGGGAGCTGTGCTGGGTACTTACCGGAAACGTAAGGAAGTTAATAAGACAGAGCCTTCGAGCTTGATAGTTTATACGGGCTGCCGCTTTTTATTCCCGTTAATAATGCTTACCGGAATTTATATATTCATTCACGGGCATCTTACACCGGGAGGAGGATTCCAGGGAGGAGCAATAGTCGCTTCTGCTTTCCTTCTGATGTACATGGGCTGCAGGGGTAAAAGGATCAATTATACCGCAAGCACTGTCACGGAAGTATTGGGCGGATTGATATTCCTCGGGCTGGGTATAGCTGGTTTAACTCTTGGAAAGGACTTTCTTTTTAACTTTTTGGCAAAAGGAGCTCCTAATACCCTGTTAAGTGCAGGCATTATCCCCATTATTTATATTGCTATAGGAATGAAAGTCGGATCTGAATTAGCGGGTATTATTGATAATTTAATAGAAAAAAGCAGATGAAACGAGTCATGTACTATCGTTCACACAGGAGAAATATTATAAATGACGAGTTCCATCTCATACCGTTAAAATAAACAATTATAATGAGATGAAACGAACTTAAACTTTTTTCATCAAAAATTTCACAGAAAGAATGATTTTAAAAGAATATGTGAGAGTGAGGAACGAATTGGCTTGTCTGCCTGATACAGTGAGGCATAGTTCTATGGGTTCTCAAATTTTTAATTAGTTTATAATGAGATAATTTAAAAATTTAAAGTAGATGAACTTTTTAAGTGACTATATATATTATTTTGGGGCTTTCAGTTTGATATTTATTGGGTTATATATTGTTCTGGTCAAGAAAAATCTTATTAAAGTGATCATTGGGTTTAGTATTCTCGATACGGGAATAAACCTGTTCCTCATTGCTGTCGGTTATTTAAAACAAGGGACAGCCCCCATATTTTCAAAACCGGGATTAAGGGGATCTGAAATGGTCGATCCGGTTCCACAGGCCCTTGTGTTAACTGCAATTGTCATTGGGGTTGCCATACTGGCCCTGGCACTTTCGTTAGCCGTTAAATTATACAAACATTATGGAACCCTTAATTTACGTAAAATAAAAGAACTAAAATGGTAAATCCTGTACTTCTGATTGTTATACCTTTGGGACTTGCATTTATAACTCCTTTGTCCGGATTTATTTCGAAGAAGATCCTTAAATATATTCCGGTTGTTGCTTTTCTTTCAAATCTGGTAATATCCCTGATTCTTTTTCCTAAAGTTTTGGAACAGCCTGTTCATGTGTCTATAGGAGGATTCCTCCCGCCCCTGGGGATTAATCTTGTTGCTGGGCCCCTGGGTATTTTATTTGCTTCTCTTATTGCACTGGTTGGATTACTGGTTGCATTATATTCAATTGATTATATAAGGGAAGGATCAGAAGAAAAATATCATATACTGTATTTACTGTTGCTTACAGGTGCAACAGGAGTGGTGCTGACAGGAGATATTTTTAATCTTTTTGTATTTTTTGAAATATTGTGCATATCTTCTTATGCTTTAGTAGCCTATTTCGGAGATAAGGCAGGCATTGAGTCGGCAGTGAAATATCTCATCCAGGGCGCGCTCGGGTCAGCATTTATACTGATTGGCATAGGATTGATCTATGGTATGTACGGAACACTTAACATGGCAGATATTGCCCGTAATATAGAGTCTGTTGATTCTGTTTCGGTTTTTGTTCCCCTGGTTTTTCTTATTACCGGATTCGGAATTGAAGCAGCAATCTTCCCGCTTAACGGATGGTTACCGGATGCTCATTCCTCTGCCCCGTCATCAATCAGCGCTATTTTATCGGGAATAGCCATTGAAGTGGGCCTCTATGCCATGGTTAGAGTTGTGTTTACCGTATTTGGGGCATCAGGGATTATCAATTTTTTTCTGTTTTTGGGTGTTTTGACCCTGTTGATCGGAGAATTTTGTGCATTCAGCCAGAACAACATAAAAAGAATGCTTGCATATTCGAGCATAGGACAGATAGGCCTTATCCTGTTTGCACTTTCCATGGCATCATCGGGAGCAATAACCGCGGGATTATTTCAGCTTGTCGGCCATACACTCGCCAAAGCATTACTCTTTTTGACTTCAGGATACATGATATACAGGAGTGGTTCAATGAATATTAACTCATTTGAAGGGATGGGAAAAAAAATGCCTTATACTTCATTCGCTTTTACTGTGGGTGCCTTTTCATTGATCGGCTTACCTCCATTTATGGGATTCCCGGGTAAATTTTTGATCATAAAAGCTGCCATTGCAGAACAGGAAACAATGATTACCATACTTATTGTTTTGGTACTGCTTGCAACAATAATTGAAGCTGCCTATTTCCTTAAGGTGGTACAGGTCATTTATTTCAAAGGAGAAAACAAAAAGCTTATTCAAAAAAGAGAGACAGCACCGGCCGGTGTGCTGATACCTGTATTAATTTTTGCCGGACTGATTTTTTTTGCCGGAATATATCCCAAAGTATTAACAGATGTATTGGATCCCTCTGCTTCAGAACTGCTGCACAGGGTTGAATATATAAAAAGTATTTTACCATGAATCCGGAAATTATACTTGCAATTGCTTTTGGCGGGGCATTAATAACTTACCTGTCGGGGAAAATCTCTCCAAAAATAAGGGATATTATTGCCATACTCGTTTCTGTTGCCCTGGTTGGTGCAATTGCGTCACTTTATGATATTAACCTGCAAAATACTTTTTATACCGGATTTTTAGATTTCCCGCTTATTTTAAGAATTGATAAATTTTCCTGGTTTTTTGCTGTTACCATCTCTTTAATAGGCTCATTGTCCCTCATTTTCTCCTTGAAATATATAAGAGGCAAGGGGAATACGGACTTTTTTTATTTGATGATGCTGCTTGTCATAGCCAGCATGACCGGGATTGTTTTATCAGGTGACCTGGTTTCTTTTTATATTTTCTGGGAAATCATGTCATGGAGCACATTCCTTCTTATCAGTTATAACCGCGGACCAGCAACTGCTGCCGGAATGAAGTACATAATAATGTCTGTAACAGGTTCACTTGCTATGCTGCTCGGGATCCTGTCTCTCTATTCTAATTACGGGACACTGTTGATAAGTGAATTATCCGGTTTGATCGGCCAGGCTTCCTCAGGTTATATATTATTTATAATGATTTTGTTTTTAGTTGCATTTGGAATAAAGAATGCAATCTGGCCTCTTCATATCTGGCTTCCTCCCGCTCATTCTGAAGCGCCTTCCCCTTTTAGCGCTGTTCTTTCCGGGGTACTGATAAAAATAGGTACATACGGTTTTATCCTGGTGATCTATGTGATCCTGCAAATTAATATTTTTCTGAACCTGGGGAAAGGCCTTCTCAGTGCAAATTATATTATTGCAATTATTGGTGCGATCACTATTATTATCCCTACTTTTATTGCCCTCATGCAGGATGATGCCAAGAGGCTCCTCGCGTGGTCAACCGTTGCCCAGGCAGGTTATATTATTTTAGGGATTTCCTATGGTACAAGCGAAAGCCTGGCAAGTGGCATGTTTCACTTTTTTAATCATGCATTTTTTAAATCTTTGCTTTTTATGGTTGTCGGGGCTGTTGAATATAATACAAACGGTGTTCGTGACCTGAATTCACTGGGAGGATTGATCAAAAAAATGCCGCTGACTTTTATCGGGGGACTGATCGGTGTATGCGGACTAATAGGGGTGCCCCTGACAAACGGATTCGTTTCAAAATGGTTGATTTATAAAACATTGATAATTAATAATTCCCCATTTTTAGCATTTGCAGCTTTATTGGGTACATGGGGAACGATTTTATACAGTTATAAGTTAATACATAATATCTTTCTGGGACCACTGCCCGAGAAATATGAGAAGATGAAAAAAGCTCCGTTCTCCATGCAATTGCCGGTGGTTATCCTTTCATTTGCAGTAATTCTGTTTGGGATTCTTCCGGGAATTCCCCTTAAGGTCATAAATTCTATTGAAACAGGGTTTGGGCTTGCTCCCATGAACGTGAATATCTGGGGGATAGCTTCAGACTCAGGTACCATAAATCTGCTTAACCTGTTTACTGCAGTTGTGGTTATAAGTATTATTATCTGGCTGATATTCACGGGCAGCAAAAGATCAAAAGCAGTTAGTCAGGACGATACCTATGCCGCCGGTACCGTAGTGCCAAAAAATGAATACCACTATACGGTGAGTTTTTATGATCCGTTAAACAGGATGCTCTCACCTTATATAAAGGATTTTATAGATGATATTTACATATGGTTTTCCAGGAGCATTAAAAATGCAGCTGATGGGATACGGCGCATATACGCCGGGGATGTTGGGTATTATGTAATGTATATCATTTTGTTTTTGGCATTATTAATTTTCGCACAAATAAACCGGACATTATGGTAATAATTCTGCTTAAAAGTATTTTGATAGTACTATTGGCCTTAATAATCGGGTTGTTTTTTCTGGGAATATCCAGAAAAGTGACGGCACGAATACACTGGCGTGTGGGGCCTCCTGTTACCCAGCCGGTTATTGATATTATAAAACTTTTTGGCCAGACAAGTTTCAGTCATGGCGCCCTGTTTACTTTTGGGATAATTTTTTCTCTGGCCGGTTCAGTTGTCGTCCTTTTATTTCTTCCGATGGGCAGGATCTGTCCTTTGAGCGATTCAGGAGGATTACTTGTTATTCTTTATCTAATGCTTATTGCTCCCCTGGGATTGGCCTTTAGTGGAGGAGAAGCTGCGAATCCCTATGCAAGCATCGGCATTTCAAGGAAATTCCTCCTGGCGGTTGCCTATGAGGTACCGTTATTATTGATACTCCTTTCAGCAATGACTTACTATAATACCATATCGATCGTTGAGATAACAGATAAACAAATGGCAGCAGGATGGTCCTTACTGCGGCTTCCTTTGGTTATGCCGGGAATTGCATATATACTGATACTTCCGGCAATACTTGGATTGCGGCCCTTTGAAGTTGTGCAGGCATCGCAGGAGATATCATCCGGCCCTTTGGTTGAATACTCTGGTAAATATTTGGCATTTATAATTATAGAACATTCATTGAATATTTTTATCAGCATATCACTTTTTACAAATTTATTTTTAGGAGGAGCCGGGAATCCCGTTTATTTCTTTTTAAAAATGTTTGCAGTGTTTATTATCCTGCTGTTCGTTAATGCCGTTTTTCCTCGTTACAGAATAGATCAGGCAATCGGGTATCTGTGGAAATGGCCAACGTTACTGGCTTTTGCGGGATTGATAATTGTTTTGATTGTAACTTGAGTTATGAACCGTTTCCGTTAAGTGTATAAACAATTAAAAATTATGGTATGATTAAATAACAAAATACTATAAAAGCATGAATGTCAAATTGTTAGATTTACATAAGTTTTTAGTGACACAATATATTTTTCGAAGTAAATTCAATTTTAAATTAATTTAATATGGACAGGAATAAAATTGGAAAGTGGCTCAGTTCACCGGGTAAAATGGGACAGAAATATTCACTTCATGCATTGTATTTCTGTACCGGTTGCGGAATTATGGAAATTCCTCCTTCCATAACCACCCGGTGGGATGCCGAAAGGTTTGGCGTAATTCCTGTTGCCACTCCCCGGCAGGCAAACCTGTTTTTAATTACAGGCTATGTGTCGCTTAAGACATTAAGATATATTATACGCTCTTATGAACAGATGCCTGAGCCCAAATATACGGTAGGATTCGGATCTTGTCCCATAAACGGGGGAATGTACTGGGATTCATATAATACTATAAAACATCTTGATAAGTATATACCGGTTGACGGTTGGATCGCGGGTTGCATGCCCAGGCCTGAAGCTGTGTTTGTTGCAATTACTCATTTATGGACGCTTATTGACAAAGATATGGCAAATGGTTATAAGAAATACAGGGAGGATTATCATTATTACCGGAAAAACCAGGAGCAAATCCTGGGAGAGCTGGAATGGCCGCCTCTTTACAATAGTGATACCATGCTTTCTGAAGCAATCCCTTCTGCCGTGCATTAAAATTAATTGATTATGAATTCAACGATTAAATTATTAAGAGAAGAGCTGACTTCTTCGTTTGATAATATTAAGATAACAGTTTCAGATGAAAGGAGATTTATTTTCAGTTGTGGCAAGGATGCAGTTAATGATGTTCTTAAATACCTAAAAAGTTTTGGATATGATCATCTTGCACTTATATCCTGCGTTGACCGGATAAAGGATAATGCCTTTGATATTGTATATATTATTTCTTCTTATGATACAGACAACGAAAAAGCAGGAATGAACATACTTGTCAAAACAAGCCTGGCAAGGGATAATCCTGAAATCAGAACTATAATAGATATTTTTGAGAATGCTGAACCCTATGAACGGGAATTGCATGAGCTATTCGGGATAAATTTTATGGGTCACCCGCGTTTAACACAACTTTTTCTGGAAAGGGAATATGACATTCCTCCTTTCAGAAAAGATTTTGATACCAGGAAATATGTAAAGGATATTTTTGAAAAGGTTCCGTTCATAGAAGACAAACCGAAAAAAAGATGAGAGAACTTGAGCTATATTTTGGTCCGCAACATCTCGGGATGGTAGGAAATTTCAGTATTACACTGAAAGTTGAAGGAGACCGTATTGTTAAAGCCACGGCAAATCCGGGGTTTCTTCACAGGGGATTTGAAAAACTGATGGAACAGAGGACATGGATAAAGAATTTTCCTCTTGTATGCCGTATAAATGTCGTAGAGCCTGATCATATGGAGCTGATGTATGCAATGGGTGTTGAAAAACTGGCAGGCATTGAGGTTCCTGAAAGAGCCCATTTTATAAGAAGCATATATCTTGAGCTCGCCAGGATCGGATCCCATCTGTTTGGTTTGTGGGCTTATGCAAATATGCTCGGATTTGATACGGTGGCTAACTGGGCAATGTATCATCGCGATCTTATAATGGATCTTTTCGAGGAACTTACGGGAGGAAGGGTGTATCATATATATATATGGCCGGGTGGTGTACGGCGTGATTTCCCGGAGGGATTTAAAGATAGAATTGTAAAGACTTTACATACTATTGGCAGTTGTGTGCCTGACTATGATAATACATTTTTTAATAACAGGCTGTTTTATAAACGTGCTAAAAATATAGGCAGGGTTACATCTGAAGAGGCGAAAAGAATGGGTGCTGTAGGGCAGGTACTGAGGGCTACCGGGATTAAACAAGATATACGTAAAATTGAACCTTATGCAGCTTATGAGCAGGTGGACTGGGAAATTCCCGTAAGAACTGATGGAGATGCCTGGTCGCGCATATGGGTGGTAAGGGATGAAATGATAGAAAGCGTTCATATGATTTTTAAACTTCTTGATAAAATGCCGGAAGGAGAAGTATATAATAAAATTCCTAATCCTTTCAAATGGAAAATACCGGATAATGAGGTATATGTCAGGTGTGAATCATCGAGAGGTGAGTTGGGGCTTTACCTGGTCAGTGACGGCGGAGATAAACCATGCCGGGCTCATTTCAGGACGCCTTCCTATAATCATGGATTGACAATACTTGAAAAAGTGCTTGAAAATGAAAGTATTGCTGATGTGGGTAATATCATGATCAGTTTATATATTACGGCTCCGGAGATTGACAGATAAAATAATGGAGGGAAATAATGATGAGTAGTAGTTATTTATCACCTTTTAAGGCAGTTAAATTTATTTTTTCCAAACCAAAAACCATCAGGTATCCTTTTGAGCAGAAAGAGCCTGCTTTGCGATACAGGGGGTTTCATGTTAATGACCTGGATAAATGCACGGGATGCGGAAACTGTGCGGATATTTGTCCTAATGAGGCTATTCAGATGATTGAGCTGCCGGGACTGGAATCCAGGCCCGGATACAAAAATGAACGGCCACAGATCGATTACGGCAGATGTTGTTTCTGTGGTTTATGTGTAGATATTTGTCCGCCGGGTTCTTTGAAGCTCACAAGGGACTACCTCCATATTCATTTCGACCCCAAGACTTTTGTATTTATTCCCGGAGATCAAAACAGCGAGCCTGAAAAATTCCTTCCTTCGGAAGAATATTCAGTCCTGAAAGCAAGTTTAACCCATCGTAAAAAGGATTATGACGGATTTACATCCGATCTTAAATATGCCTTATTTGAGCCTGAGAGAGTCCCCATGCCTGTTATCGCTCCTGATACACGGAAATTGTCATTTATTGAGCATGTTTTGGGTTATAGCAGGGAAGAAGCGATAAAAGAAGCTTCCAGGTGCCTGGAATGCAAGCTTTGCGAAGAGGCCTGCCCTGCGCATCTGAAAATATCTGATTATATAAAGGCTATTTATGAAGACAAGCCCGGCGAATCTCTGAAAAAAATTTATGAGGATAATCCAATCCCTTCTATTTGCGGAAGAGTTTGTACGGCCTATTGTGAAGACGCATGTTCGTTGAGCATCAGGGGTGAGGCGCTGTCAATACGATGGCTTAAAAGATATGTTGCCGACACGGTTAAAGATTTTATCACAGCGCTGGAACTCAAGCCTGCTGAGCCGGACGGTAAGAGAATTGCCGTTGTGGGGGCAGGTCCCGGCGGCCTGTCTGTTGCTTACTTTCTCAGACTAAAAGGCCATGAAGTTGTTGTATATGATGAACTGCCGGGAGGCGGCGGAACCATGAGGACCGGTCCGCCGGCCTACAGACTGCCGCTTGAAAGCATTGATAAAGATGTTAACTATATTAAGGCCCTGGGAGTGGAATTCAGATTTAATACCCGGGTGGGCAGGGATGTGAAATTTGAAGATTTACTTAATGAATATGATGCTCTTTTTCTTGCGACAGGAAACACTAAGGGCCGTTCAACAAGGGTAAAAAATTCTGAAAAATGCGCATTGGCTTTTGAATTTTTGAGAGATAATAAAATTGGGAAACAATGGCATGTGGGAAAGAAAATCATTGTTATCGGAGGTGGCAATGTAGCGCTTGATGCGGCACGCGAGGCTTTACGAATGCAATATATGCAATATCCGGGAGAAGATATTTCGCTTAAAACCGTATCACTTGAAGACTGGCATGAAATGCCTGCAACGGAAGAAGAAATAAAGGAAGCCAGGGAAGAAAATATTGAGTTTAATCCCGCCTGGGGGCCTAAGGAAGTTGTTCTGGATGATGATGGTAATATAAAAGGCCTTTTATGTAAGAAGGTTAAGTCAGTGTTTGACGAAAACGGTAGGTTTGCACCTTCATTCTATGATGAAAAAGAGATGTTTCTTGAAGGGGATATGATCATTGAAGCTATCGGCCAGGGAGCCGACTTTTCATATATTCCCGATGATCTGTTTAAAGTTTTGGAATTCACTGAAAGGAGAAAAGTTAAAGTCGATGAAAATGGTATGACCTCCATTCGGAAAGTTTTTGCCGGAGGCGACATAGTAAATATTAATCTTGATGCAGTGACCGCTATTGCAGATGCAAAAATAGCCTCTCAGGGTATTGATAACTTTTTAACCGGTATCCCTGTCGATTAGAATCTGTTACAGACATAGCTTTCCCATGGAATTATTCAGATCGTTCGCTACTGCGCGACTAATTGTACTATTACATGCTTAATTTAGGGACTTCCGGGTGATTTTACAATCATGCTCGTTTTATTTTAGATTTTTAGGTGCTATATTTACGAACATTTATTTTTCAGAATGGATTTGAAAATTAACTTTAAAATCTAATTATAATATAATTCTATGAATTCTAAGACTACATCATCTTATACCTTCCTCTTAACTATTATTGCCACTCTGGGGGGATTGCTTTTCGGATATGACACTGCTGTAATTAACGGTGCAATTGAGGCTTTGGGAAATTTTTTTGTTGAGCCTCTTTTTAATAATGCTGACCTGGCCGCAGAGGTTATCCTGCAATATAAATTACTGGCAGCTGTATGTTTTGTCATTATAGGAATATTGATTTCCTCTTTCTTATTTAAGCTTTTCAGTTTAAGACGGGCAATTGTTTACAGCGTTATTCTGTGGATTGGGGGAATACTTTTTATTTTCTTCAGGTTCTTCGCAAATGAAAGTGAGTTATCTCAGAATGTCGCCAACTCCATAAATGGCTTTACAATATCAAGCGCCCTGCTGGGATGTATAATAGGAGCATCGGTCGCAGGCTATTTCAGTCAGAATATCGGTCGCCGTAACAGTCTCATGATTGCCGCACTGTTATTTATAGTGTCGGCTGTCGGATCGGCTCTGCCCGAAAAGCTGAATTTCACCGGAGCTGCGGTAATTTCGTCTTTCATAATATATCGAATAATAGGCGGGATAGGTGTAGGGTTAGCTTCCATGATCTCTCCCATGTATATTGCAGAAATTGCACCTGCAGAGAAGCGGGGCGGACTTGTATCGTGGAACCAGTTTGCAATTATTTTCGGTATGGTAGTTGTCTATTTCGTAAACTATTTCATTGCCCGGGGGAATTCTCCGGAATGGATTGATACAATCGGATGGCGATGGATGTTTGCTTCTGAAGTTGTTCCCGCTTCATTGTTTTTCATATTGCTGTTCTTTGTCCCGGAAACGCCGAGATTTCATGTCCTTAAAGAGAGAGATGATCTGGCGGCTAATACATTAACGAAGATACTGGGAATGGAGCGCGCTGAAAAAACCCTTTTACAAATCAAGGAATCATTGAAGGAGAAAAGGCTTCCGTGGCTGTCATTTGGCGGTGCTGTGATCATTATCGGTATCCTTTTGTCAGTTTTTCAGCAATTTGTGGGGATTAATGTTGTGATGTATTATGCGTCAGAGATATTCAGGAATATGGGGGCGACCACTGAAGTGTCACTTTTACAGACTATTGTTGTTGGGGTAGTTAATATGGTATTTACAATAGTTGCAATTTATATGGTGGATAAATGGGGACGTAAACCTCTGATGATTATAGGGGCCCTCGGCATGTCAATCAGCATGACAGCTCTCGGATTATTCTTTTTCTTTGACAGTCAGGGACTGGCAGCATTGATTGCCATGGGAGCATATACAGCAGCTTTTGCCATGTCATGGGGGCCCGTGACCTGGGTACTGCTTTCTGAGATCTTTCCCAATGCCATCCGCGGAGCTATGTCCATTGCCGTTGCAGCAATGTGGATCGCCAATCTTGCTGTTTCATGGACTTTCCCAATGATGAATGACAATGTTTTGCTCACCAGGCTGTTCAATCATGGCTTCGCTTACTGGATATATGGAATAATAGGAATACTTGCCGCTCTGTTTGTCTGGCGGTTCGTCCCCGAAACAAAAGGCCGGCCACTTGAGGAGATGGAGAAATTGTGGAGAAAGTAAAGAAGGATTAGCAAATTAAAAGATTGGATGATTCCGGGATTATTGTTAATTGCATTTCTCTAACCCTTATTTTTTCACAAATTAAAATTGAATATGATTTTATAAGGTGTTATATACTATTATACAAGTCAGTTTAATGATTATCGCCGTGCCGGGAAAAATTATTGGGATACATCTGCCAATCTTTAGACTTGACATAAAAAAAACTAAATCAACAGAAACGAATATATGAGATTATTTATAAAATTGATTTAACAGCTTTGGTATTAAATAAGTCTTCAAATTTTTTTTTAGGTGTTCATTTGATTTATTATTTTTACCTAAAAATCTAAAATGAAAATCTATTACAGCTATACATTGCACGCCACTATTGGAAATGCTCATTGCAAAGTTTCTCACCGTAGCGATGGCTACGCTTTCAAAACTTTTTATTATGCTTCCCAATATTAACGCACACTGTAGAACTTCATGACGATCTCACTTTAGATATTTAGGTATTATTTTTTCTGCCGGAATTTGAGTTTATGGGATGACATATTAAGTTCTTGCGTGAATTGGCCAGGATAGTTACAATTAAAAACATTACCAGTGAGCAATGATGAATGTTTTTAAAATTAATGCTATTATTGTGTTGAACTTTCCGTAAGGGCTTTAAACTATTTAATAAATTAGACCTTAAATTATCCATATGGAAGACAAGTTCCTTATAAAGGGAATAGTAACTCAAAATAAGATAGTATTTGATTTTGTTTTTCATTACTATTATTCCGGTTTGTGCGCCTACTGTGAACGAATAACCGGTAGTCAGCAAACAGCCGAGGATATAGTCCAGTATCTGTTTTTAAACCTGTGGATCAAACACCATCAGATAAATATAAATTCATCACTTAAAAATTACCTTTTTACTTCGGTAAAAAACCGGGCGCTGGATTTCATCAAACATGAAAAAGTTAAGATCAGGAGATTGAATTCGCTTGACAAATCAGATAAAGAATCTATTGATAATCTATCATCATTCTGGTTTGCAGAGTCAGAACTTCAGGAAATTATAGAAAAAGGCCTTGAAAAACTGACTCCACGTTGCCGGGAAATTTTCCGGTTAAGCCGTTTCAAAGATCTCAAAAATCAGGAGATTGCTGAAAAACTTGGAATATCAAAGCGTACTGTGGAACTGCAGATCAGTAATGCTCTTAAAATTTTACGTGTCGAATTGAAACCTTATCTGCCTGGTATTTTGTTAATGCTTTTACTGAAATAATTTAATAGTAGCCAATTCCATATTATTTGTCAGGTTTATTGGAGTAAGTCAGGTACATTATGCATAATGATAAACAAATGTGGGAAAATTTGATAATAGTGAATACCGGTCCTAAGTAATAAAAGAGTTCTTGAAATTAAATGAATATCTGATTACCAATTTTTCATACTATCGACTGGCCATGTCATTCCTGTTGTAAGCGAAGGGAACCAGAAGGGGCTCGGGAATCTCACAGGTTTTAATTTCGTGATCTTGATTCGTATCTAAATATAAAGATTCCAATGAGATATCTCATCAGATCGCTGCAAGGAGATTCATTATTTTGAAAATTTTATATGTGTTTATAATTCTTCAGTCGTCTTTTAATCAAACTGCGATATGAAAGTGCATTTATTATAGCTGATGAGGAATTACAATGATATAGAAGATTTATTATTTTTCTATTTTGAAGGTACTTTAGAACAGAAAGATAGAGAAGAAGTAGAAAAATGGAAAGTGGCCTCTGAGGAGAACAGGCAGCTTTTTGCCGATTCGCTCAGTGTATGGGAAAATCTTGATCAGCTTCGACGTATGAGAAAA
>CAZIOB010000157.1:0-4664 GCA_964540755.1 uncultured Prolixibacteraceae bacterium | reverse complement strand
ACGTTTTTGTTTCCGTCATTCAGCGGTAGTCCACAGGGCAGTTCTGTCTCGTTTGCATTTTTTTCGGTAATGATGGTCCTGCAGGCAGTGGTTGTATGGAGATATTTCCCTGAAACAAAAGGAAAAACCCTGGAAGAATTGGCAGAAGAACTCTCTATTTAAGCACCGGTTATGTTGTTGCAAGGGATACTCCAGAGGAAATATAGAGGCAACTGCAGCTGTAGCAGTAACTTATTGAATTACTAACAAATTAATTGATTTATGATTTAATCAGTGAGACTTTGATTCTCTGTCCCGCGCCTTTACTAGTAACCGGCGTAGTGAAGGGAGCTGGAACAAATCTTTCATTTTACCGGACTGATCCTGAGATTCCACTCAGAATCTGGGATGGCTTCTGTGCTTGCCCCTATGTATATATCTGAATTTTCTCCTCCTCATTTGCGGGGATCTGTCTTATTGCTACAATATTCTTTTATTATTTTGTTCCCGAAACCAAGGGAAAAAGCCTGGAGGAGATCGAAAATATCTGGCTTGAAAAAGGCGATTCTGAAAATTTATAGAGATATCTGTATTATCATTTCAGAATATAATATTATATTGTTCTCTGGCTTTTGACAATAATTTATCAAATCTGAATTTTATACTATGAAACGAGCATGTAAAATACTCACACCCAGGGTGATTATTAAAATACATGCGAGTTCGATATGATACCTTTGAAAATAATTAATTTTAATCATATGAATGGTTATCAAAGAATTATAACTGTTTTACAGGGCGAATGGCCTGACAAAAGGCCTGTCATGCTCCATAATTTTTTATTGGCTGCAAGGGAATACGGAGTTACAATGAAACAGTACCGTGAAGATCCTGAAGTAATAGCCAAAGCTCATATTCATGCAGCTGAAAAATACGATCTGGACGGTGTCCTTATTGATGTTGATACAGTTACTCTGGCAGGAGCGGTTGGTGTTCCTGTTGATTTTCCCGTTGATTTTCCTGCCAGGTGTCATGATCCTGCACTCAAAACCCTGGAGGAAGTAAAGGACCTGGAGACTGTGGATATATCAAAGGATGAAAGGATTCAGATATGGCTGGAATCCTGCAGGATAATAAAGCAGTACTTCGGAGATGAGAAATTCATCAGGGGGAATTGTGATCAGGCGCCTTTTTCACTTGCCAGTATGATGCGGTCAATGACGGAGTGGTTCACTGATATTATAAATGCCGATGAACTTGTATTTGATCTTCTTGATTATTGTACTGGTGTAACATGCCAGTTTATTCGCCTGATGGCCGGTACGGGAGTTGACATGGTCTCCAACGGTGACAGTCCTGCCGGGCCTGACATGATCCCTCCCGAAATGTATGAGGTATTTGCTTTACCGTATGAAAAGAAAGTGGTAGAGGAGGCCAAGAAATACGGTAAACCTTATATGTTGC
This sequence comes from uncultured Prolixibacteraceae bacterium, assembly GCA_964540755.1. Classification (GTDB taxonomy): domain Bacteria; phylum Bacteroidota; class Bacteroidia; order Bacteroidales; family Prolixibacteraceae; genus JAAYJR01. The sequence goes on along the minus strand of CAZIOB010000157.1, from coordinate 3,221 downwards.
ATATCTGCGGAAATACCAATTTAATTCTTGACATAATGGCTGCTACGGGGACAGATTCCCTGGAGCTGGATTACAAGACTGACATAAAATTGGTTTATAACGTATGTAAGAAGAATAATTTAATATTCAGCGGCAATGTTGATCCTTCAGGGGTAATAGCGTTGGGCACTCCCGATATGGTTGAAAAAGAGACAAAAGAAATGCTTGATATTTTCAGGGATTATCCGGGGTTGATAGTAAATGCGGGTTGTGCAATTCCTGCTGAAACACCTTCTGAAAACATAAAAAGATTTGTTGAAGTGTCCCGGAATTATGGGTAAGCTTTATAGATTTTTTGCTCATTGGATTTTAAAATCTGATCTTGAAAAAAGCATGAAGATTTTAAATTTTAAATTGTTTGCCAGTAAGAATGATTAAAATTTTTATGTGAGTGTGATGAATCTGCCTTATACAGAGAGGCAGGGTTCCATGAGTTCTCAAATTTTTAATTTATCAGAGTATGAATCAAAATATCTCAAGAAGAAATTTTGTTAAGAATAGTGTGTCGGCTTCGCTGGCCCTGGGACTGACAAGTCCTCTGACTGCCGGTGGCAATATTTTTAATGCAAATAATTCTGTGAAAGTCGGCATCATTGGCACCGGCGGACGTGGAACCGGCCTGATGAGCAACCTCTTAAATATCGATGATGTTGAAATAGCGGCTGTTTGTGACCTTTATAAGGAAAAGGCTGAAAATGCTGCATCAATATGCATGGAAAAAAGAAACCAGAAGCCAAAAGTATATTACGGGGATGAAATGTCCTGGAAAATTATGCTGGATAAGGAAAAGCTTGATGCGGTTATTATTGCCTCTTACTGGGAGTGGCATGCTCCTCAGGGACTTTATGCTATGGAAAGAGGTGTGTATCCGGGTATAGAAGTACCTGCTGCCCTTACAGTGGATCATTGCTGGCAGCTGGTTGAGACATCGGAGAGGACAGGCATACCGTGTATGATGCTGGAAAACTGGAGTTTTCGCCGTGATAATCTGGCGGTTCTGAATATGATCAGGGCAGGACTGTTCGGAGAGATCGTACATTCTCATTGTGCTCATTCGCATGACTGTATAGACCACTGGTTCTTTGACCGTGAGACCGGCGAGAAGAGGTGGCCTGCAAAGTATCTTCTGAATTATAACCGTGACCAGTATCCCACCCACTCGGTGGGTCCTGTTTTAAGCTGGCTGGACATAAACTGTGGTGATGTTATTACAGAGATATATTCAACAGCAACAGCATCTAAAGGAATTAACGCTTATTTCAAAAGGAAATTCGGAGAGGATCATCCTAATGCTAATCTGGAATATAAGCAGGGTGATATTGTTACATCACTTCTTAAGACAAAGAAGGGTAAAACATTTGTCGTGAATTATGATATGCAGCTGCCAAGGCCTTATTCCAACCGTTGGCTGGTACAAGGAACACTTGGTGTTTACGATGAAGAGAAAGCCGGCATTTATCTTGAAGGGAAGTCCCCGGAATACCATCAGTGGGAACCCTGGGCTCCATACGAGGAAAAGTATCTTCACAGATGGTGGAAGGAAGACACCGGGACTGACGGTCACGGCGGAACTGATTTTATTGAGTTAAGGGAGTTCATAAATGCTGTGCGCTCAAAAGGACCGACTCCTCTGGATGTTTATGATTCGGTTGTCATGAGCGCTATTGTCGAATTATCTGGAATTTCTATTGGTAAAGGTAAGCCTGTTGAATTTCCTGATTTTACAAAAGGGGCATGGAAAAACCGTAAACCTTATTTTGCAGTATAGTTTGATATTCCTTAGATTTTTGATCAGATATCTTTTTCCTGTTGATAATGTATAATATAATTATGAAGTTTATGTAGGGATATATTTTTTAACTGTGATAATACATGATTCATCTGCAGGGAAACCCTGATTAAAAAGTTCTCTTTACAGTATAAGAAATTTTTGCTGCATCAAATTTAAAATAGCTTAATGATTGAAAATTATCAAACTCAAAATAACTGAATAATATGATTAAAGTGCAGGCCAGTGTCTCCAAGGGATGGCTCAATAAGCACGGGGGATTCGAATTTAACCGGAAATATTACCTTGACCCGTATTACCGCATGAAACAGGATGAGGCGTGCCATGAATTTATAAAAGCAAAATTTCCTGAATATCCTCTTTATAATATGGAGGATAACCTGGTTCAGGCTGAATATGTTGTTCCAAACATGATGCTGGTTGGCGCTATACAGCCTAATATGATAATTGCTGCTGCGCTGGGCGCCGAGTTTGTATATTCTCCTGATAAAGATTCCGATGTAAAAGGATTTCCCCTGAAGGACATTTCAAGCGCTTCCCAGCTGCCCGGTGTGGAAGATGTTTTGAACCTCAATGATGGGGGTAACCTGAAAATTGAATATCACCTTGAGCCTGATTATAACCTGGATAATTGTATATTTATACATGAAGAGCTTGAGAAAAGGGGATTAGTCAAAAAAAACAGAATATATTAAAATTTATTGGCCATGAATCAGCAAAAAACTAAGAGCGGATATTGGTTGCCCCTTATAATAGTGGGGTTATTATTTTTTATCCTTGGATTTGCACTGGGGATAAATACATATCTTATTCCTTTTTTAAGGGAGGGTCTTAAGCTTTCAACAGCGGCATCTTATCTTGTGATGGCAGCTACCTTTTCAGCTTTTGTGGTTTTTGGCATTCCTTCGGGTTATATTCTTCAAAGTACAGGTTATAAGAAAGGGATCAGTCTGTCATTTATTATTATGGCAATAGGAATGATCCTTTTCGTGCCTTCTGCCAAAATGACAAGCTTTGTTTTGTTTCTTCTGGCTCTTTTTATTGGTGGTATGGGACAAACACTTCTCCAGGCAGCTGTTAATCCTTATGTTGTCATACTGGGCCCTAATGAGAGTGCAGCCAGGAGGATAAGTCTCATGGGGATATTCAATAAGGTCGCTGTGGCGCTTGCACCGGTTGTACTGAGCATATTTATGAACCTGCAAAATATTAATATTGACGATGTTATTCGTCCGTTTTATATAATAAGCGCCATACTGATTGTTTGTGCAGGAATCTCGTATTTGTCACCCCTTCCTGAACTGGAGGATCCGGCAAGTTCTTCGGGTACTCTGGAAGAGACGGGAAAGCCAAAAGGTTCCATATTCAGGTTTTCTTATCTTTTTCTGGGACT
>CAZIOB010000156.1:0-3469 GCA_964540755.1 uncultured Prolixibacteraceae bacterium | reverse complement strand
AATAATTTTAATCATATTAAATATGCAAACAAGATAAAAAAATATTTTACTCCCTGAGTGGAATTTGCACATTAAATGAATGGTACTGTTGCATTTTGGCAGCATAAAGCAAAGCAACAAACTTCTGACTGCATCGTTAAATGCTCCGTTGTTATCCTTTTTCACAAATAATCAATACCAGTTCCTGCCAACTCCTTTTTCCATAAGTGATTTTAGTTCGTTCAAATGATCCTGGAATACACCTCGGGGTGTTACATCATGTTTAAGAGCAACGGAAGCTGCCATACCAACCACTTCGCCCATCATTCCGGTTGTGCGCATTACCCTGACAGTCCCAAGCGCAACATGTGTAACACTGATATTTCGTCCGGCCATAAAAAGATTTTCAATATTACGTGAATATAAGCACCTGTATGGAACTGCATAGGGCTCAATTTTAGTAGTTAGCGCCTTTGAAAGAAAAGGTTCTTCCTTAAAACCTTCGGGAGAGACCGGATGGTGTAAATCAATACCCCATGTTACGGTAAAACTGGCATCCGGATAAGATATTTTATTAAGTATATCCTGTTCTTTGAGGATAATATCCCCCAGGAGTCTTCTCGATTCCCTTTTACCCCCGATATATGCTGCCCAAGCCAACTTATAATTTTGATATTTTTCTTTCTCTTTACTTTTATTTTTCAGAAATGACCAGTTCCCGTAAATAGCTCTTAATCCGTAGTCCCTGATATATTCGATATCCTTTACCTGATCACGATAAAAACCTGTTTCCCAGTCCCAGTCGCCCTTTGTAAGATGCTGACAGGTTTTTTCAGTGAACTGAACCGCCCATGGGCATTCCGGGAAGTCAGCAGACGAGGCACATTCTTCAGCATACCACTGTACTGAAGTTCCCATGATCAAATTATCCGCTTCTTCAGGAGCTCTGCTTTCTCCTGTTTCATCTCTGCTTTCTCTTCCCGCCCTGAAATCAGCTCCGGCCAGAAAACCTAAATTACCATCACCGGTACAATCAGCAAACAGTGTTCCTTTGAATTCAGATTCTTTTCCTGTGATTATACTCTTGCCTGTTACAGAAGAGATTCTGTTACCAGATTTTTCTGCCTTAAATACATGAGTATTCAGGAATAATGTAATATTTTTTTCCTGTAAGACTTTATCCAATTTTTTTTCATCCCCGTAATTTGTTGCAGGGCCGGCATTGTGAATTTTCTTTTCCGGATTCTGTTCTATAATCTTTAAAATCTTTTTACTTCTTTCGGATTCCGGATCTTGCTTTGCTTCCCGGAGAGTGTGGTGCCCTACCGAGCCAATTTCATCAACCAGCTTCCCAAGGTTTGAATAAGGCTCCTGGAAAATATTACCTGAAAGTCCGACGCGGACTTCCGAACTGTTATTCCCTCCGAGAACAGGCCGGTTTTGAATTAATGCGACTTTACAACCAAGTCTTGCCGCACTAATGGCAGTAGTTACTCCGGCGACACCTCCGCCTACCACAACCAGATCAAAGGTACCTGCATTTTCGGGTTCTGTAATATTCAGATTTTTTTTTCTGAACTGATATAAAGCATCTTTATCATTAGGTGGAATAAATCCGGGATCCTTTGTTAAGAGAATAGCATCACACCGTCCCTCAAAACCGGTCAGGTCGTGCAAAGCGATTTTTACATTTCCCTGATTCAAAGAAATCGTTCCACCATCATTCCAGAACCATTCTTTCCCCTTAGTACCAAATTCAGTATTCAAAGGATTATCGTTAAAGAGCAATTGAAATTTTCCGGGACTCTCATGAACATCCCATGGAGCACACCAGTCGCGCGTGCGCACCCATACCTTGTATTGCCCTGATTCAGGGATTACTATTTGGGTAACAGCATCCCTGACAGGAACTCCTAGTCCGTGTGCCAGAAGATACGGAGACCCCATCTGATCCATACTCTGCTGGTCGATTACCCAGCCTCCTCTGCTTTCAAAGCTTTCGGCTTCAACCAGTATGCAAATTCTTTGCGAATACAATAATAAAGGTATAAGTATAAATAATAAAGCAATTAATTTTTTCATCCTATGTAAATTTTATTATTAATGAACACCAAAATTTTTACCACAACCATAATACGACAGATTAAAAATAAGTAATTTATCAACAAGTATCTGAGAATTGACTGAATCCTTTATGGATTTTCTCCGAATACTCTTTTCACAGCCTTTAAATACCCATATCCATACATAGTACAAGGTTGAAGATAACTGGTCTCAGTCCATTCATTCCAGCTGTTTATGGTTATCAAAGGAACCTGGCCGGGATGTGTGTCTGCATAGTCCCGTGCCATTATAAGAGCTTTTTCAAAATTTTCAGGAGTATTGTTTTTTACAATTCCCTTACGAAACATCTTAAAGCGGGGATTATTATCCCATCCCACGGAGATATGTGAATAATAGGGAATCGGGTATTCCTTGTCGATTTCTTCCCATGCCTTTACAACATCACCCATTATCTCCTGATAATCCCTGTCGATATTTGTAAAATGAACAAACTGGTAATGAGTGAGCCCGTCAAATGCCAGTTCATTAATAACATCTTTTTGGGTACCAATGTTATCGCCTGAAATACCTGTTATACCGGATCCACTTCTTCTCAGTGTCAGCTGAAGGTTCAGTCCTTTATACCCTGCCCTGACAGTTTCAGCCCTGAACCAGTCCAATGCATCTTTTGTCTGCTGAAGTCCTCCAAGTCCCCGGATAAGAGTGTTCAGGTCATATATCATAAAACAAGGTTTCTCATTTATTTTGTAATAGGAAGGAAGCGAAAAATATTTTTCAATAATGCGATGGCAAATGACTTCAAACTCTTCCCTGTCAACGCTGCCTTTCCAGATCAAAGAATTATTGGGAAGACCGGCATTCCTTTTATCCCATAACAAAGGCACATCATGATTTGCCCACATCAGATAAAACTTTACCCTGTCATTATTTTTGGCTTTCAGGTAGCCCTCATTAAGAGCATCCTCGAGAAACGGCATGCCATCATACCAGTACCAGTCGTAAATAAAAACATTTATTCCATGATCTGCTGCAGCTTCGATCTCCATTTCCATAACATACGGATCAGCTTCATTGACATAGCCCCAGAGAGGGTATCGCGGCTGTTCATGTCCTTCAAATTTAGGCTCGTTCTTCATCACTGTTTCCCATTCTCCTATACCCGCCGGCCAGAAAATTTTTGCACGCTCTGCCGGATGATAAGACGGCCAGACAAAAGCGGCTATATCATATTTACTCTTACTTTGGCCGGAGGATTCATCTTTGGGATTCTGTCCGTTTGTGGTAATGCTACAGACTAATAATACAAATAATGTAATAAGTAAATGAATGCTAATGTTTTGTTTCTTCATGATAATAATTTAGAATTCTGTTTGAGTTTTGTTTTAATGTAATACAGTCATATATAAAAGTTGGCCAATACCTAATT
>CAZIOB010000155.1:0-6134 GCA_964540755.1 uncultured Prolixibacteraceae bacterium | reverse complement strand
AATCCCGGCGGTAAAGATTTTGTCAGTATGGAGTTGATAGCTGATCTGCAAGAAGAAGGATTTGGTTTAGTGGTTGCTGATTTGTCAGGAACAGGAGAGGTTAAATCGACCGCTTCCGTTGAATATGATCAGCTGGCAGGATTACATACCATGGCCAGGTCAGAATTATGGCTGGGGAAAACTGTGTTGGGCGAATGGGTTAGTGAGCTCGCTATTATTAAGGATTTTCTTATTTCAGGATACAATGCGGATAAAATAATTCTGGACGGAACCGCTGAAGCCGGACTGGCAGGATTATTCCTTGGCGCATTGGATGAAAATGTTGATGATATCGTTCTTAGAAATTCCCCTGTAAGCTATCTGTTTGATGAAAGAGAATCTGTGGATTATTTCAGTATGGGTATTCATCTGCCGGGTTTCCTTGAGTGGGGGGATATTTCACTGGCAGCTGCTCTTAGCGGTACAAATGTTACTTTTTACCAGCCTGTTACAATGTCCGGTAAGGAATTGGGGGAAGATGAGCTGAAAGCATTTCATCAGGAGTATGATAATATGATGAAAGTGTGCGGCAGCAGTGGCAGGACTTTTTTCGTAAGTTCTGAAAATTGGCAGCGAATTCATTAATAGTATCATAATTTTAACAAAAATGGTTTGACAGATTATATTCAAACAGAGTGAACAAATAGATTCCAATATAAAAAACAGTGGTAATATTTTTTCCAAAGAAGATTAATATGTATTTTAGAGTTATTAAGAATATTAATTTTGGGAAATTTATTATATTGATAAAAAAATGACAGCACTCCTGTTATACATTAATTTCATACATTCTAACAGATATATTCATTTTAAAATTTAATTATATGCTCGAATTTTATTCCTTCTTCACAAAGAAAAAGATCTTTTTCTCATTATTTCTTATTTCTTTCGCTTTAGTTGTTTTTGCCCAGGAACAAGAAGTATTATTATGGTTCAAAAGGCCTGCTGCTGATTGGAATGAAGCGCTTCCCGTGGGCAACGGACGGCTGGGCGCGATGGTTTTTGGCGGTGTTGACGATGAGCGCCTCCAGCTTAATGAAGAGAGTGTATGGACCAGAGGGGGAGTTTATAAAGATAGAGAGGAAGGTTATAAAGCTATTCCTGAAATTCATAAACTACTGTTCGCCGGAAAGTATTCAGAAGCTCAGCAGATGTGCCAGGATGAGCTTATGGGAGAACGCCTTCCTTCGGGGACTAATACATATCAGACACTCGGAAATATGAATATAAGTTTTAAAGGCCTTGATAATTTCAGTAATTACCGGAGAGAGCTGCGCCTTGACAGTGCATTGGTAAATATTTGCTTTCGCTCAGACCGTATAAATTATAAAAGAACAGTATTTTCGTCTGCGGCTGACCAGGTGCTGGTCATGATGGCCGAAGCTGACAAACCCGGCCGGATTTCATGTTCACTCAAACTTTCCAGACCGGGAGAGGGTGAAAAAGTGGATATAAATGAAGGGATTTTCATAATGTCACAGCATCTCAGCAATGGAGCAGGTGTAAAATATGAAATGCGTGCGATGGTAATTCCTCACGGTGGCAAGATGGATGTCGGGGACAGCATTATAAATATTTCAGAAGCAGATAAGCTTGAAGTAAGAATTGTAGCTGCAACAGATTACCGGGGAGGTAATCCCGCGGATATGTGTCAGGATTACATGGAAAAGGTTGTTTCAAAAAGTTATCATCAAATTTTAAAGGATCATATAACTGAATATCAAAATTATTTCAATCGCGTCACTCTTGAGCTACCTGTTTCAGAAGCAGCGGGATTTGCTACTGATGAAAGGATAGATGCACAGAAAAGGGGTGTATATGATCCCTCGCTCACAGCCTTATATTTCCAGTTCGGCCGGTATTTGCTTATCAGCTCCTCGAGGCCGGGATGTCTGCCTGCCAACCTGCAGGGTATCTGGGCACAGGGGCTCCAGCCTCCATGGAATTCTGATTATCATATTAATATTAATATTCAGATGAACTATTGGCCTTCTGAAGTTACAAATCTGTCAGAGTGCCATATACCGTTTCTTAATTTTGTTGATGGCCTGAGGGAAAATGGAAGGATAACTGCAAAAAAAGTCTATGGAGTAAATGGATTTACAGCTCACCACACTACTGATGCATGGCAATTCACGACCCTGTTCGGAAATCCCCAGTATGGTATGTGGCCAATGGGCGCAGCCTGGTCATCAACACACGCGTGGGAGCATTATTTGTTTACGGGTGATAAAGAGTTTTTAAGAGACTACGGTTATCCGGTAATGCGGGAAGCTGCAGAATTTTTGTCTGAATCAATGGTAAAACATCCTGAAACAGGTAAATGGATTACCGGTCCTTCCATATCACCGGAGAATGTATTCCTGACGCCCGGCAACCAGAGAGCATCTGTTTGTATGGGGCCGGCAATGGATCTCCAGATTGTATGGCATCTTTTTACCAGCTGCATTAATGCATCGCAAGTCCTTGATACAGATCATGCTTTCTCCAGGAAGCTTAGAGGTCAGCTGGACAATCTTACTCCTGTCAATATAGGCAGTGACGGCCGCATTCTGGAGTGGTCAAGTGAAGAGTTGGGAGAAGCTGAACCAGGCCACAGGCATATGTCACATTTATATGGGTTGTATCCTTCACCACAATATAACTGGAATGATGAACCCGACTATATGAAAGCTGCTACCAGGGTAATTGAGGAACGTCTGAAGCATGGCGGAGGCCATACCGGATGGAGCAGGGCATGGATGATCAACTTTTATGCGAGATTGCTTGATCCGGATAATGTATGGGAAAATCTGGTAGCATTGTGGGCCAAATCAACCCATCCAAATATGTTTGATAATCATCCTCCTTTCCAGATAGACGGGAATTTCGGGGGAACGGCGGGAATTGCAGAAATGTTATTACAGTCTCATTCCGGTGACGTCCATCTGTTGCCTTCCCTTCCTGAAGAACTGCCGGATGGTAAAGTTACAGGACTGATGGCACGTGGCGGCCATGAAGTCAGTATGGAATGGAATAATGGCAAACTTGTTAAGGCTACGATACTTTCCAGGCTGGGAAATCCTGTCAGAGTGAGATACGGGGCAAAAGTAATAGAGTTCCGTATGAATAAAGGAGAAACATTAGTACTTTCGGGTAATTTGAAAAGAGCGGACTAATTGAGAAAATTATATGCAAATTAACAATTAAACATTTGCAGTTTTTTGAAAAGTGAATTATTCTTTCGAAAATAAACAATTTAGTATTATGAGGCTATTTATATTGTTTTTCAGCTTTTTATTTTTTAATTACCAAACTACGGCACAGCTAACCAATTTTGAGTATCTGAACCCGGATCTTCCTGTTGATGAAAGGGTTGAAATATTGGTATCCCAGATGACCATTGAAGAGAAAATCGGCCAGATGACTTATGATGCTCCTTCAATCCCGCGGTTGGGAGTGCCGGCATATAACTGGTGGAATGAGTGTTTGCACGGTGTGGCACGAGCAGGCTATGCTACCGTTTTTCCGCAGTCGATCACTATAGCGGCATCATGGGATAAAGATCTTATGTTCCGGGTGGCAACAACAATTTCGGATGAAGCGCGGGCTAAGCATCATGAATTCATTAGAAGAGGCAAACGGGGTATCTATCAGGGACTAACTTTCTGGTCGCCTAATATTAATATATTTCGTGATCCGAGATGGGGGAGAGGCCATGAAACCTACGGCGAGGATCCGTACCTGACCGGACAAATGGGTTTGCAGTTTGTCAGGGGTTTGCAGGGGGATAATCCTGATTATCTCAAAGTTGTTGCCACGGCCAAGCATTTTGCCGTCCATTCGGGGCCTGAACAATTAAGACATGAATTCAATGCAGAGATCAGCGAGCGTGATTTAAGGGAGACTTATCTGCCTGCTTTTCGTAAACTTGTGGTCGAAGGTAATGCTTATTCGGTTATGTGTGCCTATAATCAGTTCAGTGGAGATCCTTGTTGTGCTAATTCACTGTTATTGCAGGATATCCTGAGGAATGAATGGAATTTTGAAGGCTATGTAGTGTCTGATTGCTGGGCAATTTCAGATTTTTACAGGCATCAGGGGTATTCGGCAGATGCTGCACATGCAGCTGCCGCGGCAGTGAAAAGCGGTACCGATCTGAATTGCGGTAATTCATATCCCCATTTGACAGAAGCCGTGGAACAGGGAATAATTAATGAAGAGCAGATCGATGTTTCTGTTAAACGATTATTCAAAGCCCGTTTTAAGCTGGGAATGTTCGATCCTGATGAAAAGGTTCCTTATGCAGGGATCCCTTATGCTGGGAATACCCCGGCAAAAAGTGCGAAATTGGCATTGGAAGCGGCAAGAAAAAGCATTGTATTGCTCAAGAATTCAAATAATACCCTGCCTCTTTCAAAGGATATCAAAACTCTTGCGGTAATTGGACCTAATGCAAATAATACAGAAGCTCTGCTTGGAAATTATAACGGAATACCTAAGAGTCCGGTAACTGTCCTTAGTGGATTAAAAAGCAAGCTGAAAAATACTCATATCCTTTTTGCAGAAGGGTCACATCTTGCAGAAGGTGTTCATAATCTGCATCCTGTGCCATCACAATTTTTGGAGACAGAGGATGGGGAAGCGGGTGTTACCGGTGAATATTTCGATAATTCAAAACTAGAAGGTAAACCTGTTTTTATAAGAGTTGATAAAAATATTGATTTCTACTGGGAATCACACGCTCCCTCACCGGTACTGCCTGACGATGATTTTAGTATCAGGTGGACCGGTTACCTGGTACCACCGGTTTCAGGCACTTACCACCTGGGTTGCTGGGGTATGCCAACTTTGGATATTTGGCTGGAGGGGATCAGGATTCTGAGTCATAATTCACAACACCATGCTTTTTTTCATGAAAAAACAGTACAACTGGAGGCCAAAAAAAGGTATAAGTTTGTGTATGAATATAAGAATTCATATGGTGACGGGGATGCACGTTTTATGTGGGCTATGCCTGATGATAATATTAAAAGTGAGGCTGTCAGGATAGCTAAAAAAGCCGATGCAGTAGTGCTGGTTTTAGGCCTTTCTCAAAGACTGGAAGGTGAGGAGATGCCTATTAAGGTGGAAGGATTCTCTGGAGGAGACCGTACCAGTCTGGAACTTCCCCGGACACAGCGTGAACTTATGAGAGCTGTTAAGGAGAAGGGAAAACCTGTAATTCTTGTATTGCTTAACGGGAGCGCCCTTGCCGTTAACCAGGCTGCAGAGAATATTGATGCAATGGTTACAGCAGGATATCCGGGTCAGGAAGGAGGCCATGCTGTTGCTGATGTTCTGTTTGGCGATTATAATCCGGCAGGACGTTTACCGGTTACTTATTACAGGTCGGCCGATCAGCTGCCGCCTTTTGATAATTATGATATGCAGGGCCGGACATACAGGTATTTTGAGGGAGATCCCCTGTATCCTTTTGGTTATGGATTGAGTTATACTACATTTGAATATGAAGGGCCGGAGCTTCCTGCAGAAGAAAAGGCCGGTAAACCTGTAAAAGTAAGTGTGAAAGTTACCAACACAGGACAAATAGCGGGCGATGAAGTAGTGCAATTGTATGTAAAAGATGAGAAAGCTTCAACTCCCCGTCCCCGTTTACAACTGGAAGGCTTCGAACGTATTCATCTGAATCCGGGCGAGTCAGGGGAAGTTGAATTTGAACTTTCACCATGGCAGTTTTCAATGATAGGAGTGAATGGCAAACGTATTATTGAAAAAGGATGGTTTACAATTTTTGTTGGCGGTGGACAGCCTGACACGCATGGAACAAATTTTGTTTCCGGACGAATCAGGTTACATTGATATCTATCTCTTATTTCGGAAAAAATCAAAAAAAAATTTTTAAAAATTTGTTTACTAAGTTATATTTGTGATTTGTAATAAAATTTTTAAGGAGGAATTATATTATGTCAACTTGTACAAAGTTTATAGTAATTTATTTTGTTCTGGCGGGTTTTTTTATGCCCCGTAGTTATGCCTCGCTTGATACAAACGAGGTTATTTTTTATACTCCATATGCCAGAATATCAGTTCCCCCCGGTGAATCGGTTGATTAT
>CAZIOB010000154.1:0-27484 GCA_964540755.1 uncultured Prolixibacteraceae bacterium | reverse complement strand
ATACTATTAAAATTAATTATTTTCAAAGGTATAGTATGGAACTCGCATATATTTTAATAATCACCCTGGGTGTAAATATTTTACATGCTCGTTTCATATTATAATGTTTGTTTGAAAGGGTAATTTTTACGAAAAATCAAAGATTTATAATTGTTTTGATTTATTAAATAAACAATTTGAAAAAGAGAAATTTTGGAAATTGAACATCAAAAATCAGAAATTGGAGAACCTGTAAACCTTAAAGGTAAACGTGCCAGCTTTGAAAATGAAAGGTACGGGGAGCATGAGCGTAATACTTTTGACATATGGCTTGCAGAATCAAAAGAGCCAACTCCGCTTGTAATATATATTCATGGGGGAGGGTTTACAACCGGGGATAAATCCAAATATTTTGATTCAGAAGACCTTGTCAGGTTCCTGGAATCGGGTGTTTCTGTTGCTACTATCAATTACAGATTTATGACTGAGGCGCCTTATGGCATCGTGGCAAGTTTAAATGATGCAAAACGATGCTTACAATATATTCGCTTCAATGCTGATAAATTTAATATAGATAAGAAACGAATTGCATGTTCGGGTGGTTCGGCAGGAGCCGGAACTGCCCTGTGGCTTGCTTTCAGTGATGACATGGCTGATCCCGGCAGTGATGATCCTGTATTGAGGGAATCAACACGTCTGATTTGTGCGGGGGCATTTGCAACTCAGTCAACATACGATATTTTTCAGTGGGAGAAGATTCTGGGGATTCCTGTAGCAAGGACAACTGAACAAATGATTGCAATTGCGGTGGCATTCGGACTCGAATATAGTGTGGAATCTGACCTCTACAAGCAATATGTAATCCGGAAAGAACTTGATTTCCTTGGTAAAATGGATAAAGATGATCCCCCTTTTTTTGTTTACAATAAACATAAGGCCGGGGTACCATCAGACCAGGATGATATAAATCATCATCCATTACATGCCAAAGCATTAAAAGAAAGAGCCATGGAAGTGGGATTGGAAGCCATAGTTTATGCTCCTGAAATCGGGTTGGTTGATGAATCCGGTAAAGATCTGGTTGAATTTTTTCTGGAAAGGTTTAATTTGTGATGGGAAAATGGCTTATATCAGAAGCTACAATGACAAAAAAGTTGAGAACTTTTGAGCTATCGGAATTTTAAATTTATTTTTTTACGAATAGTGGTTGAAAATTAAGAATCGACAACTAACATTATTTTAAAATCACCCAGAAGCAGGATTGAAAAATATACGGGTTATAATATACCTTTGAGAATAATTAATTTATTAGAGTATATGAAAGTATTAAAGTTTGGAGGCACATCGGTTGGCTCACCTGAAAATATGAGAGCCGTAATGAAAATTATCACTGACGGAGAGCAAAAGATTGTTGTTCTTTCTGCCATGTCAGGAACTACAAATGCACTTGTTGAGATTTCCGGTTATCTACTTAAGAAAAACAGGGAAACAGCCGGCATGCTTATAAGGGACCTTGAAACGGGCTATAATAATGTAGTTAAGTATCTTTTAAGTGATGAGATTAATATGAAAAGCGGATTTGAGATTGTAAAGTCAGCTTTTGATACCATTAGATCTTTTACCTCCGGAAGATTTACAAAAGAAATGGAGAATATTATTCTTTCACAGGGGGAAATCATTTCCACCCATCTGTTTACCTTATTGATGAGAGAGAATGGATATGACGCAAAATTATTGCCTGCGCTTGATTTTATGAGGATTGATGAAGATAAAATGGCCGATTCAGGGTATATACGCGATCATCTCAGACAGGTACTTGATGATGCAGGTGAAGCCGCTTACTATATAACTCAGGGTTATATCTGTCGTAATGCCAGAGGGGAAGTTGATAACCTGCAAAGGGGAGGAAGTGATTATACAGCTACTCTTATAGGGGCCGCCCTGAATGTTGAGGAGATTCAGATTTGGACTGATATTGACGGATTTCATAATAATGACCCCAGGTACGTGGAAAATACGCGTAAAATAGAACGTTTATCATTTCAGGAAGCGGCGGAGCTGGCATATTTCGGGGCTAAGATACTTCATCCGCTTACGATTTTTCCGGCAAGGGTACAGGATATACCTGTGCGCCTTAAAAATACACTGAATCCGACTGATGAGGGTACACTAATAACATCCGAAACTACAGGAAAGGGAATTAAGGCAGTTGCTGCCAAAGACGGAATAACAGCTGTAAAGATTCGATCTGACCGCATGTTGATGGCCTATGGGTTTCTTAAAAGTGTATTTAAAATTTTTGAGAAATATAAAACTCCTATAGATATGATCTCAACTTCTGAAGTTGCTTTGTCCCTGAGCATCGACAATACAGAGAACTTAAAAAAGATTCAGGATGAGCTGGATAAATTCGGTACTGTGGAGGTGGATCATAACATGACGATAATCTGCATAGTTGGTGATATTATAGGGGAGGAACGGGGTTTTGCCTCAAAAGTATTCAATGCACTTGATGGTATCCCGATAAGAATGATATCATACGGGGGCAGTCGTTACAATATTTCTGTATTGGTTCCTGATACTCATAAAAAAATAACCTTACAGTCTTTAAGTGAAAATCTTTTGAACAATGGTGACTAAATATCTGTTTGTTACGTAATTTTTATTTATTAAAGAGAGATTAATAATAACTTCCTGATTACTGGTTTGCCAATGATCGCTGAAAAAGTTGATTAACAGGAAAATATTTCTGATTATAATCCGCTAAAGTTAACCCCGTCAAATAATATAGAGGGAGTAAGCCAGGAGGAATTGGCATATATATCGTTACCTGTCTCTATTATATTAGACCACAATTCTCTCATATTTCCTGTTATGTTCATTTCGGAAACAGGTTGTATCATTTCTTCGTTTTCAATAAGAATACCATCAATACCATAAGAGAAATCGCCTGTCGCACCGTTGCAGTTTCCTCCGTTAAAATTATTAACCAGAATACACCTGCCTGCTTCCTTTATCAATAATTCAAGGTCTTTATCTCCTGTGTTAAATACCAGATTATTTGTACTGCCATTTGTAGGCTGCATGTTAAGTTTTTTTGCGTAGTAGGTATCAATATAATAGTTGCGTAATATTCCGTTTTCTATGATAATTCGCTTTTTTGTTGCCAGTCCTTCACCGTCGAATAGTCTGGATCCCCGGCCTGAAATTATGAATGGGTCATCTATTACAGACAGTTTATTTGAAAATACTTTTTCTCCTTTTTTATCCACAAGAAAGGAATTTTTTTGCTGGATTGCCGAACCATTAAGCGCAGAAACAAGGGGACTGAATATGCGGCTTACCTGCCGGTTCTCAACAATCATGGGAATTTTGGCTGAAGAAATTTTTCTTTGTCCTATTTTTCTCAGTGCTCTGCGCAAAGCTATACTTCCAATTTCATTTTTTTGGAGTTTATTGAAAAATATGGCACTTTCACCCCAGTGTGATTCAGGCCGGGCATTATCACCCTGAACTGAAACGGAGGCGCTGAGCCCGTAATATGATCTTCCGCTGTCTCCTCTGAATTCGTTACTGGTTACCAGGATGTTTTTACTTAGCGAATCGTTATAACCTGCTGTTACAGAAATGATGCGTTCATCCTGACCAAGCGCCTCTTTTTCTGCCCTGAAGGCGAGGTCTATTTTTTCTTCCGTTTTATAATTTTCGAAACCCGGATCCAGAGTGTGTAAATTTTTCTGATCACCTTTATAATAGAGATCAGGATCAGGTAAGGTTCTGAATTCATCTTCTGTCAGGTAACGGGTTCCGGATACAGCCTCTTCAATAAATTGAGCAAGTTTTTGTTTGTCGAGGCGGTTAGTTGAATGTACGGAGTATTTCCTGTCAACGAACAATCTTATTGAAAGACTGTTTTGGATTGCCTGTTTCAGTGTATCAATTTTTTCATTGCGTACTTCAATATTATTACTAATGCTGTTGGAAATAATAACTCCGCACTGTTGCGCTCCTTTTTTCAGGGCATGTTCCATTGCCCAGACTGCCAGATTATATTTTTCCTGTTTTGTCATAGTTCCTCAATTATGGATAATTAATTATACTGAACCCCCAACAGTTAATTTTTTTACAAGCACAGTTGGCAGTCCGCATGTCACAGGTACCGATTGTCCGCCTTTGCCGCATGTCCAGGTACCATTGTCGATCAGGAAATCATTTGCAACCATGGAAATGTCTGCCAGCGCCCGGGGACCATTTCCTATAATATTGATATCTTTTATTGGTTGGGTCAGTTTTCCCTTTTCAATAAGATAGCCGGATTTTACGAAAAAGGTAAAATCCCCGGCTCCGATTTTAACTTCACCGTTTGAAAAATTATCTACATAAACGCCATAATCCACACTGGAGATTATATCATCCTTTGAATAAGGGCCTGATTCCATATATGTAGCTCTCATGCGCGGCAGGGGCATATGTCTGAAAGATTCCCTTCTGCCGTTACCTGTAGGAGCGACGCCATAATGGCCGGCGCTTATCCGGTCATGCAGGTAACTATTCAATATACCGTCTTTTACAAGATAAGTTTTTTGTACATCATTCCCCTCATCATCAATATTTATTGATCCTCTGTTATTTTTCAGGGTACCGTCATCAATAATATTTACGAAACTTTCTGCTACTTTTTTACCCATTTTATCGCTAAAAATAGAAGTACCCTTGCGGTTAAAGTCAGCCTCAAAAGTATGTCCTATCGCCTCATGCAAGAGAATCCCGGAGCCCCCGGCGCCCATAACTACCGGCATTTCCCCGGCTTTGGGACGCGTGGCGGAAAACAGCAGGTTGGTTTTTTGAACAACCTCAGCAGCCATTTCATTCACAACATCTTCATTAAGCCACTCAAAACCTTTTCGGAAGGAGCGGGATGAATAAGAATTTTCAATACGTCCGTTATCCTGCATAATACAAACAGCTGCGAAGCTGACCATGGGACGGTAATCATAAGTCAGCCTTCCTTCTGAGTTGAAAAAAAGCATATAAGCAGTTTCATCACTCAAAGAGGCATTGACTTTGATGACTTTATTATCAAGAGCAAAAATTTTATCGTTCAATTTTTTAACGAAAGGTATTTTATCACCTGCCGGAATGCCTTCCCATTTTTTCGATATATTATAATAATTGCCAGGAATCTTTACTGACGGGTTTCCGGGTAAATACCTGTTTCTGCCGTTTGCAATATTTGCTGCCATATAAGCTGCATTCATCATTGCTTCCGGATGCAAAGTTTCAGAATAAGCAAAACCGGTCTGGTCACCCTTAAGAACACGTATCCCTACTCCAAATCCGATATTTGAATATGAACGGTTGACTTTTCCGTCTTCAAGTCCTAAGCTGTTTGTTTTTTTATCTTCAAAGTAAAGGTCGGCATATTCTCCTCCTTTACTCATTGCTGCTGCTATAACTTTTTGCAGCATATCGACAGTTACTTCAAAATGGTCTGAGAAATTTTTCACGTCTGCTGGTATTATTGAATTAGCGTTCATATGCAATAACCGGGGAGCAGCCATGCTGCCGGCTAAAAGCGCTCCGCCTGTCTTTATAAAATTACGCCTTGTGGATTTCATACTCGCTTCATATCTTTTTAAGGGGCGAAAATACATTAATTGCTGAAAAGAATTGTATATAATATCTAAAAATCTAAAATGAAACCAGTATGATTGTAAAATCATCCGGAAGTATAATTGAAACATATGCGATTTCCACATGATTCCTTTGAAAATAATTGATTTTAATCAGATAGAACTCGTTATTGATAATGTTTTTCCTCTGTGAAAGATATAGTAAAATGGCTCGTCTCAGATTTTTTACCGTAGCGATAACTATGTTATGATATTTTTTATCATAATATATAGATTATTGATTATACCCTTGTAACTTTTAGGGTATATTAATAGAATATTATAATTTTTAATGTAATACCCTAAAATTTTAGAATTTATTGCGAAAATATACTATTTTTGGGCTATATTAATTATTAAATATCATCAAGATGGCAAAATTTAGATTATTAGCATTGGAAGAGGTCCTTAATCGCAATCCAAGGGAATTTGTGCGTGAGGCAAATTTGGTTTCCGATTATTTTGGGAAATTGGTATTTGATCGTTCAAAGATGAAAAAATATCTTTCGAAAGAAGCTTTTCGGGCTGTAATGGATGCAATTAATAAAAATAAGACCATAGACCGGAAAATGGCTGACCAGGTTGCACAGGGGATGAGATCCTGGGCACTGGAGAATGGCGCAACCCATTATACTCACTGGTTTCATCCTCTTACAGATGCAACTGCAGAAAAGCACGATGCTTTTATAGTGCATGGTGAGGAGGACAGGGTAATTGAAGCTTTCTCCGGGGAAGTTTTGGTGCAGCAGGAACCCGACGCTTCATCGTTTCCCAGCGGAGGTATAAGGCAGACATTCGAAGCCAGGGGATATACTGCATGGGATCCCACTTCTCCGGCATTTATCAGTGAAACTACACTGACGATACCTACAGTGTTTATTTCATATAATGGAGAGGCTCTGGATTACAAGACACCTCTATTGAGAGCATTGAATGTCCTTGACAAAGCAGCAACTAAAGTATGTCATTATTTTGATAAAAATGTTTCATCCGTGCAGGCTAATCTTGGTTGGGAACAGGAGTATTTCCTTGTTGATGAGGCAATGTATATGGCACGACCTGATCTTGTACTTACCGGAAGAACTCTTATGGGGCACGCTTCCTCCAAGGATCAGCAGCTTGATGATCATTACTTCTCTTCAATTCCTACCCGGGTGAACCGGTTTATGCAGGATGTGGAAAATGAAGCATATAAATTAGGCATTCCCGTTAAAACAAGACATAATGAGGTGGCACCCAATCAGTTTGAAGTTGCGCCTATATTTGAGGAGGCAAATCTGGCAAATGATCATAATCAGCTTATTATGGATATAATGCAGAAAATTGCAAGACGGCATAATTTCCGTATCCTTTTCCATGAAAAACCTTTTGCGGGAATAAACGGTTCAGGAAAACATAACAACTGGTCACTGTCAACCGATACAGGGATAAATCTTTATTCACCCGGGAAAAATCCTAAATCGAATTTATTATTTCTTACATTTTTAATTAATACTTTAAAGACTGTTTACGATCATCAGGATCTCTTGCGGGCAAGTATCTTTAATGCCGGGAACCAGCATCGTCTCGGTGCAAATGAAGCGCCTCCCTCAATAATATCTGTTTTCCTGGGTACTGAGATTACCAATATGCTGGATCTCATGGAAGAATCGGTTACTGACAAAAAGATGACGCCAGATGAAAAAACGGCGCTGAAATTAAATATAGGCCGCATACCTGAAATTATACTGGACAATACCGACAGAAATCGTACTTCTCCCTTTGCCTTCACCGGCAACCGGTTTGAATTCCGCGCTGTCGGGGCATCTGCAAATAATGCTTCGGCTCTTATAGTTCTGAATACAGTTGTAGCTAATCAATTGAACGATTTTTCAATCGAAGTGGATAATTTGATTAAGAAGGGAATCAAAAAGGATGAAGCCATTTTTCAGGTTTTGAAAAGATTGATTATTGAATCGAAACCTATCCGTTTCAATGGGGATGGTTATAGCGATGATTGGGTAAAGGAGGCTGAGAAACGCGGATTAACAAACGTAAAAAAAGTTCCCGAAGCGCTTTCAGCATATCTCAGGCCCGGGAACAGAAAAATTTTTGAGAAACTTGGTATTTTCACTGATGCTGAGTTAAAAGGCAGGGTAGAGGTGGAATATGAAAAGTTTATCATGAAAGTACAGATCGAAGCCAGAGTCCTCGGTGATCTTGCAATAAACCACATTGTGCCGACTGCCGTTGAGTATCAGACTACCTTATTGGAAAATGTGACAAAAATTAAAGAAGTATTTTCTGATGAAGAATTTCAAAATCTTGCCGGAGCCCGTCTTGAACTTATTAAAGAGATTGGATATCATATATCGGCAATTAAAGCTAAAAGGAAAGAATTGATTGAAGCCCGTAAAAAAGCGAATGTGATCGGGGGTATAGTGGAAAAGGCTTACGCTTATCAGGAAAAAGTGTTCCCTTACTTTGACGAAATACGTTATCATATTGACAAACTTGAACTTATTGTAGATAATGAGCTCTGGCCCTTGCCGAAATATCGTGAATTGCTTTTTGTAAGGTAATTGTCATTTATAAATTATAAATCATAAAGTACTTTAATTGCTATAAAATCGTTATTTCCTTTAATGAATAAAAAAATAATATATTTTTGCTTTCATAAGGAATTATGGTAATTAACAGATATATCAGTTTTATAGTTTTTTCAGTTATTGCATTCGCCATTGTCTCTTGTGGAGCCGGGAGACTTGGCAGGGATGCTGTTCTGTCACACAGTATAGGTGAATATTATAAAGCTATTGAGAGATACAGGAAAGCCAGCCGGAAGGAGAAAGACAGGTTGAAAAGGAGAGAATATGCGTATGCTATTGCCGAATGTTACCGGTATATCGGGGATTATGAACGCTCTGCATTATATTATCGTAATGCTATCCGTCGCGGTTATTCTGATCCTCTGGCTATTCTGAACCTTGCAGACATGCAGCGCAATTCGCAGGATTATGAAGGAGCTGTTGAAAATTACAGGGCTTACCTGGACACGGTCCCGGGAGATGAAAGAGCGCTTGCGGGACTGGAGGCTATAAAGAAAACCCAGGAGTGGATTGCCAATCCTACCAGGCATATAATAAATCCCATTAAGGAGATCAATTCCAGGGAAAGTGATTTTTGTCCTGCCTTTGTCGGCGGACGTGATAATGAGGTTATTTTTACATCTACCAGGAAGGCGGCCACGGGAAAAAAGGAGAGTATGATCACCGGTCAGAATTATGCTGATCTTTTCAGGGCCACTTTCAGTATTCAGAGACAAAAATGGGAACAACCGCAATTGTTGGAGGAGTATCTCGTAATTAATACTGGCGAGGAAGAGGGAGCTGCAACATTAACGCCAACAGGCGACCAGATGATATTTACACGATGCCGTTATGATAAATCACGTGCCCTGGGAGCCGAACTTTACTCTTCGGCAAGATCAGGTACCTCATGGTCAGAACCTGTCAGGTTGACTGTAGCGGGTGACAGTCTAATTGCAGCCCATCCGGCTATCAGTCCCGACGGGTCAGTCCTTTATTTTGTCTCTGATATGCCCGGAGGTAAGGGGGGTAAAGATATATGGAAAGCGCAAAAAGAGGGAGGCAGTTATGGCAAGCCTGTTAATATGGGGGACGATATAAATACTCCCGGTGATGAAATGTTCCCGTATGTAAGGGATAACGGTGAACTTTATTTTTCTTCAAATTATCATATTGGCATGGGCGGGCTTGATATATTCAGGGCTGTGGAGAATGATGACGGAAGCTGGACCGTGGAAAATATGGGATATCCGGTTAATTCTCCTTTCGATGATTTTGGTATTGCATATGTTACAAGTGAAAACAGAGGTATGTTTTCATCAAACAGAAAAGGCTCAAGGGGCGATGACCTTTACCAGTTTGAGGTCCCTCCCAAAATATACAGGGCAGAGGGTGAAGTGTTTGATAAAGAAACAGGGGCAAGAATAGATGGCGTTACAATAAGAATTATCGGTACCGACGGGACTAACCTCCGGATGAGGGCCGGTGATGGCAAATTCCAGCTTAAACTCCAACCTGAAACTGAGTATATATTTGCTGCTTTTAAGGACGGCTATTTGCGTGATAAAGGATCAGCGAGCACAAAAGGACTTGAAGAGAGTAAGGATTTCAGGTTCGATTTTTACCTGACTCCTACTGATGCTCCAATAAAAATTGAAAATATTAATTATGAATTCGGTAAGTGGGATCTGCTGCCTGAATCTAAAACGGCGCTGGATACCCTTGTTGCTCTTTTAATGCTGAATCCAACAATCACGATTGAGATTATGGCACATACAGACCATGTGGGAAGCGATCAGTTCAATTTTGACCTGTCACAGAAAAGGGCACAGAGCGTTGTTGATTACCTTATTGAAAAAGGTATAAGTCCGCAGAGACTGCAAGCTAAAGGTTACGGGGAAACATGGCCGAAAACCGTTACCCGTAAACTGGCAGGGCAATATGATTTTCTCAAGAGGAATGATGAACTGACAGAGGAATTCATAATGAATCTCACTGAAGAGCAACAGGAAATAGCCAGGGCAATTAACAGAAGAACTGAATTCAGGGTTCTGACTACCGATTTCATTGAAAAATTTGAAGCGGAGCCTGTGGAATAATTCCAAAACAGTAATTATGGAGCTTACAATTCTACGCGATATTGTTGTAATATTTGCCCTCTCAATATTTGTAAATCTGGTTTTTACACGATTGAGAATACCTGCTGTTGTTGGTTATTTAATGACCGGCATAATTGCGGGCCCACATCTTTTAGGACTGGTGCACGGCGAGCACAATATCGAACTTTTAGCCGAGATAGGAGTCATTTTGCTACTGTTTACTATCGGACTTGAGTTTTCCTTAAAACATCTTTTAAAAATACGAAGGATAGTTTTCCTGGGAGGGATGGTGCAGGTTTTTATTACCGCAGGTGTTTTTTATTTAATATCATTAATGTTCAATCTGGACAGGGCAGGAAGTGTATTTATCGGCTTCCTGGTTGCCCTCAGTAGTTCAGCCCTGGTACTTAAATTATTACAGGAACGTTCAGAGCTGACATCCAATTATGGAAGAACAGTTTTGGGGATTCTTATTTTTCAGGATTTATTACTGGTGCCATTACTTCTCTTTACCAATCTGCTCGGAAATTATACGGTTGATATCAGTAATGAAATACTTATGCTTCTTTTAAAGTCAGCCGTGGTAATATCGCTGGTGTTTATCGGAAACCGCTGGCTTTTGCCCAGATTGCTTCATTTTATAGCTTTAGCAAAGAATGAGGAGTTGTTTACGATGAGTATTCTCCTTATTTGTTTTGCAATTGCTTTACTGACATATAAACTTGGAATGTCGCTGGCATTTGGCGCTTTCTTAGCCGGATTGATGATCTCTGAATCGGAATACAGTCATAATGCTTTTGGAAATCTTATGCCTTTTAAAGATACATTTTCCAGTTTTTTCTTTGTGTCAATTGGCATGTTACTTAACCTTAAGTTTGTAGAGGACAATATATTTCTTGTTATAGGTACAGTAGCTATAGTTATTATTTTAAAATTTTTAATTGCTTCTTTTACAGGGTTTATCATGGGACATACTTTCAGAGGCATTGTTATAATAGGGTTCGCTCTCAGTCAGGTTGGAGAATTTTCTTTTATCCTGGCAAAGACAGGTTTTAATTATGGAATTCTTTCGGAATATCATTACCAGCATTTTTTGGCTGTTGCTATAATTACAATGGCTCTGACACCTTTTTTAATGAATGTTTCATTGCCGGTAGCTAACAGATTTCTGAAATTTTCACTGCCCGGTTTTTTGGTAAACGGACTATTCCCCTTAAAAGAAGTTGAAATCCCTGATTTTAAAAATCATCTGATTATCATAGGGAAGGATCCCACAGCACTGGAACTTTCTATTATGGCAAAACATTATAATATAAAACATGTTTGTGTGGTCTTTGATCCTATAATTGCCAGGGAAAAAATGAATAGCGGAGATAATGTCGTTTATGGAGATGCTGTTAATGAACCGATTTTACTTAAGGCACACGTTGATGTAGCAGATGTTGTTGTTATTTCCATCGGAGATATAATACCCTCAATGGCAATAATTGATAAAGTAAAAAAAATTAATCCCGGTGCATATGTAATTGCAAGGACAAGCTATATTGAAAATATGCAGCAGCTGTATGATATTGGTGCGGACCAGGTATTCCCTGAAAAATTTGAAATTGCCATAGACTTTTTTACAAGAATTTTGATGAAGAGGTTATATCCTCAAAAGAAAATTAACCGCATGCTGGCAGAGATCCGAACTATGAATATGGGACAGTTTACAGAGATAGATATGATCAATAAACCTTCTATCATTGATGAACTCCCCAATGTATATATATCAGCCATAGTTATAGAAGAAAATTCTTTTGCTGATGGAAAGACTCTGGAACAAACGGATTTAAGAAAAAAAACAGGAGTTACGTTGTTAGCTGTTAAAAGAGGTGATGAGATTATTGAACATCCTACGCTAATGACTAAGTTTTTACCGGGTGACACGGCTTATATACTGGGAAATCCTGAGCAGGCTAATCTGGCTGGGGAAATATTTAGCGCAGAAACTTAAACCAATCATATCTTAATCCAAAGATCTGTATTTAACAAGTTTATTACCTATCTGGCAATTTAAGCAGTTTTTTCTTTCACAATACATGTTTTTTAATTGAATTAAAGCCTGGCTCTCAAATGCTGACTTCGCAGTGATACCTAATTTTTTCCAATTTCTGATAATTACATTGTTTTCAGGAGGCAGTTCTTCAAGGAATCTTAATGCCCTGTCCTTTAGATGAGGTTGTTTTTGTTCTTCTCCGTAAATAAATAAAAATGGAATGACCACGTTAATTATTATTGTATTAATAGCAGCAGTCCCCATTTTTTTCGGCAGGACCGGTTTAGAAGGTACTTTAAACCTGTAATGTGAATCCCAGTAGTCCGAAGCTTTAACTCTGAATAATTCCTGCAGTTCATCTATATTATTCAGAAGTATTATTTTTGAGAATAATCCCTGGGAATGATAAATTATACCTGCAAGTTGGGAAATGCGTATGGTAGGAAAGTTAGCAGGTCTGATCCGCATAAATTTCCATAAATGGTTTTCCAACGGCTTTAATCTGTATTTTTTTGATAAGAAATTAAATTCTTTTTGCAGTTTAAGATAATAATCATCGTTATATATTTCCTCATTGAGGAAACCTGCAGCTCCAAACAGAATTGACTCCAGCTGAAACAGGCTGTTTTTATGTTTTAATAGTATTTTAAAAGGTACTGATTTTGATAAAAGTTCAAGTGGAATTGAATTAATTTTAAAACCGAGCATTTTTGACAGCATCTGATAAAAAGCTTCATTCCAGTTGTTTTGGGTTTTTTCCATAATATTATGGATTTGGGATGTTTTATCCTGAAGTCTTTCAATCATCAGCCTGTGATATACGAGTTTAATAAAAACCGGGTCAATCCGGTGGAACTGATCCTGACATGGAATCCATGTTTTTGAGTTTAGAAGTTTTTTGTAGTTGATATCGTAATATTCCGGCCAATCCATTATTAGTGTTGCAATTTCAGTTCCGTCATTACGAAAAATCTGCATGTCGTTCTTTTCAACAATATGTAATATAACATTGTCATAAGCTCTGTCGTTTATGTGTTTGTGCTTTTTCCAGTCGGAGGCTTTTTTATGAATTTCGACATTTCCCGCCCATACTGTATTGCCGATCTTTATTTTTGCATTAAAGAAATCCGGCCCTGAATGCGGGTTTCTTATTCCTGTATCTATAACTTTCAGAGGCTTCCCTGCCGTAGTTTTGAGTTTTTTACTATAAAAAAGTTTATTTACCCAGATGTAATGGATGAATTCTTCAGGCATGTGTTTTAAGGATTATCCGGTAAAAATATAAATTTCCTTATAAAAATATAAAAATATGATCCGGAAGATAATATGGCCGGGTGATATTCATGTTTGTTTCAATTTTTGAAAGATATCCCATATTACTATGCCTGCACATACAGAAACATTGAACGAGTGTTTAGTTCCATACTGGGGTATTTCGATTGCTCCGTCGCACATATTTATTATTTCTTGCTGGACTCCTCTGACCTCGTTCCCGAATATCAGGGCAGTCTTTTCACCCGGAAGACGTTTGAAAGATGACAGGGGAATGCTGTTTTCAACCTGTTCTACCGCAAAAATATTATATTGGCGTGACCTTAATTCGTTGATTGCCTCTTCTGTTTTTCTGAAATATTTCCAGGTTACCGATTTCTCAGCATCGAGTGCAGTTTTGTGTATCTCTTTATCCGGAGGTGTGGCTGTTATTCCACAGAGATATAACATTTTAACCAGAAAGGCATCGGACGTGCGGAATACCGATCCGATGTTAAAACAACTGCGAATATTATCGAGCACTACTATAAGTGGTAATTTGTCTGCCCTCTTGTATTCTTCAGTAGTCAGGCGGTTTAACTCGCTAATATGTAATTTCCTCATTTCTGAAATGTTACCAGTTTACTTTTTCTCTTTTAACAGGAAGGGTCATGCAGCGGGTTCCGCCGCCACCCCGCGGGAGTTCAGAGCCAGCCATGGTTATTACGCATTTTTTGTAGTCATCGACAGATGCTTCTCCCGAAATTATATCTGATGCTTTTTGAATTTCATATCCATTCTTATTCAATTCCTCGATGGTATGGATATTTCTTTCATATCCTATTACTTTCCCGGGTGCCAGGGCAAGAAAATTTGCTCCGCTGTGCCATTGTTCCCGCTCCTGTATCCAGAGGTCATTTTTTCCGCCGCATATTAGAGGCTTAAGGTCAATTCCCAGCTCTTTAAGGGCTTTAGGGATGTTAGCACACTCTTCTATCGTTACTTTGCCGTTATCAGTGCGGATATGGATGGTACGGTAAGGACTTAATCTGAATATCAACGGATCATATACTATGCAGGTATCTGTATCGAGACAAGTGAAAACCATGTCCAGATGAATAAAAGACTCTGGTGAAGATGGCAGCTCCTGGACAATTATATGATGTGTATCTTTTTTCTGACTTTTAATATATTCTATTATGAAATCTATACCCTGTGTACTTGTCCTCATTCCTGTTCCTATAACATAAATATCTTCGCGGACAATTAAAATATCTCCTCCTTCCAGGGTCGCTTTAACATCTGCCGGAATACCAAATAATGGTTTTATGGGGTTTAGTATATTTGTTTCAAATGCCGGGTGATGTTTGAAAACAGCTTCCATAATAATAGATTCACGCTCACGCACGGGATTGGCCATTCTGCCGATAAGCATATTGCTGTTCATACCCATAGCCGCATCGCGTGTAAAGAAAAGGTTATGCAGGGGCTTTAACAAAAATTTTTCTTTGCTCAGATAATTAGTGAGATTGTTCTTTTCCAGCAAAACCCCCTCAATTAACAAGCTTGCAAGGTCTGAAGGACTGTGTTCGGATAGGTGTCCCTCCATCCCCGTGATGCCCTCATGCAGACATATATCATTTAATAACTCTGTTTTTGCCTCCTCATTGCGAATGATTTCTTCCAGCATTTTTTTTACCTCAAAGACGCAGGTCACCTTGTTAAGTAATTGCGATAACTGGGCATATTCAGAGGAGGCAATGGAGAGATTAAGAATATCACTGTAAAGAGCACGTTCTGCGTTCTCGGGGATCATATTCTCAAGTTCCGGTCCCGGAGTATGAATTATTACTCCTTCCAGTTTGCCAATTTCAGAATTAATAAGGGTCTTCATTTAATAATTATTAAATTTTTTCCAAATGCCTTTAGAGATGAGGTTTATTATTATCATATGCTACGATCATGTTTATTAACAAATTTAATCATGATCTTTTTATTAAACGTATTATTAATTTGCAAAACCGATTCAAAGATATAAACTTTGCATAGCTTAAAATAAAATTTTTTTATAGTTAAAAAATGAATAATCAAAATCTTCGTTTTTTTTGAAATGTACACTTTTTTAGCATCAATAGGATTAATACTCTTGAAAGTCTTCTCTTTTTCTCCGGATTATATTACGGCAGAGAAAGATACGAATGATATTATAATCGGGATCATTGAAGATGGGGATACAACGGTTTACAGAAATTTACAGGAGATTGTCGTTATCCCTGAACAGCGATTTGAAAATCACAGGGAGGAACGTCGCTATTATCGCTATGTTAACAAAGTAAAGAAAGTGTATCCATATGCAAAACTTGCCGGAGAAATGCTAAGAAAATATGAACCGCAATATCTCGCTCTTGATAGTGAAAAGGAACGTCGCAGGATGATGAAAGACCTGGAACAACAATTGCTTGATGAATACAAGGATGATTTAAAACGTATGACAATATCAGAAGGACGTATTTTACTGAAGCTAATAGATCGCGAAACCAGCAGGACTTCCTATACCATAATTAAAGATTTCAGAGGAGGATTCAGCGCTTTTTTCTGGCAAAGCATTGCCCGCCTTTTTGGCGGTGATCTTAAGGCAGAATATGACCCTTTTGGTGAGGACCGTGTGCTGGAGCATATTGTCATGCTTATTGAGATTGGTTATTTTAATTGATAATGTCTGCTTACGATATTATGACAGACTTTTTACGCACTTTTATTGCAGTAAAAATTGATCCGCAGCCTGATTTGATCAGAATAATAAGTGATTTAAAAGAGTCGCTTAAGGGACAGGGCATTAAATGGGTTGATCTGAATAATCTGCATCTCACTCTGAAATTTATTGGTGATACGCCGGCTTTACAAGTGAGCCGTATCAAAGCATTATTAACGCAGATTTGTGCAGGGTTCGGGACTTTCTCTTTCGATCTGGAAGGAATCGGTTATTTCAAAAGCAGGGGTATTCCTAAAGTTCTTTATGCTAAGATCCGGGATAACGGGATCTTGATAAATTATGCCGGGGAAATAGATAAAGGATTGACAGCTATTGGTTTTGAGCGCGAAAAGCGTCAGTTTCATCCGCATCTGACAATTGCACGGATTAAGTATCTCGGGGATAGGGCGACTTTTTACAGGTTATCAGACAGGTATAATAGTTTACACCTGCAAACAGTAACTATCCGGGATATTATTTTTTATAATAGCATATTAAAATCAAGCGGCCCTGTTTATAAAGAACTTTCTGTAATAAAACTGAAGTGATAATGAAAGGGAATACAGCAGTGTAACAAAAACAGTAAATTATTTCCCATTACCTTTGATACTTACCATCAGGGTATATATCAATATTTTCAAATCTATATAAAGAGAAATATTTTTAAGATAAAGCATATCATAGGGGAGTCTTTCAAGCATTTCCTGCAGATTGGATGCATAACCATATTTCACTTGTCCCCACGATGTAATGCCTGGTCTTAATTTGTGAAGATGCGTATAATGAGGAGCTTTCTTTACTATTTGTTCTATGTAAAAACGTCGCTCCGGTCTGGGACCTACTAAAGACATTTCCCCTTTTACCACATTATAGAATTGAGGTATTTCATCGAGATGTGTTTTTCGCAAAAAGTATCCTATTTTAGTGATACGGTCATCATTTTTGCTCGAAAGCTCCGGGATTCCGTTTTCTGCATTATAAACCATGCTTCTTAGTTTATAAATATAAAAAGGTTTTCTAAACCTTCCGATTCGTTCCTGCTTATATATTACCGGTCCTTTGGAAGTTGTTTTTATTATTATCGCAAGCACCAGGAAAACAGGTAAGAATATAACAGAGGCCACCAGTGAAAAAATTAAATCGATCATCCTTTTAACCTTTTCCTGCCAGGCAGGCATAATTCCATTTGATATTTTAATAAGAGGACTGCTGTAAATGGTATTCATTTTAACTGTCCCTGACAGGAAATCATAAAGGTCGGGGATTCCCCAAATTGTGACCTCCCTGTTTTCCAGAATTGTTAAGATTTCACTCAGGCGCTTATGTTCTTTTGACTCCAATGCTATAACAACCTCCTCAATATTATATAATTCAATAATTTCATTCAGGTTTTCTATTTCACCCAGATTGGGAATATGACTGTCCATTAACATTTTTTTATTACTGTCCACACTTATGAAGCCTGCAAACAGGTTCCCTGCCGGTCGTTTCTGGCTGATCATATCTTTATATATTTTTTCTGCTTTTTTGTTATTTCCTATCAGCAAAGTGTTAAATCCTATTTTTCTCTGATGTATTCGATGTATAGTACGGGTAGTCAGCACCAGCCTGAATAGATAGGTAAATCCAAAATGTAATCCTAAAAGAGTAAAGAATAAATGGTAATAGTTTTTGTATGAATAAATAAAATCATCCAGTAAAAGTGTGAAGAATATTATTACTACCCCTGTTAAGGATGTCAGAAGAGTTTGTCCAAGTTCAAGAAGCCTTGACCTTCTGTAAATATTGTCGTAGAAGCCGGTTATATAATAGAATATAATCCAGGTTGCCGGAATAAAAGAAAGCCCCATGAAATAGCGGTTGGTAAATTCAATCGGAATATCAATGCCAAAAAGCTGTGGCTCTATAACGGTTTTCCGGTAGATATAAAATACAGTCCAGCTGATGGCCGCTGCTAAAAAATCAAAAATCACATATTTGACAACCTGCCACTTTTTATTCATTACTTGCAAGTTAAGTTCAGTCTGGAAAAACTATTTCCATTTCAGCATGATTTTTTAACGTAAAAGGTGGAAAAATATTGCAGCCAAAGAAGATTATTACTATATATCCTGTCTAGTCAGTTAAGAACTGAGATAATTTTGTTTTGACGCGCATAAAAGTTTTTAGGCTTGAAAAATAAATATCTATCCCCGTTTCCGGATGTTTCTTCGTGATAATATTTTCGATAAATGTATCAAATTCGTTGCATGAGTGATATGGGGCAAGATCAACCGGAGAATTATTACATGTATAATTTTGATTTATGAAATCCAGATTTGCAGTCTTGCCGGGTGAATATGCCCGGATAATAAATTCACCGGATTGTTGTTTTCCAAAATTAAGATTTACAACCCTGGTATTTCCATAATCAAGCCTGAGGTTAATAAATTTAGATTGAGCCGTTGATGACTGGAAGGATACAGCTTCAATCTTTCTTGGAGAAGCACCGGTTATACTGTTCAGCATAAGAAGAATATTCATTAACTGATCCTCTTCCTTATACATTTCCGTGAAAAATGAAATATCCCAGAATGCAGGCGCCTTTATATTATTTCCTATCCACCTTACAGGAGTCTTGTAGAATAAAGGATTCTGCACCTGGAAAATGGTTTTTGCTTCTTCCGATAATTTTATCAGCTCTTCACATTCCTCATCATTGATATCCGGATAATCAGCCACAAATATATGTTTACTCTTTTTTATGGCATTTTTTATCAGGTTGAAGCTAAGTAGTGAAAAATGATTAATAAGTAATATGTCACACCTTTCTATCAGTTCAATGCGATTAAATTCAGGAATGGATAACCGCAAATCATCCATAAGAATTTTTGTCCCGACAGATGACTTTCCGGCAATATGTACTTTTGAATTTTGCCGGATCCTTTTAATATACTGGTCGAGTAAATTTATTTCTCCTATCAGTCCGATGCTTAGCATGATGATACAAATATAAAATTCAAATTAACCTCTTTTTTGTTATCTTATATTAACTTATCAACTATAAATGTTAATATTGTATGAAAAGTAAACCGGTTAATTTGATTCATGCGGATTATTTTTGTTAACGAAAGCGGATATTAAAAGAGATATTATTTTTTTTAAAAGTATAAGGGATATGTTCTATAATTGTTAATTATATTATTTAGGGATAACTACCATGGATGTAAATGATAATCCCCGTCACCAGGGAATGCGGAAAAAGCTTGTCGGGGGATTAAAAATAAAAGGTATAAAGGATGAAAAGGTTTTGGAAGCTATTGGAAGGGTGCCTCGACATCTTTTTATGGAAAGTTCGTTTTTAAATTTTGCTTATAAAGACCAGGCTTTTCCGATAGGTGAGGGGCAGACCATATCACAGCCATACACAGTGGCATTTCAAACCGAGCTGTTACAGGTTCAAAAAAATGATAAGATACTGGAAGTTGGTACAGGCTCAGGATATCAGGCTGCTGTACTTCTTGAGATGGGAGCTAAAGTATTCACAATTGAACGAAATAAAAAGCTTTATCAAAAGGTTCAGTCCCTTCTTCCGGAAATAGGTTATCACCCTGCCTGCTTTTTTGGCGATGGGTACATGGGACTTCCTGATTTTGCACCTTTTGATAAGATTATTGTGACTGCTGCAGCTCCTTCTGTGCCCGGGGAATTGAAAAAACAACTTAAAGAGGGGGGGAGAATGGTCATACCTGTTGGTAAGGAGTATCATCAGGACATGGTAGTTGTGATAAGAATTTCTGAGGAAGATTATAAAACAGAAAAACATGGTGGATTTGTTTTTGTTCCTCTTTTAAAGGGTACGGTAAATCATTGAATTATGTTTAAGATTCGTAAGTTTATAGTTAATCCGTTGCAGGAAAATTCTTTTATTATTTCTGATGAAACCGGGGAATGTATTTTCATTGATCCCGGATTTTATTTTCCTGAAGAACGCGAGAGAGTTAAAATTTATGTTTCAGATAATGACCTGAGGCCTGTATTGATAGCTAATACTCACTGCCATTTTGATCATATTATGGGAGTGGAGTTTTTAAGAAAGGAATATAATATACCTTTTATGGCGCACCACGATGATACTTTTTGGGTGGAAAATGCTGTTGATCAGGGGAAAATGTTCGGATTTTCTATAGATCCTGTTAATATGCCGGATTCCTTTTTTTCTGATCAGGGGACAGTGAAATTTGGAAATTCGATGCTTAGTATAATCCATATACCCGGCCACTCTCCAGGTCATGTAGTCTTTTATTCCAGGGAAGAGAAATTATTGATTACAGGGGATGTTCTTTTTTACGGAGGTATCGGGCGTACGGATTTTCCCGGAGGTGACTTCCAGACCCTCATCAGCGGAATCAGAAATAAACTTTTATCTCTTCCCCCGGAGATAAAGGTTTTATGCGGTCATGGCCCTGACACTACCCTGGGACGTGAAAAATCATCCAATCCATTTTTGAACTGAAAAGTTCATATACCGGATCAAATGAGATCATCCGCGTCATAATCATTTTTTAATAAAGTTTAAACTATATTTTTGCAGAAAATTCATTAAAAATATTGATAAATGACTCATGATAATTTTGTTAACAGGCATGTAGGTCCTCGTGAAAACGATATTAAGAAGATGCTTGATTTTATTGGAGTTGAATCACTTGAAGAGCTGATTGAACAGACTGTTCCTTCGGACATTAGATTAAGGGAACCGATTAAGCTGCAGGAAGGTCTGTCAGAACGCAGATATTTCAGAAAGATTCTAAGTCTGGCGGCAAAGAATAAGGTGTTTAATACATACATAGGCATGGGCTATTATGATACCACTACACCTGCCGTAATTTTACGAAATGTTCTGGAAAACCCGGCCTGGTACACTTCCTATACTCCATATCAGTCTGAGATTTCACAGGGCCGACTGGAAGCTCTTCTGAATTTTCAGACTATGGTTTGTGAGCTTACATCAATGGAGGTTGCCAATGCTTCACTTCTTGATGAGGCGACAGCTGCGGCTGAGGCAATGGTGATGATGTACGGACTGCGTTCCCGGAAAATGGTTAAAGAAGGTACTAATATAGTACTGGTTGACGATAAGGTATGGCCCCAGACCCTGGATGTGCTGATGACCCGTGCCAATCCTCTTGGAATTCAGTTGAAAGTGATGCCAAACAATGCTTTTGAGTTTACCGGGGATGTTTTTGGCATTATTATACAATATCCCAATTCTGATGGTGAAATAAAAGATTATTCCTCACTTACAGCCAGGGCAGGTGATTGTGATGTAAAGGTTGCCGTTGCTGCTGATTTGCTTTCTCTTGCTTTACTGACGCCACCCGGAGAATGGGGAGCCGATATTGTCTTTGGCAGCAGTCAGAGATTTGGCACGCCAATGGGATATGGAGGACCGCATGCTGCTTTTTTTGCTTCCCGTAAGGCGTATATAAGAAATATGCCGGGACGTATAATCGGGGTTTCAAAGGATGCTGCCGCTAACCGTGCGTTGCGAATGGCGCTGCAAACACGTGAACAGCATATAAAAAGAGAGAAAGCCACATCAAATATATGCACAGCCCAGGCACTGCTTGCAATAATGGCTGGTTTTTTCGGGGTTTATCACGGACCCGAAGGAATAAAAATTATATCACGCCGGATTCATAATATTGCAACTTTTTTAGCAGGAGAGATTGAAAAGTTGGGATATAAACAATTGAACAGCCACTTTTTTGATACAATCAGATTTGAGTTGCCAAAATTTGTAAAACGTGAAGATATAGAGTGGCTTTCGCATGAACTTGAGATGAACTTCAGGTATTTTGAAAACGGAGATGTCAGCATCAGTATTGACGAAACAACTAACCGGGAGGATATGACATGGATTCTCGAAGTTTTTGCCAGGGCTGCCAATAAAAGATGGCCTGCTATTCAAGAATATCCCGGCGGATTTGCGATTGACAGAAAATTTCAGCGTACTTCAGAATTCATGACCCAGGATGTATTTAATCTGTACCGTTCCGAAACAGAGATGTTGAGATATATAAAGAGATTAGAGCATAAAGATATATCACTGGCACATTCAATGATTCCCCTGGGTTCCTGTACAATGAAGTTAAATGCGGCAACCGCGATGTTGCCGCTTAGCTGGATTGAATTTAACGGCATACATCCTTTTGTGCCTAAAAATCAGGCAAGGGGTTATCATGAAATGATGGAGGAACTGCGACGTGATCTGGCAGCGATCACAGGTATGGCTGATGTCAGCCTAATGCCTAACTCCGGTGCTGCCGGTGAATACGCGGGATTGATGGTTATCAGGGAATATCACAGGAGCAGGGGTGAAGAATTCCGTAATGTGGTTTTAATACCTTCCTCGGCTCATGGAACAAATCCTGCCAGTGCAGTTATGGCCGGTATGAAGGTGGTTGTTGTCAACTGTGATGAAAGGGGTAATATTCATTTGGCAGACTTAGAAAGTAAGGCCCGGGAATATAAAGATTCACTGGCTGCTATAATGATAACTTATCCTTCTACACATGGTGTTTTTGAATCTACAATTGTTGATATATGCAGGATTATTCATAAATATGGCGGACAGGTTTATATGGACGGGGCAAACATGAATGCACAGGTCGGCCTGACTTCTCCGGGAATGATCGGCGCTGACGTGTGTCACCTTAACCTGCATAAAACATTTGCTATTCCGCATGGCGGAGGCGGTCCCGGTGTCGGTCCTATCGCAGTGGCAGAGCATCTGGTTGATTTCCTGCCATCGCATCCTGTTATGAATAATAGTCATATCGGGATAAAATCAGTCGCATCAGCCCCATGGGGCAGCGCTTCTGTTTTGCCGGTCACCTATGGATATATTAAAATGATGGGAGCCGGGGGGCTTACAAAAGCAACTTGTATAGCAATTTTGAATGCCAACTATATTGCGAGGGCACTGGACAAGAACTATGGTGTTCTTTATACGGGGGAGAATGGAAGGGTTGCCCACGAGTTGATACTTGAATGCAGACATTTCAAAGGATCGGCAGGAATTACAGAAGAAGATATAGCTAAACGGCTTATGGATTTTGGATTTCACGCACCTACACTCTCTTTCCCCGTTCACGGCACATTGATGATTGAACCTACCGAAAGTGAATCAAAACAGGAACTGGATCGGTTCATAGAAGCCATGAATACTATTTATAATGAAATAAAAGAGATAGAAAACGGGGATGCTGATAAAGAAGATAATGTGCTGAAAAATGCACCCCACACTTCCGATATGGTAATAAACGATAATTGGGATCATTCTTATTCGAGACAAAAAGCTGCTTATCCCCTGGAATGGGTTAAAGAAAATAAATTCCAGATACCTGTGAGGCGTGTCGATAATGCATGGGGCGACAGGCACCTTGTGTTTACAAAGTAAGTATTGGCATTTATTTATTCAGACAGCAATTTAAGGTTGGAATAATTACAAAAAATGATAGTTTTTCCCAATGCTAAAATAAATATAGGGTTGCATATTGTTTCCAGGCGGCCGGACAGCTACCATAACCTGGAAACAATATTTTTTCCTGTTCCGTTATATGATGCCCTGGAGTTGGCGGAGGCAGGTAAAACAGATATATCATTCTCAGGAATTACTGCAGACTGTCCTGCTGAAGATAATCTGGTTCTGAAAGCATATAATTTGTTAAATGAAGATTTTTCATTACCTCCGGTTCAATTTCATTTGCATAAGGTTATTCCTGCAGGGGCCGGATTAGGAGGGGGATCATCTGATGCTGCATTTACTCTTAAGATGATTAATGATTATTTCAGACTTAACCTGGATAATGAAACACTTAGAAAATATGCTTTGAGAATCGGATCAGATTGTCCTTTTTTTATCAACAATATACCTGCACTTGGTAAGGGGAAAGGAGAAAAGTTATACCCGTTAAATTTAGATCTTTCCGGATATTTTATTGTTATATTAAAACCCGGTTTATCTGTTAGTACCAGAGAGGCATATAAAAATGTTAAACCTTCAAAACCCTCTTTTAATCTGGAAAATCTCGTTGCTGTACCAGTTGAATTCTGGAAAGATTTTGTGGTCAATGATTTTGAAAGAACTATTTTCCCGTCCCATCCGGAAATAGAAAAATGGAAAAAGACTCTTTATAACATGGGAGCTCTTTATGCCGGCATGTCAGGCAGCGGTTCAGCTGTTTATGGAATTTTCAGGGATTTACCGCAGGATCTGAATAAAAAAATACCTTCTGGTATTTTATTGACCTTCTAAAATCATTCATTCACAGAAGGCTATCTGTTTCTACTGATTAAATTAGAAATTTCTGACTCCCAAAGATCAACTTTTTTGCTTTTAATTTGTCTATATAGTCCCTCCAAGAAAACCTTAAAACAAATAAGATATGAAACAACAGCCTTTTTTGATGATTTTTTGATTTGCCTTTTGATTTTTAATTTGTATTTTCCCCTCCTAAAATTATTTTATTGCTATTATTAATTTACAGGTAACTAACATTGCTTCCTGTATTTGATTTTTTAACGGGAGATTATAAGGAGAGTGAAAACTTAAATGAGAACTATATTTTTGATAATATTTTTATTTAATATATTTAATCTGAATGCGCAGGATGTATCTTTATCACAGTTTTATTCTAATCCTATTTATCTGAATCCTGCTTTTGCCGGATCAGCCGCTGTCCCCAGGATCGCCCTCCAGTACCGTAACCAGTTTCACAGCTTCAGTAATGCTTATAGTACTTACAGTGCAGCATTCGATTTGCCGGTAAAGAAGCTGGGAGGCGGACTTGGGTTACTTATTATGAACGATTCACAGGCAGGTAACAGTTTCCGTTCCCTTCAGTTAGATTTAGCTTATTCTGTTATGGTAAGAATCAGTGAAAGTTATTTCTTACTCGGGGCTGTTCAGGGAGGTTATCATGAACATTCGCTTGATATAAGTAAACTGGTTTTTCCCGATAATGTCGATATCAATTATGGAAACCATGGGATTTCGCGAGAAGTTGAATTTCTTTCATGGCCGAGGTTTTCTTATGCCGACTTCTCCTCCGGGGTTGTACTATACAGCAATAGGTATTACGCGGGGTTAGCCCTGCATCATCTTGCTGAACCACAACAATCATTTTATTCTTCTGAAGGAAATGAGAGTAAGCTGTATCGTAAATATACAGCCCATTTGGGGGCCCGGTTACCAGTATTTCTATATGGACATCAAAGAAAAAAATTTGACATCTCACCTCAGCTGGTGATGCAATACCAGGGAAGTTTCGGACAGATCAATTATGGTCTTTTTGCCACAAAATGGGGTTTTACAGCAGGTACCTGGTTCAGACAGAATTTTGGTATCCGTTATGATGCAGTTATTTTTCATGTTGGTTTTCTTAAAAGAAACTGGCAGCTCACTTATACATATGACATTGCTGTTTCAGGCCTTTGGGGGGATTCAGGAGGAAGTAGCGAAATCAGCCTTGTCTTTTTGTTCAGAGAAGCTGATAAAGGACGGTATCTTCCCTTTTATAATTTTTACGAGGATGAATTCGGAGTACAATAAACTAATTTTTTATAGCTATCTGATTAACAGAACTTGTCCTTTTTGCTCATGTTTGAAACCCTGAATATCAAAATATCGTGCAATCCACACATAATTTCCCATTGGAGCCGGCTGGCCCTTTGAAGTAGTACCGTCCCATGAATCATCAGGGGAATCTGTCTTGAAAACTATTTGTCCGTTGCGATTAAAAATCTTTAAACTGAACTGTGACGGGTCTGCGCCGGTACCCACAGGCATAAAGGTGCGGTTTTCTTCAACAGGGCTTCCGGGACGGAATGCATTTGGAGTGTAAACTGAAAAGGGAAGGATTTTTATGAGTTGTTCAGTTGTATCTTTACATCCATATATTGATTCTACAATTAATTTTGACGTATATTCTCCCAATTCTGTGTAGGTATGTATCGCATTTTGACCTGTTGTGGAATTCCCGTCACCAAAATCCCATGAGTAAATATCTGCATTCTCCGATCTGTCAGTGAAAGTTATACGGGCATTTTCTATCAGTGCAACAGGATAATCAACTTCAAAGTCTGCTACGGGCTTTGGATGTACCCGGATCCACTCTTTTTTTATGAGGGTGTCAATACATCCTGTTTCTATAGACTGTGCGATCAAACCGACATCAGCTCTTCCTGAATCAGGGAAAACGCAAAGGTAAGAGTCGCCTGCAACAGGGGGAAGGCTGTCATTTATCCAGTAAAAATTAAGGTTATCATCTTCCGGATCAGCAAATATTTCAGTAGTGAAGGGCTGACATCCTTCTTTATTTTCAGAGAAAAAATCAAAATGCGGTTTTCGTTTAAGTTGCATCTCTGCTGGTTTGCTGGAACAACCATATTCATTAACGACCAGACTGATTGTCCCGACCGGTTCATCGATGATCACTGTGATTGAATCATTTCCGGCACCTTTCTGATGCATGCCTTCAAAATCCCAGTAACAAAAAGAGGAATCAATGGAGTTTGGATAAAAAACGAGTAAAGAATCCGGATAGCAAAGATCCGGATCGGCTGAGATAGATGCTGTAGGGGTTGGGAATATACTTATCATAGTATCTATGGCGAAACTGTTTTGACATTGGGTTACAGGATTTGTAACAGTCAGCTTTGCCCCATAGAAGCCCGGTTTTGAATAATGTTTTTCTACATTTTGGGTTGTTGCCGAGGTGCCGTCATCAAATTCCCATTTGTAATTAACTTTGTCTTCTACCAATAATTTACCGGCAAAATTGACAGTTAATTCATCGCATCCACGGGGAGGATTTGCTTCCATTGTAAAATTTGGATTTGCTCCCAAAGGCTTGGTTGTGTCACTGTAACAGCCGTTATCGTCAATAAACAGACTTATGTAAGGAGGATCATCAAGGAATGCTCCGACCGAGACGATGTAACTTTGCCATCCGATGGAATCAAGAAACTGACAGCCGTCCAGGTCCCAGACAAAAGTTGCACTGTCGGTAGCGGAACCGGTAAAAATCAATCTTTGACTGTAGCCTTCACATTTTTCATCATCTTCAAAAATAAAATCTGCC
>CAZIOB010000153.1:0-3809 GCA_964540755.1 uncultured Prolixibacteraceae bacterium | reverse complement strand
TATTGATATAGAAAATGGGGCTATTATTATATTGGGCGAAGATGAAAGCAAAAAGACAGGTATTGCCTATGGAATGAGTTCATTTTTTAATTCTATTGGTGAATCTTATGAAGAAACTGACATAGAAAGTACTCCGCAGACATATCTGGCTAATCCGAACGTAACCAAAACAGGCCGTACAAAATCCATTGCCGGATATAAATGTGAAGAGTATAGATATAATGATGAGGATACCGAGTCATTTGTATGGATAACTAAAGACTTGCGGCTTGGGGCCCGGGATTATTTCAGTTCACTTTATAAAACAAGTCTGTATTCTCAGGGTATCCCATGGGGATGTATGATGGAAGTGACCAGCACTGATAAGCAAACAGGGGAAAAATCTTTTATGCAGGTTACCCGGGTCGATAAAAATTCCCGAAAGCATTTTTCACTTAGTGATTACCAAATAAATAATTTGGGATCTTTTAAAATGCAGGAGGAGAAATAGATGGAAAAATGAAAGAAATTAAGTATGAATTTATTTTGAAAGTTTTTGATGATCTGAAAAGTTTTTCCAGTGTTGAAAAGAAATTAATTGAAAAAGCAATTAGTGCCCGGGAAAATGCTGATGCTAAATATTCAAATTTTAAGGTTGGAAGTGCAGTACTTCTTGAAAATGGTAAGATAATAAAAGGCAGCAACCAGGAAAACGCTGTTTTCCCGCTGGGATTATGTGCTGAAAGGGTTGCATTATCTTCTGCGATCAACAATTATCCCTCCATACCGGTAACCGCATTGGCATTATCAACTCAAAAGAAACTTAAAAAGGACGAGATGGCTGTATTCCCTTGTGGTATTTGCCGCCAGGCTCTTGTCGAACAGGAAGCTAGGTTTGGTAATAAAATAAAGCTTTATATAACCGGAAGCAACAATAAAATTTTTGTAATAGATTCTGTAAGCGATATTTTACCATTTGCATTTGGAGATGAATCTTTAATATAAAAAAGTAATATACACATGAAAACATGGAATTTTGGGATAGTCGGAGCGGGTAATATTGCGGATTTTCACGCTAAAGCTATACAAAGCTTAAGTAATACGAAGTTATCGGGTATTTGCGGGACAAATCCTGAAAAAGTAAAAAAACTTTCAGACAGATATGATTGTAAAATATTTGGCAGTACAACAGAGATGTTAAAGTCTTCTGCGATTGACATCATAACTATTGCCACGCCGAGCGGTGCTCATATGGAGCCGGCAATTGAGGCTGCGGAATGCGGTAAACATGTAATATGTGAAAAACCGCTTGATGTCAGTCTTGAACGCGTTGACAGAATGATTGAAGCACATGAAGCAGCAGGAACAAGGTTAGGGGGTATTTTTAATTACAGGTTCAATGATGCAGTAAGAGAGTTAAAAAAGGCAATGGATGCAGGAAGATTTGGTACGGTTACAAATGTTTCCGTTTATGTTCCCTGGTGGAGACCTGATAGTTATTATGACAGTAGCTGGAGGGGGACATGGGCGCTTGATGGTGGGGGTGCCCTTATGAACCAGTCCATTCATATGGTAGACATGCTTCAGTATATGGCAGGACCTGTCTCTTCGCTTCATGCCTATACAGCAACTTTGGGACATCCTCAAATTGAAGTGGAAGATACTGCTGTGGCGGTATTAAAATTTCAAAATAAAGCATTAGGTCTGATATACGGGTCGACTGCATCATATCCGGGTCGGTTCAGGCGGTTGGAAATCACAGGTACCAGAGGAACAGTTATCATGG
The DNA here is from genome assembly GCA_964540755.1 of uncultured Prolixibacteraceae bacterium. GTDB lineage: Bacteria > Bacteroidota > Bacteroidia > Bacteroidales > Prolixibacteraceae > JAAYJR01. The sequence goes on along the minus strand of CAZIOB010000153.1, from coordinate 2,044 downwards.
AGGAAAATAGTTTCAAAATCTGGCAGTTTGCTGAAAAAACTGAAGAGGATGACGTAATAATAAAAAAGTATGCCAATATTAAAGGCGGTGGAGGAGTATCCGATCCTATGACAATTCCTTTTGAGCCACATGCAAGGAATATCGAAGCATTTTTAAAATCAGTAGAAACAGGTAAACCTTTTGAGATAGACGGTCCGGAAGCAAGAAAATCCATCGAAATAATCCTGGGAATATATAAATCTTCAAGGGAGAACAAGGAAGTTTGTTTTTAATAATTTTTATAACTCGTAATTCACCATTATTATTTTACCTAAAAATAAAAAATTGAAATTATGGATAAGATAACCAGAGAAAAAATTAGATTATTTGTTTTAGAAGGAATCAATGAACAACCTCTCCGGGCCGAACCTGATCCGTTTTGGCAAAACCTTAAAGATACAGGTACGGAGTTATGGCTTGATACGGGAGATATGAAGGAAGCCGAAAAGAACTGGTCATCTGAGATGACCGCCCTTACAACTAATAATACCTTAGTAAATAAAGAAATACAAAAAGGTATTTATGATTCTTTTATATCAGATGCCAGGGAGATTGTAAAACATCTTACTCATGGGAAACAGATCATAGAAATTGCTTTTATTTTAAATGCCCGGCATGGATTACGTCTTGCCAAAAAATTTGGTGCAATGGTAAGTGTGGAGTTACATACTGATATAGCACATGATATTGATGCCACCGTAAATTATGGATTACGCTACTTTGAAATAAGTCCGGATCATTTTTTAGTTAAAGTGCCTTACACTGCAAGTGGCTTACTCGCAGCCCGTAAACTCAGAGAACATGGTGTCAAGATTAATTTTACCCTTGAATTTTCAGCCCGTCAGAATTTGTTAGTGGCAGCAATAACCAGGCCCAATTATCTGAATGTATTTATGGGCAGGATTGGAGCTTATATTAAAGCTGCCGGACTGGGGGACGGAACAGGCGTTGGTGAGCGGGCGGTTCTGTCAACACAGAGATGGGTGAAAGACTTAACGCAAAATAATCTTGTACCAACAAAATTAATTGCTGCCAGCATGCGGGGTGCTCATCATCTTGATGCTCTTGCCGGAGTCGATGTCTTTACAATGCCAACCAAGGTAGCTGAAGAAGGGAAAGCAACTCTAAGTGGTAACTTTAGGTCCAGACTCGGAGAGTTTCCTGCGGCAGACCTTAATAAATATGCTGCTGATTTCTTTCCTGAAAAATTATGGGATGTGTCGGATAAAGAAATAGCATTAGCCAAAAGTTTGGGCAAAGATTGTCCTAAGGATGGAAATGAACTTATCGACAGGGTTCATGAGGCTGGTTGCAGCGATATGTTTCCTTATCTAACGGATGATGATTATAAAAATATTTTCATTGACGGTAAAATTCCGAACCATGAGCGTTGGGCAGAGCGAATAGCAAGTGGAGATGTTGCTGTTGATACCTTATTAAATTTGGCAGGACTTGCAAGTTTTGCCACTGATCAGGCGCAGTTAGATGAACGCATTGGTAAAATAATAAATTCCAATCAGGTATAGTAGTAATTTGCCTATTATGTTCAGGCGTTTACTTGACCTGTAAAAATGATTGAAATGGAATTAAAATTTTAATTAATTCAGAAAAAATTTTGATATACGGTTTTATCAGAGTTGCATTGAAAAATAATTGATGATTAAATATTAGCAAATATGTTTGAAAAGCTTATTTATATAAATAGGAGGGCAAGATTAAAAGAAAAAATAACAAATGGAATAGCTCTTATTTTGGGAAATGAGGATTCTCCTATGAATTACAGGGACAATACCTTTCGTTTCAGACAGGATAGTTCATTTCTTTATTTATTTGGGCTGGATTTTCCCGGTCTTGCCGGAGTAATAGATTTTGACAGTGGTGAAGATTATATTTTCGGTGAAGATGTGGATATTGATGATATTATCTGGATGGGGCCACAATCAACTCTAAGGGAGAATGCAGCAAAGGCCGGAATCCATAATACCGCACCGTTGGATAAGCTTGC
>CAZIOB010000152.1:0-9498 GCA_964540755.1 uncultured Prolixibacteraceae bacterium | reverse complement strand
GACCGGAAATTAAACAGTTCCAATATAATTGCCATGTTGCAGACAGCCTGGTATTTCACAGGTAAAGAAATTTACAGGGAAAAAGCGTTTGAGCTGATCAATGAGCATGGTTACCTGGAAAATCTCATGCGTCCGATGGCTGAAATTGGCAGAGCGCCTGAAGATGCTGACGATTGGAGCAGAATGTTGTCAGGATCCTGGAACCACTCGGATGATGAGATGTATTACCTCGGTTACTGGGGTCTCTACCGCTATGCATTTAATGATACACTAAGGAAAATGTACAGGGAGAGCATAATTGACCACTGGAAGCATGAGCGTCCTGAAAAAGATGGTCTCTGGAATATATTCACAGCAATGGTAAGTAATGATTTTGATCTTGATGAAGCAATCTGGTATCTTCAGGAGCACCCCCTGGATCTCATACAATGGGATATTAAGAATAGTCACAGAAAGGATATAGAATTTATTGAGGATAATTTCAGGAATCAAACGATTGCAGATGTGCTGCCTCCGGATGAACGTCCGGTGCAACGCCACAATGCCAATATGTTCAGGCTCGACATGACAGGAAGTAACGGAACATCAGAACTTAGCGCCGGTGATATCTGGCTTTTACCCTATTGGCTGGGTCGTTATCTGGGTGTAATAATTAATAATAATCAAAAATAAACAATTATGAAGAAATTTGTTATACGGCTTAAATTAAAAGAAAGTCCGGTTTTACTCCGTTACCTGCTTATTCCAGGGTTTTTATTTTTATTAGCTTCAGAATCTTATTCACAATCAGACAGGGAATCATTACAGTCAGGATATATTTTTCCGGAGCAGGAAAAACATGTTCACAGCAGTTGCCTGACCGAGTTGCCGAATGACGATTTGCTCTGTTGCTGGTTTCAGGGATCCGGTGAGCGCACTGCTAATGATGTAAGGGTAATGGGTGCGCGGTTGAGGAAGGGACAGCATGAGTGGAGTGAACCTTTTCTTATGGCAGACACACCTGGGAATCCCGATTGTAATCCTGTCCTTTTTATTGACGAAAAAGAGCGATTACACCTGACATGGATCGCTGTTGTGGCAAACCGCTGGGAATCTTCTCTTCTCAGAACGCGCATCTCTTCGGATTATCAGAGAGAGGGGCCACCACACTGGGACTGGCAGGATCTTATATTGTTAAAGCCGGGCGATGAATTTGCTGAGGCAATTGAGCAAGGATTTAAAAAAATGGATCCTCCGGCCCTGGCATGGGCTGAATATGCTCCCAGATATGAAAGGATGATTATAGAGGCAGCTAAAGACCCTGTGAAACGTGAAGTTGGATGGATGGGACGGATCAAACCGCTGACTTTGCCTTCAGGCAGGATGCTTTTACCTCTTTATTCAGACGGTTTCAATGTTTCATTGGTAGCTATTTCAGACGACGGAGGTGACAGATGGAGACCAAGTCTGCCGATTGTCGGCCGCGGAAATATTCAGCCTGCCCTTCTTCGGAAGAATAATGGAACCATAATGGCCTATATGCGGGATAATGGCGGGGAACCCGGAAGGATCATACGCAGCAGTTCAAATGATAACGGTTATACGTGGAGTGTTTCAAAAAAGAGTGATATTCCAAATCCGGGCTCCAGTGTAGAGGCTTTTGAATTAAATGACGGTCAGTGGCTTATGGTTTGTAATGATCTCGAAGACGGCAGATACCGCTTGGCAGTGTATCTTTCTGATGATGAAGGAGAAATCTGGAAATGGAAAAGGTATCTAGAATATGTTCCGAAAGGGCAGGGCAGCTTTTCATATCCTTCGGCCATACAGACAGATGACGGTTTAATTCATCTGACCTATTCTCATCATACACCAAACGGAAAAACCATTAAATATGTTTCATTTCCACCCTCGTGGGTCAAGTCCGGGGATGCTGGAACTACCAATGCTGAAAAGCTTGGATTTCCCAAAGGAAAGAAAGTTTTAATATTGCATATGGATGATCTGGGGATGTGTGCCGAGGCCAATATATCCGGCAGGAATTATATAGAGGAGGGATTCATCGTCTCGGGAGCAGTCATGATGCCCTGTCCCTTTGCTGCAGAATTTGTTGAATGGGCGAAATCACAACCCGAGGCAGATATAGGAGTTCATCTGACACTAACAAGTGAATGGAAAAATTACCGCTGGGGACCGGTGACGGAAAGTTCTGAAGTGCCGGGACTTATAGATACTGAGGGCAAGATGTGGCATGATGTGCCCGAAGTAGTTATGAATGCAACTCCGCAGGAAGTTGACAAAGAAATAAGGGCACAAATTGATTTGATGCTGGATATGGGACTCACACCTACACATATAGATACACACATGGGCACACTGTATGGTTCTCATGAGTTTTTAAAGGTTTTTCTTAAAGTAGCTGAAGAATATAAGATTCCTGCCAATGCAATTGATTTGTCCAATCCGGAAGTTGCAGCAGTATATATGAAGGAAGGCTACCCGGTTAATAAACAGGTTATCAGTTTGCTTAATGATTATCCGCTTCCCAGGGTTGACAATTTTGGCAGCGTTCCCAAAGGAAGTACTTATGAGGAAAAGAAAGAGAATTTTATCAAGCTTGTGAATATGCTGAAGCCGGGACTCACAGAGATCATCTTTCACCCTTCGGTCGAAACAGACAATCTCAAAACAATTACAGGTTCCTGGCAGCAACGGGTATGGGAGGCGGAGATGTTCAGCGATCCCGAAGTGATCAGTTTTATAGAAGAAAATGATATCATAATGACCACCTGGAGGGAGATAATGGATAGGTTTGAAAGTAAAAAATAACATGAAACATTTTGGAATACTGTGACCGGAATAGGTTTAAGAATCTGGTTTATTGTTATCTTATTAATTATAATAAACAGTAAGAATATATTTTATGAAAAGAATTTTTTTCATTTTATTATTGGCATTGATCCTTGTAGTGGTCAGTATCGCGATTTTGTTTTTTTTTAATACGAAGGACCGGCACCCGGACTATAGTGCTGATATGGATATTATAAGTGACAGATCAGGGAAGTTAAGTGCCGGATTTGCTGCTGTTTCGATCACCCCTGAGGTTCCTGACAGATGGACTGATGTTAATAATGATGCAAAATATGATCCGGATGATGGTGATACTTACATTGACAGAAACGGGAACGGTAAGTTCGATGCTGTATGGATTGCGGGCTTCGGAAACAAAAGAGCGGCCAACGGAGTTCATGATGATATATGGGCAAGGACAATGATAATTGATAATGAAGAGACCAGGCTGGCGATTGTTATTCTCGATGCAATAGGTTTTATGCGTGACGATGTTGTTGATGTAAAGAATATGTTGCCTGAAGATCTGGGAGTAACATATACGATAATAGCTTCTACACATACTCATGAAGGGCCTGACTTGATGGGTATGTGGGGAAAATCTTATCTTAAAAGCGGTGTTGACAAGGAGTATATGAAATATGTCAAAGATCAGATTGTCCGGTCAGTAGAAACTGCTGTGGGGAATATACGACCTGCCCGATTTGAGATTTCAGAAGACCTGACCGGTGCAATTCCGCTTGTTAAGGACACCCGCAAACCTGAGGTGTTTGACTCTGGATTGAGAATTATCAGGGCGATAGACGGGGAAAAAGATATTACCCTTGGTTCTTTGATAGCATGGGGTAATCATCCTGAAACTCTTTGGAGTAAAAATCTGCTGATATCTTCAGATTTTCCGCATTTTGTTCGCGAGGGAGTAGAGAATGGAGTATTTGATGGGGACAGCCTTGTGCAGCCCGGTGTTGGCGGTGTTGCTGTATATCTTAACGGAGCTGTAGGCGGACTGATGACTACCCATCCAAGCCTGGCGGTAAAGGATCCGTTTTCGGACAAAGTATTCAAAGAACCAACATTTGAAAAAACAGCTGCCCAGGGGAACGAACTTTCATTACTTATTTTGAGAGCTATGGAAAATCCTGCTGAAGTAATTGACTCTGCGGAAATATCCCTGATTGTCCGTACAGTCAGGTTGTCAATAGAAAATACATTATTCAAGCTGGGAACAGCTATCGGCATTCTGGACAGAGGAATGAGCGGCTGGATGAAAATGCGCACTGAAATAGCAGTTTTCAGGGTTGGGCCACTTTATTTTGCAACACTACCTGGAGAAGTATATCCTGAAATCATAAATGGCGGAGTCGAAGCTCCGGAAGGGCGTGACTTCAATGTTGATCCGCTGGAAATACCGCCTGTCAGGGATATGATGCCCGGTAAATATAAATTTATTATTGGTCTTGCAAACGATGAGATCGGTTACATTATACCTAAAAGCCAATGGGATGTGAAGGCTCCCTATACCTATGACAGAAACAATTCTCCCTATGGAGAGGAAAATTCTGCAGGACCCGAAACCGCTCCTGTTTTACATGAGAATCTGAGATATATGTTGAAAATGTTTGAGATGTAATACTAATACAGAATATATCTTAAAGTATCAGGTAAGGGATGGAGATTAATCATTATTACTATTTAATTGAATATCACAAATTTACTTTAATGAAAAGCTTTAAATTATTTTTATATAGTTAACCATGAAGAGAATAATCATAATCATATCTAAAATATTCCTTTCTCTGTTATTACTTTTTTTTATATTGATGATAACACCCAGGGTAGTCGGATTTATATTTCCCCAAAAACCTCCGGTCGGTTATCATTTTGAAGCCCTGGATTATCTGGCAGTTGGCACGGGATTGGAAAGATTAATTGACAGGGAGCCGGAAATCCCCGGGTCAATTAAAGAGATAAAAAATATTGAGTATAAGAATATAAATGGAAAATCCCTTCAACTGGATTTTTACAGGCCGGCAGAGGTTGACAGGCTTTTGCCGTTATTAGTTTTTATTCACGGGGGTGGCTGGAGAAGCGGGGAACGGTCCGATTACCTGATTTACCTTGTTGATTTTGCACGGAAAGGCTATATGACAGCAACCGTATCGTATCGTTTGGTAAGAGACAGTCTTTATCCTGCAGCAATTGAAGATGTTTCCGATGCATTGGACTGGTTATTCAGGAACGGTATGAATTACGGATATGACCCGGGCCGCATTGCACTTATCGGAGGTTCCGCCGGTGCTCATTTATCCATGCTGGCCGGCTATGGATGGGATGAAACATCCCGGCAAGATGAAAGTAGTGAAGCAGCCGAAGAGGAACACAGGATTAAGGTAGTTGTTGATATTTATGGCCCCGTGGATTTAACTACGGAATATGCCAGATCTCAGCCTCTGGTTACCGGATTCATAGGGCATTCATGGGACGAAACGCCCGAACTTTACAGGGAAGCCTCACCATTAAATTATCTGGACAGGAACGATCCACCTACATTAATTTTTCAGGGAACATCCGATAACCTGGTTCCCGTAAGCCAGTCGGATACACTGGCAGCCAGACTGGCAGCTCTGGGAGTCCCCTATGAATGCCATCGTTTGCCGTTATGGCCCCATACAATGGATATTGTAAAACGTGTAAATGAATTCTCACAGGAGAAAATGGAGCAGTTTTTTGAGAGGTATTTGAAATGAAGAACGGCTTTTGTACTATTTTTTATACCGCAGGGGTGACGACCTGTCAATTGTTTCAGTTTCATAATTTTCCAAATCAGTAATCTGGCTAGCTTTTTCCCCAAGTGGATTTCATTCTGTTAATAATAATTTCACTTTTTCAATATGTTGTTCATCCATTGTGAGATTTTATCTTTATTCTAAATCAATTATTATCATTAAATTTTCTTTCACCTTTTCAATCAGGTTTTGAGGTAAATTCCCAACTTTTTTAACAAGTCGTTTATTATCTATCGCTCTAATTTGGTCAATCATTACATCGCAATTTTGATTTAGATTTGCTTCTCCTTTTTTTATATGTACTCGCAAAATTTCCGAGCCTTTTTTAACATTTGTCGTTATTGGACAAACAATTGTCGAAGGATGTGGAATTTGATTTAATAAATTTGTCTGGACAATGAGAACTGGTCTTGTTTTTCCGGGTTCCGTCCCGATTTGTGGATTTAAATCTGCAATCCAGATTTCATACTGCTTAATCGACATAATCAATTTCCTCAAAATCTTTTAAAACTTCCATTGAATCCGTTTTAATTAAATCCGATTCTTTTTTTAGTTTTTTTTCTAAAATCGCACGTTTTTGAATCCGATTGTAGTAATCAATTGCATCGTTAATATACCTGTTTCTAGGTTTCTTAATTTTTGAAAGAATTTTTTCGGTTTCTCCAAAAATCGAATCGTCAATTTTTAATGATACTGTTTTCATAATTTATACATTTAATATAACAAAAGTATATCTTTTTAGTAAATCAAACAAGTATCTCTATTCTTTGTTTTTAACATGCGGCATAATGGTTTTGGAAATGAAAACATTTGTTTATTTCTTTATTGTCAGTTTTGTTTATCATTCCAATTAGGTTGGCTAAATATAGTTTTAATAATTCCTTTTAAAAATATTTTATGTTTTTGGCCAATTCTAAAAAATATTCCTCCAAATAATGGGATTGATAAAATTACTTCACCTATAGGCGAAGTTGAATCCCTGTGCTCATTAAAAAAATCTGACTAATTCTATTATTATTAGAGTGGATTAAAATAATTTAGCAAAAAAGAATTTTAAGTAACCCAAATGTTCACAAAAAATTAAAAATTATGTTAACGCTTTTAAAGAAGCTTATAACAAAACCAGAAACAAATAAAAACCGACATGAAACAAGTATAATTGTAAATCACACAAGTGTATGTTTAAACAAATGAAAGAAATAACAAAACAAGAATTATTACTGGTAAATGGAGGTAGCCTTTGGACAGATATGACCCTAACTATGGGTGGCATAGTTGGCTGGGTTGTTAAAACTGTTGAAGAAATGGGAGAAACACTTCCTCCTGGTTACCAAATGCGCGGTCATTAATAATCTTTATAACAAAATGGCTAAGGAGCATACTCTCAAATTTGGAAAAGCTAATTTATATGCTTTCTTAATTTCTATACCGATAGGATTAATATTACTGATATTATATTCATTCATTTGGAGTTATGAGGATTATGTTTCCGGCTTAGATATTCTGGCAGATTATTTTTACGTTTTTTTCGCAGGTATAATTATACATGAATTTCTTCATATTATTGGTTGGGCATTTTTTACTTCAAAAGGATTTAAGTCATTTCGTATCGGAATTAAATTAAAATATATTACTCTCTATTGTCACGTAAAAGAACCACTTAAGGTCAAACATTATAGAGCAGGGATTGCATTACCTCTTATTATTTTGGGAATCATCCCTTCTCTTTATGGTATATTTACAGGCAATGGAACAGTTTTTAGTTTTGGCTTATTATTTACATTAATGGCAGGAGGTGATATCATCGTATTAATGTGGCTTAGAAACCTGGATAATAATAGCTATATTATCGATCATTCCGATAAAATGGGATTTACAGAGCTTTGAAATATTATTTCTTCACGCCGGGATTTTTTTGGATTAATTTTAATGCTTCTTTGATATATATTTCTCCGGTCATTTCACCTAATGAGGTTCGGGTAATGTAATTGTACCGGTCAAAACTATCATAATCTACTTTTGTAAGTATATATCCGAAGGCATCATTGGTGAGTCCGAACATAAAAGGCTGATCAGTTTTCATATGCCTTTTTATATAGTATCCGATGTTTGGAAGCGCTTCCCCTGGTATAGTAATTACCTGTGCTTTCCCTATATTCAGTAAATTAAGCTGTGTTGAAATTACGCTGAAATTATTGTCATCTGCCGCTCTATTTAAAATCGGAGAATTTTTAAAAATATAACGCATCTCTTCTGATTCCACAGGCAGATTTATCATTTCTGAAGTACAGTAGATATCCGGATCTTCCTGTAAGGGTGCAGGTTCAATAATTCTTAAGGCCTCGTCTGCCAGCAGATTCCCGATTCTTATACATTCCTCCCAATCATTTGCTTCACGGCCGTTTTCCCTGCGGTTGTCGGCTGTGATCATCCCTCCCAACGCACTGTTCATAAAAACTGCAATGCCGCCTGCCTTTGCTTCAATCCTGTCATAGAGTGGCCCGCAAAGGTCAGGACTGATCAGCTTTCTTTTGGTGCTCAGTATTTCAGGATGGATGGCGTAATTTACCAATGTGGCAATAGTATTATTTTTATTATTGCCTGAGGAACCAATGACCTGAATTACTCCGCATCGTGGATCATATAATTTGTCGGCATAGTAATTATAGGCAATTTTTCCTTTTGTTTCTCCAACTGCTGTCCTTAGCAGAGCAGGTTCAAGTTTTGAGACAGCCTCATTAACTGCATCTGCAATTTGATTCACGCACCACTCCAGATATGCGGGGTCAGCACCGGTATTCCCGTTTTCATCTGTAAAGCCATAAGCATCAGGAGCGCTGTGAGTATGAGTAGCTCCAATCAGAATATTTTCAGGAGGAATGACGTCTATCATTTTCCGTGAACGGTTGGCAAGAACCGAAGGCCATCCAAGATTATCAATACTTACAATGGCTATCCGTGTTTTGCCTTTTTCTAATACTAAAGCACGTGCAAAAAGATCACCTTTTTTCCCAACAGGCTTTTTAGGTATTCCCACACCTCCTGAAATAGGAAGGAGCTTTTCAGGGGTAATTACCCTTAATGCCGCTCCTGCCTTAAGGGTTTGTGCATCTGTTTGCTTAAGAAAGCAGAAAAACAGTATCAGTATAAAAATTTTTGATTTCATAGATGATTATTTATGATTTTGATTTATAGATTATCTCATTGTTAGTCGGTAGTTTCTGTAACTATACCGGAAATTTTCCTGATCAGATGCATTGTATAGCATCCCATATTTGGTTCAAATAAACCCAAAGTTTTTGGTTCATATTCATTAAGGCAAAAAGTTGACATCCTGCTATAAACAGGGTCTCAACCTGCCATTAATAATCGGGAAAATATTAAACAGGCAGGTTCATTAATTTTTTACAAATTAATAAGGTTTGCCTGTATCCTGCAATAACCACATTTTTGACCAGGCGCTGTTATTGCTCACATCAGTGCCTTTATATTGTGTAGGCTCAAGCCTGGAAATTGCCTCCTCAGCATTGATAGTGTTTTTGGAAATCTCATTGTCAAAATGGTAATAAAAACGAAGAGGAAGGGCCGGTCTTCTGGCCGATTCTCCTGTTTGTAGTTCCGGCAGCCCTGTCCTTCTCCAGTCGAACCATGATTCTGCCGCTGCAGTCCAGCTTGCTATCCATTTCTGCTTAATAATACTTTCAAGTCCTGAATAGGGAGCTCCCCCAATGTAATCGTCAAAGGTATCTCCAAGTTTCCAGGCATTTAATGATTGTTTAATCCCTTCAGCATAGTGTTCTTCCGCACTTGCCGATATCCAATTATAAGAAGCTGCTTCTGCAAGAATGAAGTGCGTTTCGGCAGCAGACATAAATCGCATAAG
>CAZIOB010000151.1:0-38531 GCA_964540755.1 uncultured Prolixibacteraceae bacterium | reverse complement strand
AATATTTACAGAACGCTGCTATGCGCATATTTTTTGCCTTGTATAAATCCAAAATAACTTCATCCTATAAGTCATTTCAGACGTGACACGACACTAGTCCTTTTCTTTCCCTGCTAACGATTTGGTGATAAGGTAAGCAACTATCAGTCCTACTCCGCCAAAGAAGAAAATCATTGTGAAAAAGGCAGCGACCTCGTTTATGACCAGCGAAAGTGCATATCCTGCAATCACTCCGATTGCCAGTCCGACTAAAAATATGCCCCATTTAAGTAATGCATATTTCGAAGGGGGATTTTTGAATATTGAAGCATCAGCGCCTTTTTCAATAAGCGCCATCCTGATTTTCATCCTGCTAGTCCAATAGACATAAAGTATCGCAAAAATCATCAGAAAAAATGCCAATGGTACAAGAATATCTTCCATAATAGTAATTTTTAATTATTTATTTTTTGTTCCTATCTGAACTTAAGACGCGGGATTTTTACATCGGTTACAATTTTTTGCACCTAAAAATTAATATGTTTGTCATTTGCAAAATCAGTAATATGGGGATTTAACAAGCTTCTCTTCCCGGATCTTTTTTACCATAAAATGTTCATTATAATTACAGAACTTATTAAAGGCAGGAGATAGAACCGTCATAATATTTTGCATTTATAAGCGGTAATGCGTGGTTCGTTCCATAAGAGTGTATGATTTTAAAAAATATGCGGGAATGAAATGCCCTGCCTTCACTATACAATCAGGGAAGGATTTCAAAGTTTCTCAAATTTCTTCATAAATTTGTAACCAGAAAAAATATTTTTCGTCAAATTATCAGATGAAAGATAAAGGCGATAATTATTATATAGAGAAAGTATTAGAAGGACAAACCGGTTATTTTTCTTTTTTAGTTGAAAAATATCAGGATATTGTTTTTTCAATTGCCTTAAAAGTTCTTAAAAATCGTGAAGACGCCGAGGAAATGGCTCAGGAAAGTTTTGTAAAAGCTTACAGGTCGCTGCACACCTACAGGTCAAAAGCAAAATTTTCAACATGGCTGTACCGGATAACATATAATACATGTATATCTGAAACACGTAAGAGAAAAAATATCATTGCTTATACTGATGATATTAAGATAAATGATGAAGGGGAGGAGATGAATTTTGACGGCCTTTCTGAAGAGAACCGGGAAAAATATGTAAAAGCAGCGCTGGAGAAGCTTCCACATGATGAATATACTTTAATTTTGCTGTACTATTTTAAAGATCAGTCGGTTGAAGAAATTAGTAAAGTTACGGGAATTACGATTAGCAATACAAAAGTGAAGCTTCACAGGGCAAGAAAAAAAATATACTTCATACTGAACGAAATGTTAAAAGACGAATTATACACAATACTATGAATAAATTTGAAGAAGATAATAAATTAAGAAAACTCATTAAGGAAATAAACCCGGAATCACCGGATGCTGATTTTTCATCGAAGGTAATGACTCGTATATATGAGGAGCAGAAAGCAATTGAGAGATCTGCAACGGAACAGATATTTGGATTGTGGTTTTGGTTGATATCAGCAGCTTTTATTGTAATGTGCATTGCCGTGATTTTTCTTTCAGGCACTCCGGCTGAGACCTCCCCGCTCGGTAATTTGGTGCCTGCGGCAGGAAAGGAAGTTATTTCCGGTTACTACAAAGCTTTTAGCAGTCTGACGGAATCAATCCCGGCAAGTGTTGCGGGTATTCTTTTTGCTTCTTCTTTGCTTTTGTTGCTTGAGAGATTTTTAAGCGCGCGAATAAAAGCTGCAGAATAGATATTATTCAGGATCAGGGTGAAATTAAATAAGAAAGATATCTGCCGGCAGAGAGTCTGTTATTCCCTTACTGAATGCGATTTGATACAGATCTTTAATTGCATTTTTGCCTTCCTCTCCTAAATCAATAGTATAGTCGTTAACATACAGTCCAATATGTTTTTTTATTATAATCGGATCCATCTCCTGTGCATTCTTTCTTATAAATTGATATCCTGAATCAGGATTTTCAAAAGCAAACTTTATGCTGGATTTAATTATCTGATTAATTTGTAGCAGAATGCCTTTATCTATGCTCCGTTTAGCTGAAATCCCTCCCAGTGGAACCGGGTTCCCTGTTTTCTTTTCCCAGTTTTCACCCAGGTCAATTATTTTTTTTAAACCTTTTTGCTTGTATGTGAACCGGTTTTCATGAATAATAACACCTGCGTCAACCTCATTATCAAGAACAGCTTGTTCGATATCTGAAAAAAGATACTCCTTTTTATTTACTGCTTCAGGGAATTCAAGGCTGAACAGCATATTACCGGTAGTATGTTTCCCGGGGATGGCTATTCTTAAATTTTTTATTTCTCCGGGATCTGTTTTATGGTTCGCAATCAGTAACGGTCCATTTCCCCTTCCCATAGCATTACCAGAGTTGAGCAGTAAATATTTTTCAGCTGCATAAGCAAATGCATGAAAGCTTATTTTGGAAATATCTGTTTCCTCATTAAGAACTTTTCTGTTTAACTCTTCGATGTCGGCCATAATAACCTCAAATTCCAGGTCGCCGGTATCAACTTTACCATTGACCATGGCATCGAAAATAAAAGTATCATTCGGACAAGTGGAAAAACCAAGTGTCAGTTTCATAATGTGTTTGGTATTTTATAGTTTGCCTTTATGTCATTTATTATTGATAATGATCTGTTTTTCAAATTTTCCAGAGCCAGAGGGATATCCCAGTCAGAAAAATTTCTTGGTTCGACGTAATTTGATATAGCCCTGATTTCGCAACACGGAGCTTTCATGTTAATACAAACATAAAAAACAGCAGCACCCTCCATGGTTTCAGTATCTGCTCCGAATTTCTTCTGTATTTCGTTGATGCTGTTGCTATTACCATGACTCCTGTTTGTTGTGATACCGTGAACCTGTTTAAGATCATTCAGCCAGTTCACTGCAGTGGCCCTGAGGATGCCATTACTAAAAGGAAATTCGTTTTCATTAATAAATCCGGCCTCGAAAAGAGTCAGGAAATTTTCCCTTTTTTCAATACCTAAATCGGCAAATTCTTCCGTAACAACATTAACTATTTCGCCAATCTCCAGACCAGGATTCAAACTGCCGGCAATCCCTGCATTTATTACCAGATCATATTTATTATTATTAAGCACATTTGTGAGGTGAAAAGTCGCAGAGGTAGTGCCAATGCCGGTAATAAGTAAATCAACTGTATTCCCGGAGAGTTCATAAGACGTAAGGTTATCCTGTTTGTCTTTTATGAAATGCATTTCATCAGCCAGCATTTTTACTTCCATCCAGGTGGCGCTTGCAATTAAAATATTCATGCCTCAAATTTCTTAAATTTCTTAATTTTTTAAAAACCATTATAAATTTTAATACTCATTTCATGAAAAAAAGTTAATCTTTGTATCAACTTTAATTAAATTATTATGTATTTACCTGAAATAGTTGAAACAAACGGCTACGAAAGAAAGGAAATTTTTGATGAGAAGATTACCATGGAGCTTGCAAAGAATTATGAGAAAATACTGGAATTAATAGGAGAGGATGTTAAACGTGACGGTCTTAATAATACCCCTTTACGTGTTGCAAAGTCAATGCAATTTCTGTTACAGGGATATAAAACCGATCCGGTGCAAATATTGAAATCAGCAATTTTCAAGGAAGATTATCGCCAGATGGTCATTGTTAAGGATATTGAGATATATTCCCTTTGTGAGCATCATTTACTGCCCTTTTTCGGTAAAGCCCATGTAGCATATATCCCTGACGGAAGAATAACAGGACTGAGCAAAATTGCACGTGTGGTGGATGTTTTTGCCCGGCGTTTACAGGTGCAGGAAAGATTAACTTCCCAGATAAAAAATTGTATTGAGGATACTTTAAAACCTCTTGGAGTTGCAGTTGTCATCGAAGCACAACATTTATGCATGCAGATGAGGGGTGTTGAGAAGCAACATTCAATAACTACAACATCAGATTTTACAGGTGCATTTCAGAAAACTGCCACCCGTGATGAGTTTATAAAGCTGATAAGCTCGAAGTTGAGCTAATTCATAGCTTATAGAAATTCAATACATACAGGTGCAGGCAGATTTATTTCATTTCCTGTATATTCCGGTATCCCTGTATTTTTATCTATTCTGAATACAGTGATATTATCACTTTTCTGATTGGCAATCAACAGATAATAGCCGTCAGGACTTATTGCAAAATTTCTTGGCCAGTTGCCCCGGCTTGATACTGTATCAATATGTTTTAATTTTTTTGTCCGTGGGTTTATTTCGAAAATTGCGACAGAATTATGTCCCCGGTTGGATCCGTATAAGAACTTTCCATCAGACGAAAGATGTATGTCTGCACAATAATTGGTTTCTTCATAATCAGGTGGCAGGGTGCTTATAACCTGGAATATTTTCCATGTTACGCCTTTGTTTTTTATGGCAGTCACAGTAGAGTTAAGTTCATTTATTACATATATTATTTTACCTGAAGGATGAAAATCAAAATGACGGGGCCCTGCTCCGGGGGATAGCTTAACGTGCTTCTGATCTGCATATATAAATTTATTATCTTCTATTTTTAAAATGTTTAAATGATCTGTTCCAAGATCAGCGCTAAAAACCATATCTCCTGAATAATAAAATTTTATTGAGTGGGCATGTGGTGTTGACTGTCGCGATTTGTCATGACCAGATCCCTTGTTTATTACCGTTGAAGAAGCAGGCAAGAGGCTGCCGTCGGCCGACAGAGGGTAAAGTGAAACTGTGCCGCCGCCATATGTGGCAATAGCTGCAAGCGACCCGTCGGGAGATACATCAACATGACATGGTCCTGATCCGTGAGAATCCTGTCTGTTTAAAAATTCCAGGTTACCTTCACTATCTATATGATATGCCTCTATACAACCGTCAGGTCTGTTACTGCCATCCGGCAACCGTGTAACAGCATATAAGGTTTTTCTGTCAGGTGATATTTTCAAAAAGGAAGGATCTGAGATTCCCCTGAAAGTCCTGTCTAAGGTAATTTCCCCTGTTTGGGTGTTAAATTCACATAAATAAATACCTTCGGCTCCTTCAGAAGTAAAAGTACCTACATAAAATTTTTCAGGAGATGACTGAGAAAAACCGGAAATATAAATAACCGGGAAAAGAAAAATTATAATTAGTTTTTTCATACTATTAAAATTGTTAATTTTCAAAGGTATAGTATGGAACTCGCATGTATTTTAATCATCCTCTTGGTGTAAATATTTTACATGCTCGTTTCATATATGATTAAAATTAATTGTTTACAATGGTATCATATGAAATTCGCATAAGTTTTAATCATCCTCTTGTGCGATTTTACAATCAGTCTCGTTTTATATTATGTTATTTATTTATGGCATTTTTATTCTTAAAAAAATTTTTTGTTTCAAAAAGGGAAAATTATCAAAAAAAATTCCTAATTTGGTACAAAATTTACAAACAAAGGACGAAAACTAAAAAATTTTGAAGATGGCTAATCTGGAAAATAATGGTAAATATAACATTTTTATTCTTGAGGATAATACTCTTTATGCTCAGGTATTAAAGAAAAAGCTTGTTGCTGAAAGATATCATGTCAGGGTATTTTATAATGGAAGAGATTGTCTGGCAGAATTAGACAATGAAAAACCTGATGTCCTGACATTAGATTATACTCTTCCTGATATCAGCGGACATGACGCTTTTAAAGAGATACGGAAAAGGTCACCGGATACCAACATTATTATCATATCAGCACAGGAAAGTATCAATACTGCTATTGAGCTTATGAAAAACGGTGCATATGATTATATTGTCAAAGCTCCTGATACCCGGGAAAGACTTTGCAATATTATTAAGAACATACAAAAATCAGATTTGTTACAAAAGGAAAATATCAGATTAAAGAATGCTGTAAGAGAGCATTACAATTTCAAGAAGCTCATTAAGGGTAACAGCCGCGAAATTGACCATGTGTTTAACCTGATGGAGAAGGCCGCACAGACTAACATTTCTGTTTCAATAAGCGGGGAGACAGGTACCGGAAAGGAATTAGTTGCAAAGGGCATCCATTATAATTCAGCCAGAAGCAATAAACCTTTTATTGCTGTGAATGTCTCGGCTATACCTGAGGGGTTGATTGAAAGTGAACTTTTCGGACATGAGAAGGGTGCATTTACAGGTGCTGATTTTCGTAAAGCCGGTAAATTTGAGCTGGCCAACTCAGGCACACTCTTTCTGGATGAAATTGCGGACCTGAATATGAATCTGCAGGCTAAACTTTTAAGGGTCATCCAGGAAAGAGAGCTTACGCGTTTGGGCGGGACAGAGAACATACCTCTCGATGTTCGTATTCTTACGGCTACACATAAAAATATTTCTAAATTGGTTGCGGATGGCAAATTCAGACAGGATTTGTATTACCGTTTGCTGGGGTTGCCCATTGAATTGCCTCCCTTGCGCCAGAGGGGCAATGATATTATTCTGCTTGCCAAACATTTTGTTAATGAATTTTGCAAAGAGAATGATATGAGCCCTAAAAACATCTCTGAAGAAGCAAAGCAAATGCTGTTTTCATATCATTTTCCCGGGAATATCCGTGAATTAAAAGCATTGATGGAACTGGCCTGCGTATTGACAAACAGTGATACAATTAAACCAAGCCATCTCAATATGAGAGTGGAAGAAAATGTTCGCCATTTACTTTCCGACGAAAAAACACTGGAAGAATACAATCATGAAATAGTTCAATACTTCCTTAATAAATACAATCAAAATGTAAGGCTTGTCGCTTCAAAACTGGAGATCGGCAAATCAACCATCTACAGGATGCTTCAAAAGAAGGAAGTGTCTTTCAATTAAAGAATAAGGAATTTTTTCCGGCAGCAGATTCCATTTTGCCGTAATGTTTATTTTTATTCTGATCGCCGGAGCAGGGAAGTATTCACTTGATAATTTGATTGTTAATAGGTTGAAGAAATAGGAAATCCGCCATGTAACAAAAACATGGCGGATTTTGGTTTGTTTACAGATTTCTTCGCGTTCCCTTCGCTATCGCTCGGAGTTCCTTTCGCTATCGCTCGGGATGAATATTTGCCTGTGCAGCAGCTACACGTGCAATTGGGACACGGTAAGGTGAACAGCTTACATAATCCATGCCTACGCTGTCGCAGAACTTCACAGATGAAGGTTCACCGCCGTGTTCCCCGCAGATTCCTATTTTCAGATTTGATTTTGTACTGCGGCCTCTTTCAACACCGAGTTTAACCAGTTGTCCAACTCCTTCCTGGTCAAGTATCTGGAAAGGATCATTCTTAAGAATTCCTTTTTCGATATATATTGGAAGGAATTTTCCCGCATCATCTCTTGAATAACCGAAGGTCATCTGGGTAAGGTCGTTGGTCCCGAATGAGAAGAACTCGGCTACTTCTGCTACTTCGTCAGCAGTTAATGCGGCACGTGGCACCTCAATCATTGTACCTACCAGATATTCTATCTTTGCATTTTTTTCTTCAAATACTTTTTGAGCAGTTTCATGGATAATATCGGCCTGTAGTTTAAGCTCTTTAACGGTGCCAATAAGTGGAACCATAATTTCAGGACGGGCATCAACTCCTTTCTTTTTCAGTTCAACAGCAGCCTCTATAATAGCCCTGGCCTGCATTTCCGTAATTTCCGGATAAGTGTTGCCGAGACGGCAGCCGCGATGGCCTAACATTGG
Source organism: uncultured Prolixibacteraceae bacterium (assembly GCA_964540755.1). Lineage (GTDB taxonomy): Bacteria > Bacteroidota > Bacteroidia > Bacteroidales > Prolixibacteraceae > JAAYJR01. The sequence goes on along the minus strand of CAZIOB010000151.1, from coordinate 30,779 downwards.
ATTGAATTCAGCCAGATCATGCACCAAAGCTTTAACTTCTTCAACGGAAATACCCATCTCTTTAGCCATCTCTTTTTGATTTTCAGGCTCATGGGGGACAAATTCATGGAGAGGAGGATCAAGCAGGCGGATAGTTACGCCATAGCCTTCCATTGCTTCAAGGATACCCATAAAGTCTTCACGCTGGTATGGCAATAATTTTTCTAATGCCTTTCTTCTTGCGGTTTCAGTTTTTGCAAGTATCATTTCACGCATTGCCTTAATCCTTTCACCTTCAAAGAACATGTGCTCGGTTCTGCAAAGGCCAATACCTTTTGCTCCGAATTTTCTTGCAACTTGTGCATCATTGGGAGTGTCCGCATTTGTTCTTACAGCCATGCGAGTGTATTTATCCGCTAATTCCATAACAGTTGCAAAATCACCTGTCATGTCAGGATTTTTGGTAGGTACTTTGCCTTCATATACTTTTCCTGTGGAACCGTCAAGTGAGATCCAGTCGCCTTCTTCGAATTTTGTACCGTCGATTGTCATTGTGCGGGCTTTATAATCAATTTTTACGGTACCGGCTCCCGAAACACAACATTTTCCCATTCCGCGTGCGACTACAGCAGCGTGTGAAGTCATGCCCCCGCGGGTTGTCAGGATGCCTTTTGCAATGTGCATTCCTTCGAGGTCTTCAGGTGAAGTCTCAATGCGAACCAGAATCGAAGTCTCATACTTATTTGCTTCATCGGCAAAAAATACTATTTGACCTGTTGCAGCTCCCGGCGATGCCGGCAGACCTTTTGCCACATCATTAGCTTCATTCAGGGCTGATGGAACAAATACAGGATGGAGCAGTTCATCCAGTTTGTTCGCATCAATGCGTGACAGGGCCGTTTTCTCATCAATCTTTCCTTCTTTAAGCATGTCAACAGCAATCTTTACCATTGCAGCGCCTGTACGCTTACCGTTACGGGTTTGCAGTAACCATAGTTTGCCTTCCTGAATGGTGAATTCAAGGTCCTGCATATCTTTATAGTGATCCTCAAGCTTTTGCTGGGTTTCATTTAATTGTTTGTATAATTCAGGCATAGCTTCTTCGAGAGAAGGATATTTTGAAGCCCTTTCTTCTTCACTGATACTCTGTAATTTTGCCCATTTCTGTGAGCCTGCCAGGGTAATCTCCTGCGGTGTGCGAATCCCTGCCACAACATCTTCTCCCTGTGCATTGATAAGATATTCACCATTGAAAACATCCTCTCCTGTTGCTGCATCACGGGTAAAGGCAACGCCGGTAGCTGAGTTTTCGCCCATATTTCCGAATACCATAGCCTGGACATTAACAGCAGTACCCCATTCATCAGGAATTTGTTCCATTCTGCGGTAATATATTGCCCGTGGATTATTCCAGCTATTGAAAACAGCTGCTATTGATCCCCAAAGTTGTTCCCATGAATCTGTCGGGAAATCCTTTCCGGTAACATTTTTGACAGCTGATTTAAACCTTTTTACCAGTTCTTTAAGATCTTCAGTTGTGAATTCAGTATCAAGCTCAATTCCTTTTTCCTCTTTTAGCTTATCTATTATTTCTTCAAAAGGATCATGTTCTTCTTTGCTGGCCGGTTTCATCTCCATCACTACATCCCCATACATCTGAATAAACCTGCGGTAAGAATCCCATGCAAAACGCGGATTACCTGATTTTTTGGATATAGTCTCCACAGCTTCGTCATTCATACCCAGATTTAAAACTGTGTCCATCATACCAGGCATGGATGCCCGTGCTCCTGACCTGACTGATAACAGGCATGGATTCTCCTTGTCGCCAAATTTTGTACCAGTTAATTCTTCTATTTGAGCAACAGCAGCTTCAACCTCCGGCTTGATTAATTCAAAGGTTTTTTCCTGTCCCTGCTCGTTATACATTGTACATACTTCGGTGGTTATTGTGAATCCCGGAGGTACAGGAACACCTATACGATTCATCTCAGCAAGGTTGGCCCCCTTGCCACCAAGCAGATTTTTCATGTCTGCCCTACCTTCAGCTTTGCCCCCGCCAAAAGTGTAAACATTTTTTGCCATAATTATTTATTTTTTTGTTACTAATAATAAACATTTTATATAGGGGTGCAAAAGTATATTTATTTTTTCAGAATAGAAATATTTTAGCCCCGTTACTTAATTATGGTAATCATCAGATAATATGGCCATGTTATATTTTGAAATAGCAGGTTTTTTCTGAAAGAGTAAAGGTATTTAAAGTATTATACAAAGGCCTTTTTGGCTGTCAAAAATTCATTTTCTTTCCCTGGTAAAGTCAGGTAATCAGGACATATTGTCTATTATGGATGATTGGCTTATATTTTGTTAATATTGGCTGTAAACAAAAATATTACAAGAATGAATTTAAATAATTTTACTATAAAAGCCCAGGAAGCGATACAACATGCTTTTCAGATTGCCGGAGCTAAAAATCAACAGGCAATTGAAACAGCTCATATTCTTAAGGGACTTATTCACTCGGCAGAGAATGTGATTGAATTTATTTTGAAGAAACTGGGTGTTAACACGTCTGTGTTTATACAGGCGCTGGATAAAATAATTGATTCCTGTCCTGTAGTCACCGGTGGTGAGCCATATCTGTCATCTACTGCAAACAGGGTGCTGCAAAAATCACTTGCATTGGCACAGGAGATGGGCGACCAGTATGTGTCTGTCGAACATATATTACTCGCATTGTTAAATGCAAATGATTCAACAAGCCGGTTGATGAAAGACAATGGCATAACCCAAAAAGACCTGCAGAAAGCCATTGAGGAACTCAGAAAAGGATCTAAAGTTGACAGCCAGACTGCAGAGGACAGGTTCAATTCTCTGAACAGATTTGCAATGAACCTGAATGAGCGGGCGCGTTCCGGGAAACTTGATCCTGTAATAGGCAGGGATGAAGAGATACGCCGGATATTGCAGATACTTTCAAGGCGTACAAAAAATAATCCTATATTAATTGGTGACCCGGGAACGGGAAAGACTGCTATTGCTGAAGGACTGGCCCATCGTATAGTTCGTGGTGATGTCCCTGAGAACCTTAAAACCAAACAGGTTTTTTCACTCGACATGGGAGCTCTCATTGCCGGTGCCAAGTATAAAGGAGAATTCGAGGAACGCCTGAAGGCTGTTGTGCATGAGGTGGTTAATTCCAATGAGGAGGTTATACTTTTTATAGATGAAATTCACACTCTCGTTGGAGCCGGTAAAGGCGAAGGAGCAATGGACGCCGCCAATATACTTAAGCCTGCCCTTGCCAGGGGTGAGCTGAGAGCAATAGGCGCCACTACTTTTGGTGAGTATCAAAAGTATTTTGAAAAAGATAAAGCATTGGAACGCCGTTTCCAGGTAGTGCACGTGGATGAGCCCGATACCGCAAGTGCAATTTCAATTCTGAGAGGAATAAAAGAACGGTATGAAAGTCACCACAAGGTCCGGATTAAAGATGATGCTATTATTGCGGCTGTTGAACTTTCACAGAGATATATTGCCGACCGTTTCCTGCCTGATAAGGCAATAGACCTGATGGATGAGGCAGCAGCAAAGTTAAGGCTGGAGATGGATTCTATCCCGGAAGAACTTGATGAGATTGAGCGCAGGATAAAGCAGCTTGAAATAGAGAGGGAAGCAATTAAAAGAGAGAAAGATGAGAAAAAGCTGGAATCACTGAATGAAGAAATTTCAAATCTTAAAGAAGACCGTTCCCGTCTGCGTTCAAAATGGCAAAGTGAGAAATCGGTCATAGATTCTATTCAGAAAAAGAAAGCAGAAATCGAGGATTACAGGATAGAAGCTGAAGAAGCCGAAAGGCAGGGTAATTATGAGAGAGTGGCAGAGTTAAGGTATGGAAAGATAAAAGAAGCGGAGAATGAAATAGAGGCATTGACCCGGGAGCTTCAGGAGCTAAAAGAGGGAGAAAGTCTGATAAAAGAAGAAGTTGATTCTGAGGATATCGCTGAAGTGGTTGCAAGGTGGACAGGTATCCCTGTTGCCAAAATGTTGCAGAGTGAGAGAGAAAAATTGCTTAAAATGGAGGATGAATTGCATAAGAGGGTAGTGGGACAGGATGAGGCGATTTCAGCTGTGTCTGATGCTGTGCGAAGGAGCAGGGCAGGACTGCAGGATGAAAAAAGGCCTATAGGATCATTTATTTTCCTCGGTTCAACCGGTGTCGGGAAGACAGAACTTGCGAAAGCCCTGGCAGAATACCTTTTTAATGATGAAAATATGATTACCCGGATCGATATGTCTGAATACCAGGAAAAATTCTCGGTTACCAGACTGATCGGTAGCCCTCCGGGATACGTAGGATATGAAGAGGGAGGGCAGCTCACTGAAGCTGTAAGGCATAAACCATATTCCGTAGTGCTGTTCGATGAAATTGAGAAGGCTCATCCCGATGTGTTCAATGTCCTGCTTCAGGTTCTGGATGACGGTCGCCTTACAGATAATAAGGGCAGGACAGTCAATTTTAAGAATACAATAATTATAATGACTTCTAACCTCGGATCTCACATTATCCAGGAAAGTTTTGAAAATTTAAGTCCTGATAATGAGGAAACCGTATTGGAAGAGACCCGGAAAAAGTTACTGGATTTATTGCGTAAGGCTATCCGTCCGGAATTTCTGAACCGTATCGATGAAACAATTGTGTTTACGTCACTTTCAAGAGAGGATATAAAAAAGATCGTGAAATTGCAGTTTGACCAGGTAATGAAACGCATTTCCGGCACTGATCTCAAGATCAGGATCACTGATGCTGCAGTCAACTGGCTGGCTGGTGCAGGATATGATCTTCATTTTGGCGCCAGGCCTGTTAAAAGAATCCTTCAAAGGAATGTACTCAATGAATTGTCGAAAAAAATATTGGCCGGTGAAGTAGAAAAGAATAAACCGATAGAAATAGATGCAGAGGGCGACAGACTGATATTTAAGAATTAACCATCACCGATGATTGTCATTATTCGGATTTTGTTAAGTAAGATGATAGCTCTTCAGTAGCTTTAATTAGTTTCTCTTCTACTTTGTCTATAAGAGCTGGAATATTTTCTTTTTCCCCTATTTTCGCCTGTAATTGTATTTGTTTTAATATTTCTCCTGTTTCGTCCATCATAAAAATAATTACGGAGGATTTTGCTGTATGGGCTTCCCTGGCAAGAGCTTCATTATTATCTTCTTTAAAGTATTTTTTCATGTTGAAGATAAATTCAGGAACCTGTTTCAGGAAGATATTTATTAGTTCTTTTTTAAATTCATTATCACCGTTAGCTATCTCTTCTAAATAATTTAACCGGGTATATTTTAAATTTTCCTTCATGCGTCGAAATTTTATAATTTTGAAGATTTATTTCTTTAATGATATCAGTATTTTACTTATTTTAAAGAAGTTTATGTTAATGTTTTTCAAATTGTCTAATTTAGCAGAAATCTGTTTAATTTGTAAGTAAAAAAATAAAATATTTATAAATGAAGAAAACAGCATTAAATGATGTACATAAGAGATTAGGCGCGAAGATGGTGGAATTTGCCGGATTTGAGATGCCTCTGGAATATAGTGGTATTAAGGACGAGCACCTTACTGTCCGTGACCGTGCAGGTGTTTTTGATGTTTCCCATATGGGAGAGATCAGCGTTGAGGGTGATCAGGCATTGAGATTGCTGGAAAAGATATCTTCGAACAATCCTGCTGTCCTGAAGACGGGACAGGCTCAATATTGCTGTATGCCTAACGGAGAAGGTGGGATAGTGGATGACCTGTTGGTTTATTGCTTTAATGACAAAAAATATTTAATGGTAGTCAATGCTTCCAATATTGAAAAAGATTGGGAGTGGGTATTGAGACAAAATGAATTTGGAGCTGAAACAGAAAATATTTCTGACAAAATAAGCCAGCTGGCTGTACAGGGGCCGCAGGCAATGGATATTCTTCAAAAACTCACCGATATTAATTTAAAGGAGATCAGGTTTTATAATTTTGTTACGGGCTGTTTGGCCGGAGTAAGTGATGTTATTATATCAGCAACCGGATATACCGGTGCAGGAGGCTTTGAATTATATTTCGATAATAAATATGCAGTAGAAATATGGGAATCAATATTTGAGGCAGGGAAAGAGCTTGGGATAAAACCGGCCGGACTGGGCGCACGTAATACATTAAGGCTTGAAATGGGTTATTGCCTTTATGGTAACGATATTGATGATACAACATCACCGATTGAGGCCGGATTGGGATGGATTACCAAGTTTAATAACGGACGCAACTTTATTGATCGTGATTTCCTTATGATGCAGAAAAATGAGGGGGTGACAAAGAAATTGAGGGGTTTTATCATGAAAGAAAAGGGTATTCCCCGTGAAGGCTATGAAATTGTCAGTTCCCAGGATGGGCTGGGTAATGTAATAGGCCGTGTAACATCGGGGACCCATTCGCCGGTCATTGACAAGGGTATTGGAATGGGATATGTTGCACAGGAATATTCGGCCTTTGGAACTATAATTTTTATTAAGATCAGGAAAAAAATTATTCCTGCAGAAATAGTTAAATTACCCTTTATTTAGTCTTGCGTCCATCACCAGGTGTATTGCCAGTTAAGTTGGTCGGCTGCCTTATATTTAATCTCAAAATAATCTTAACCTAAAAATTGTCAGTAACAAATCTTAAACTCGTATCTTTTTGTTGTACAGCCTTTTAAACATAATTAATCATTCAGACTTTAATGTCTGGTTTTTTCCCCGGAATCATGACTTTGCAGTCCGGCATGCTTACAGTCCGACACTCGTTAATTATTTATAAAATAATTTATCATGGCAGGGTTTTTTTTGCTAAAAATGTTAATCTTCTTTAGAATACCATAAATTTGTATGTCGCAAAAGTCAATTTTTTATTTAAAATCTTTTAAAAATGAAAAAGCACAATTTTTATGCCGGGCCTTCTATTCTGCCGGAATTTACAAAGGAAAAAACTGCTGAAGCTGCCGTTAATTTTGCAGGGACCGGACTTTCAGTTATGGAAGTTTCCCACAGGAGTAAAGAATTTGCAGCTGTTATGAATGAAGCCATAGGATTAGTTAAAGAACTTCTATATGTTCCTGAAGGCTATTCCGTTCTCTTTCTTCAGGGGGGTGCAAGTCTTCAGTTCCTGATGGTTCCTTATAACTTTATGAAAAATAAGGCAGCCTATCTGAATTCCGGTTCATGGGCCACCAAGGCCATTAAAGAGGCAAAATATTTTGGAGAAGTAGTAGAAGTGGCTTCGTCAAAAGATGCCAATTTTAACTATATTCCAAAAGAATATAATGTCCCGGAGGATGCCGGTTATCTTCATATTACAACCAACAACACCATATATGGGACAGAATTGATGAATATACCCGACGTTAATATTCCCCTTGCAGCTGATATGTCATCTGATATATTTAGTCGTCCGTTTGATGTATCAAAGTTCGACGTAATATATGCCGGCGCTCAGAAAAATCTGGGGCCTTCAGGTGTAACTCTTGTGATTGTTAAAAATGACGCTCTTGGCAAAACAGGGCGTGAAATACCTACAATGCTGGATTACAAAATACATATCGACAAAGATTCCATGTTTAACACTCCTGCAACCATTTCTGTATTCGCCTGTTTGCAGACATTGATATGGCTGAAGGATATAGGCGGAGTGGAAGCCATTGAAAAAATCAATATTGAGAAAGCTTCACTGCTTTATAATGAACTTGACCGTAATAAACTATTTGTGCCGACAGTGAAAAATACAGAAGACCGCTCAAGGATGAATGTCACTTTTGTTATGGCACCGGAATATGCTGAACTTGAAAAGGATTTTCTTGATTTCGCAACACAGAAAGGAATGGTTGGGATAAAAGGCCACAGGTCGGTGGGAGGATTCCGGGCATCAATTTATAATGCAATGACCGTTGAAAGCGTGAAAGCATTGGTTGAAACCATGCAGGATTTTGAAAAAAATAAGTAACCCTTTTTAATCGTATAACCCTTATTAACTGATATTAAATTTATTCCCGGCATTCAGGTTGTTTTGTTAAGATGTAGAACTAATTCTGCATCTTTTTCTGATTAAGACCTGAATAAAGATATTACAACTGTCATATCCATTAATTATATAATTATGGCAATACTTAAACCATTCAGGGGACTTCGCCCTCCTAAAGAATTTGTTGCAGAAATGGCCTGTCTCCCTTACGATGTAATGAACCGGGAGGAGGCTGAACAGATGGCGGATGGGAAAGAAAAATCATTACTAAGGATTACTCATGCCGAGATTGAGTGTCCGGGTATAAATGATATTCATTCAGAAGAGGTATATAACAAAGCCCTTGAAAATTTTTGTTCATTTCAGAAGAAAAAGTGGCTCATACAGGATGATAAGGCAATGTTTTATATATATGCCCAGACTATGAATGGAAAAACCCAGTATGGAATAGTCGGAGGTGCAGCCTGCGCAGATTATGAAAGCGGAGTGATCAGGAAACATGAGTTAACAAGGCCGGAAAAGGAGGAGGACAGGATGGTGCTGACAAGGTATCTCAACGCTAATATTGAACCTGTCTTTTTTGCCTATAAAGCAGTAACTGAAATAGATGTTATTGTGGAAGATATCGTGAACTCAAATACCCCGGATTACGATTTTGTTTCTGAAGATGGTGTTGGTCACCATTTTTGGAAAATTGATAATACGGAGATAATTCAGGCTATAGAACAACTCTTTGGCAGTAAGGTGCCATATACTTATGTGGCTGACGGACATCATCGTACAGCTGCGGCAGCAAGGATAGGGCTGGAGAAAACGGCACAGAATCCCGGTCATACAGGAGATGAGACCTATAATTACTTCATGGCTGTTCATTTTCCCGATGATCAGCTGCAGATAATTGATTATAACAGGGTGATCACTGATCTTAACGGCCTTCCGGATGAAGAGTTTTTAAATAAACTGGATCAGGAATTTATAGTTGAAAAAAAAGGCGTGGGCCTTTATAAACCAGGACAAATGCATGAGTTTAGTCTTTACCTGGAGGGTAACTGGTATAAGCTTACAGCCCGGGAGGGAACTTATAACGATGACGATCCTATTGATGCCCTTGATGTTACAATTTTATCTAAACAGATACTGGAGCCGGTATTGGACATAACAGACCTGAGAACATCAAAAAGAATTGATTTTGTTGGTGGCATAAGAGGATTGGGAGAACTAAAAAAACGGGTGGATTTGGGCGAAATGAAAGCTGCTTTTGCCCTTTACCCTGTCTCAATGAAGCAACTGATGAGAATTGCAGACAGCGGAAATATTATGCCTCCGAAAACAACATGGTTCGAACCGAAACTCCGTTCAGGACTGGTAATTAATAAACTCGGGACATCCTGTATGTGATTTATATTTTTTTACGTCATTAAACGGCCTGCAGGAATTCATAAATATTTCACTTTAGATATTAAGTATATAGCTTTACATTTGGTAATTTTATGGATTATCTTCGTGAATTATTTAGCTGTAATGTTTTTGGAGAATAATTTTTAGCATGGATATAGATAAGATCATATTGGCAAATATTTATAAGCGAAAGAAAACAGACCGGGATATTTTTCAGGAATTGATGCCTGTAAAGATAAAAGAAGTATTGCTTATAGCAACATTATATGATTCATATGCCATAGTAAGAGAAGGTCAGTTCAGCGATGCAATATACGGTGAATATCTTCAGCTTAACTTATCGGCTGCACCCAGATTCACAAGTGTTAATTCTACAGAGGATGCCCGGGAAGCTTTTAAACATCGTAATTTCGACCTGATCATTGTCATGGCCGGCCTTGATAAGTACAATGCAGTCGATACTGCCCGGGAGCTGGGGGAATCTCATCCGGAGATACCTCTTCTGCTTCTTGCAAATAATAATGCTGACCTGCAATTCTTTCAGGCTGAAGGGAGGAGACTGGATTTTATTGACCGTATTTTTGTGTGGAATGGAAATCCCAATGTATTCCTGGCCATGATCAAATATATTGAAGATAAAAAGAATGTGGCCATGGATACCCAAAATGGCAATGTGCGGGTAATTTTGCTGGTGGAAGACAGTATCCGTTTCTATTCCCGGTATCTGCCCATGCTTTATACGACAATAATGACCCAGACGCAGATACTTGTTCAGGAGGAAGCCAGAAATGAGCTTCATAAGCTGTTAAAAATGCGTGGAAGGCCCAAAGTCCTTCTTGTTGACAATTATGAAGATGCCATTCAGGTTATTAATGATTATAAGCAGTATATATTGTGCGTTATTTCGGATGTTAAATTTGAGAGGAAAGGAAGGGAGGATGAGAATGCAGGAGTAGATCTTTTAAAATATACGCATAATAATCTCAGATATGAGATTCCCGTATTATTGCAGTCGCAGGATATTAAAAATGCTACCCGCGCTAAAGATATAAAGGCGGAATTCATTAATAAGAATTCCCAAAGCCTCTCAATGGATATTCTCAACTTTTTATACAGAAGACTGGGATTCGGAAATTTTGTGTTTAAGGGGAAAGATGGTAAACCCATTGCTAATGCTGATAATCTTCGGGAATTCCAGGACAGATTCCGGGAAATACCGGATGATTCCCTTATATATCATGCAAGGCGCAATTCCTTTTCAACCTGGCTCATGGCGAGGGGAGAGATTCATATGGCAGAACTTTTAAGAGCGGTCAGATTTGAGGATTTCGAATCACCTGGAGAACTACGGCAGTTTTGCCTGGATGTTTTTCATGAAGTAAATTTTGAAAAATATAAAGGCACAATCATGAATTTTGATCCTGCTCTTCTTAAGTCGGACAGGCTGATAGTGCGTATGGCCAAAGGGTCTCTCGGCGGCAAGGGAAGAGGCATAGCCTTTATATGTAATTTTATTGAGAATATAGATTTTGAGGAGTTGATCCCCTGCATGAACATCCGCATTCCGGCAACTACGGTGATAGGATCCCTTGAGTTCAGGAAGTTCATAGATATGAATAATTTATATGATCATATCTATTCTGTAAATGATTATGAGTCTGTTAAACAATATTTTTTAGAATCGGAGTTCGATGAAAAACTAAAAAACCGTTTGAGGCAATATTTAAAACATATCACTAAACCTCTTGCAGTAAGGTCGTCAGGTATGTTTGAGGACTCTTTGCTGCAACCCTTTTCGGGAGTGTATGCAACTTACATTATTCCCAATAATCATCCCGGACTGTCTGAGCGCTACCATCAGTTAGAAACAGCAATTAAGCTTATTTATGCGAGCATTTTTACAGATTCTGCCCGCGATTATTTTGATGCTGTTAATTATGAGATTGAAGAAGAGGAGATGTCTGTCGTGATCCAGGAGTTAGTCGGCCAGAATTACAATGACAAGTATTACCCCGCCATTTCAGGCGTTGCCCAGTCTTATAATTATTATCCGATATCATACATGAAACCGGAAGATGGCTTCTCTGTGGCAGCTTTAGGTCTCGGGATGTATGTAGTCGGCGGTGAAAATTCATTTCGTTTTTGTCCGAAATATCCCGCAATAAATCCCGGATCTGTCAGAGATATTTTACGGGATTCACAAAAATATTTTTATGCGGTAAACATGAAAAGTCCTTCAATAGACCTTGTCGCAGGAGGCGAGGATGCTGCCATCAGAAAATATTATATAAAGGAAGCCGAGCATGACGGTACTCTGCGTCATTCGGCATCAACGTATATTATTGAAAATGATGAGCTGGTTCCTTCTGTTATTGCCGAAGGCCCCAGGATTATTGATTTTGCCAATATTCTTAAATATAATTATATACCCCTTGCAGAAACATTACAGTTACTTCTGAAACTTTTTAAGGAAGCATTAGGCTCGCCTGTGGAGATTGAATATGCTATTGATATGGATTCGCCTGTAAATAAAATGCCTGTATTTTACCTCCTTCAGTTAAAACCGCTTATCCGCACAGAGGAGAATGCCGGGGTCGATTTGGAATCAATTGAAAGGGGAAAGATTTTGATGTATGCAGAAATGGGAATGGGCAACGGCAAAATTGATCATATCAGGGATGTCGTTTATGTGGATCATGATAAGTTCGACAGGACAAAAACCAGACAGATGGCCGGAGAAATTAACAATATCAATCGTCAATTAGATAATAAGGGAAGGGAATATATTTTAATTGGCCCCGGGAGATGGGGTTCCCGTGACCCATACACGGGCATACCCGTTCTTTGGTCCAATATTTCCAAAGCCCGGGTAATTGTGGAGACCGGATTGCCTGACTTTCCTCTTGATCCTTCCCTGGGGTCACATTTTTTTCACAATGTTACCTCAATGAATGTCGGATATTTTTCCGTGCCTCATAGTTCAAAGACTGCAATTCTTAAAATGGAAGAATTTAAAAAACAAAAGGTTGTAAGTGAAACTGAGTTTGTCAGGCATATAGAATTTGAAAAACCTTTATCTGTTTTAATGAATGGAAAGGAGCGCCGGGCAATTATCAGTTACTGATTATTGAGTGGATTGTTAATTTATTTTCAAACCTTTTGTTTATAGTGAATTAATACTTCACCTTTACATTTTTACAATTATCTTTGCTACCTGAAAAAAAATGTATTTATTTGCGTATTATCAAAAAATTTTAACTTTCTGGTTATTAAAAGAATATTGAAAAATCTGAATCGTAACTATAATTACACAAAAATTAATATCTTATGAGTAACATTTTCTTTTTAGTACCATTAGCCTCTATTTTGGCATTGGGCTTTGCATGGTTTTTCTTCAAATCTCTTATGAAGAATTCAGAAGGCACTGACCGCATGAAAGAGATAGCACAATATGTAAGGGAAGGTGCAATGGCTTATCTTAAAAGACAATACCGGGTTGTAACGCTGGTATTTGTGATTTTGTTTGTATTACTGACAATCATGGCCTATTTCAATGTACAGAATCCCTTTGTGCCTGTTGCATTCCTGACTGGCGGATTTTTCTCCGGGCTTTGTGGGTTTCTTGGTATGAAGACCGCTACATTTGCTTCGGCACGTACGGCACACGGAGCATCGCAGTCACTTAACAAAGGTCTGCAGATAGCATTCCGCAGTGGCGCGGTTATGGGACTTGTAGTCGTGGGTTTTGCCCTGCTTGACATTGCTGCCTGGTTTTATGTGCTGAACAAATTAGTTTACACACCTGAGAATATGTCAAACGGTTTGCATTTCCTGGGACTTAACCTGGTTCATGCTCATCCTGAATATGTAGTAAATGGTGTTATTACCGAAGCCGGCATACGCACTAAGCTGGTTGAGATTACCGTCACCATGCTGACTTTTGGTATGGGAGCTTCCACGCAGGCGCTTTTTGCACGTGTCGGCGGGGGTATCTATACTAAGGCAGCTGATGTTGGCGCCGACCTTGTAGGTAAAGTAGAAGCCGGCATACCGGAAGATGATCCCCGTAATCCCGCTACTATCGCTGATAATGTCGGTGACAATGTGGGTGATGTTGCCGGTATGGGGGCCGACCTATATGAATCATATGCAGGTTCAATACTTGCAACAGCTGCACTGGGGGCTTCCCTTCCTGCTTTGGCATTGCGCGATGCGGGACTGGATGCATATAAAGCTGTTATGGCGCCTATGATAGTTGCAGCAGTCGGAATCTTACTATCAATTATCGGTATCTTTCTTGTACGCACCAAAGAGTCTGCAACACAAAAAAATCTTCTGAATGCCCTGCTCCTGGGTACCGGAGGCAGCTCGGCGCTCATTCTTATTGCAATGGTTGTCCTTGTTACTGTCGGCTGGGTTACCTGGGGTGTATTCTGGGCAGTGGTTATCGGATTAGCCGCAGGTGTGATAATCGGACAGGCAACTGAATATTTTACATCTGATGAATATAAGCCTACCAAAGGAATTGCGAGACAGGCACAGCAGGGGCCTGCAACTACAATAATAGACGGGCTCGCAGTGGGAATGTATTCTACCTGGATTCCTGTAGTGACTATTGTCCTTGGTATTATAGGGGCATTCTGGGCTGCCGGCGGATCACAGCATTTTGCCATGGGTGTCTATGGAATTGGTTTTGCTGCCGTAGGTATGCTTTCAACTCTCGGAATTACTCTTGCTACAGATGCTTTCGGGCCTATTGCTGATAATGCAGGAGGCAATGCCGAGATGTCAGAGCTTGATCCGCAGGTACGCGAAAGGACCGATGCACTGGATATGCTGGGGAATACAACTGCCGCTACAGGTAAAGGATTTGCAATCGGCTCTGCAGCGCTTACTGCTATGGCGCTTATCTCCGCCTATATGGAAGAGGTGCGTTTATGGTTTGATAAAATTGCCAAGGCCGGAGAGGGATTCGTTACAAAGGGCGGATATGTTTTTTATAATGAGGTTGTCCCTGCAGTGGAAGAAGGAATACATGTAGTTAAGATCTCTGCAGCTTCGGTAAAAGATTTTTCAGCAGCTTACGATATTACCCTGTTCAATCCCCTGTTTTTGGGAGGTATATTCATCGGGGCAATGATGGCATTTGTCTTTAGTGCAATGACAATGAAAGCTGTCGGGCGTGCTGCCGGAGCCATGGTTGACGAGGTACGCCGCCAGTTTAAGGAGATTAAAGGAATTCTGGAAGGGAAAGCTATACCGGAATATGCTAAATGTGTTGAAATTTCCACGAAAGGGGCACAAAGAGAAATGTTGCTTCCGTCACTTGTTGCTATCATAGTACCTGTTCTTGTTGGCGTTGCCATGGGAGTGGCCGGTGTTGTAGGGTTGCTTGCAGGAGGACTGACAACAGGATTTACCCTTGCGGTCTTTATGAATAATGCAGGAGGAGCATGGGATAATGCCAAGAAATTTATTGAAAAGGGAGAATACGGCGGTAAAGGGGGTGATGCACATAAAGCCAGTGTTGTCGGCGACACTGTGGGTGATCCTTTTAAAGATACTTCAGGCCCCAGCCTTAATATCCTTATTAAACTTATGACAATGGTGTCTGTTGTAATGGCCGGATTAACAGTTACTTTAAGCCTGTTATAAAGATACTCGAAATATTTTCAGGGAAAAACCATCTGCTGAATGTGGGTGGTTTTTTCTTTATTACCGGCCAAAATGAGTTTGATAATGAACAAAATATCTTTATATTTAGTTTATTAAAATTACAGTAACTAAAAAAATAATTGAATATGGCAAATCTTTCAACTACTTACATGGGTATAGAACTTAAGAATCCCCTTATCCTCGGTGCAAGCAACTTAGTTTCAAGGCCCGATGTTATAAAACAACTGGAGAAAGAAGGAATAGGAGCTATTGTATATAAATCACTATTCGAAGAGCAGATTCAACTTGAGGATCTTCAGTTATCCGAAGAGCTGCAAGAATATGAACACCGTCATGCTGAGATGCTGAGCCAGTATCCTTCCATGGAACATGCCGGGACAAAAGAACATCTTTATAACCTTGAAAAACTCAGGAAAAGTGTTAATATACCTGTTTTTGCCAGTCTTAATGCTATTAATGATTCCACATGGACAGAATATGCAAAAGAACTTGAGATGACCGGCATTGACGGACTGGAGATTAATCTCTATTTTGTTCCAGGTGATTTGGATGTGCCCGGAAAATCGATAGAGGATAAGCAGATACATACTATCCAGGAAATAAAACAGGTTTTGAAAATACCTGTGAGTATTAAGATCAGCCCTTTTTACAGTAATCCTTTGAATTTTATTAAAAGGGCGGATGACGCCGGAGCTGACGGCTTTGTAATATTTAACCGTTTTTTTCAGCCTGAAATTGATATAGATAAGGAATCATTCTATTTTCCGTGGGAATTAAGTAATTCAAAAGATTACATGGTTACATTGCGATTTGCCGGATTGTTGTATGGTAATCTGAAAGGCAGCATCTGTGCCAGCAGGGGAATTTATACATCTGATGATGTTATTAAAATGATACTTGCCGGGGCTGATGTTGTTCAAATGGTAAGCACTGTTTATAAAAATAAACCGTCGCATGTCGCCCACATTCTTTCGGAGATGAACACCTGGATGGATAAGAAGGGGTATAAAAATCTTGATGACTTCAGGGGAAAGCTGTCACAAAAAAGCCTTAAAGATCCTTATGCCTACAAAAGGGCACAGTACATAGATATTTTAATGAGTTCGGAGACAGTCTTTAAGAAGCACCGTATGATTTAATGAACTCCTGATTGGGTTAAAGGTATTCGATAGTTACCTCCTTAAAAAATTTATTAATAAGAAGACCTGCGATACGTTTTACCACGAACTTTCGTAATTCCAGTTCCAAAGGCTGCTCCGGATCCTGATGAGCCCAATTGATACGTGTGCCGAGTATTATCTCTATACTATCGTGCTGAAGCAGTAATTTCACTACTTTTTCAGGTGGACTGTCATCCAGTCGTGTGTCACTGTTATAGTTTTCAAGTATATCTTCTACCTTGCCAAGCGTCAGTATCCCTTCGGTAACCATTTCAAAACCCTCCATTTGAGCAACAGGGGGCAACATCCCGGGATTTTTTGCAGCATGCTGAATATCGACATTTGTGTCAAGCTCTCTTGCAATTATCTCAGCAGTGGTTCCTCCGCATATGATTTTTTTGCCCTGGAAATTTCTTATCCGGTCTGCAAAATCATAATCTTTAATTTTGTAAAATGGCGGCCCTGTTATCAGCATGAATTTCCGCGGCTCCCTGAAATAGATTACACCGCAGGTTGTATCATCCTTAATTTCAAAGTTGTCATTCATCACTGCCTGGTTCATAATCTTTTTTGCCAGTCTGGCAGCTGAAATGCCAGGCATACGGTTAACCTGGCTGACGGAGAAATCTATAATATTATCCATGCCCCAGCCCATAGGATACCGCTTATTACCTAATCCTGATTGTACCACGCCATCAGTCAGAAACACCACCCGGTCTTCTTTATGCGCTGTAAATTCAATGCAATGAAGTATTTTCCCGACATTCCTTGTACCCCTTATTTCCAGCTCGTATTCCTTAGGCTTATATGGTTGTTTATTCCTGATGATGAAAACAGGAGGATTATCGTAATTAATTATTTTTACTTGTCCGTCTGTTTCCAGCTCTATGATAGTGAAGGTTGCATAACTTTCAGTCCCGTCACTGCTTTTCGGCAACGCCTCCATGATAATCCTGGCTGATATTTCGGGTTTGGTATGAAATCTTGCATATTTAAGAGCCATTGTTGCAGTGAGGGTTGACAAAACGCCGGCTTTTATACCGTGCCCGATGCCGTCGCTGAGTACAAGGAGTGTCCGGCCTTCTTCTTTGAATATATCCGACTGGAAAGCATCTCCGCAGGCTATTTCCCCTTTGGGTCGCTTCTGCTGGACATCTATCTCCACATGGTATCTCGGATTATTAGTCATTTCCATATCTGTGTGATTCTATTATGGAATTAAGTAATTCTTCTGTTTCAGCAGCATTCTCTCCAAGCAGATAGGCAATTTTCTGTACCGTTTCAATGTTTTGTTTTTTAATACGCTGAGCGCGGTTTATTATTTCGTCCCTCACCAGCAGAGGAGCCGACATATCACGGATAACAGCCCCTACTACTTTTTGTTTGTAAAGGGTTACAACCGATATATGAAGTAATTTGTCGTTGTATGTTATATCGCGTTCCAGCATCTCTTCCCCGGTTTTCATGATATTTAGCAACATCTTGAAGATGACCTCCGGAACCAATACTTCTACATCAGCACCTTTTAATCCGGGTATGGTATCATAAAGTTCTGTTGTCTCTTCCCCCATAAGTCTGGCAAAACTGGCATTTGAATCAACCACCTTGTTATTTTGATCCATCAATACTATCCCTAAATTTATTTTATGCAACATATGAGAGGATATTTCCATAGATTTTTGTGCATTTTCCAGCCGCATCTCAGTCTTTTTGAGTTTGGTAACATCGTTAATAGATCCTACTATTCCTGTAATTGCCGACTGGTTATTGCGTATTACGGCTTTATTCATTACAACGTCAAGTTTAGTCCCGTCGCACTTTGTAACTTGTGTCTCGTAAACCTGGATATCCGGATTGGCAAGCAATTCCTTATCTTTCTGAGTGTAAATATCAGCCATTTGTTTGGTGTGTATATCATAAACTGATTTGCCTATGATTTGTGCACCCGGCTTACCTACAAAATCTTCATGAGCTTTATTACACATCTGATAAATGCCTTTCGTATCTCTGTAATAGATTGGTATTGGCAAAGTATCGAATATCTTCTGATAAAAATCCGGATCATCAATATTTCCGGGAAGAAAGGATTTTTTATCGTATATCATTTTGTTATTTTTAGTTAATAAAAATAATGCTTAAATGGGATGAATCAGGCTATTAGCTATTAATTACGAAAAATAGTCAATATACGTGATTAATTTTAAAAAAAACAAATATAAATAAATGGGACGAGCGTCATAAAAAATCATGCAAGAGTTGCTTAAAATATATTTGAACATGATTTAATATTATTTTAACAAGCGCTTAAATATTTTATAATTCCTTGATGGTTTCGTGTTAAATATGTAAAGAATCATTAGAATAAGATGTTGTAAAGGAATATGTTATTATAAAATAAAATGATTCTATATTGTAGGTAATAAGAAGGTTATTTGAAACAAATTGACGAAATTTGCATAAAATTTTTACAGCGGGAGTAAACTCTGTCTTTTACAAAAAAACACATTAAAAATATTATGGCAAAAATAAATAGTGTGGCTGACCTGCAAAAGATCAAAAGGGAGGTACAGTCAAAAGCAAGCCTGGGAAATAACACTAAAGGAGCTGAACAGGCAGTACTTATAAAGGTGGGCATGGCCACTTGCGGCATGGCTTCCGGTGCGGGGGAGACAATGAAGTACTTCATAGACGAACTGGAGCAGCAGGCAATAGATGCTGTGGTTACCAAAACCGGGTGCCTGGGGTATTGTTATGCTGAGCCTACCGTTGAAGTTACTTTGCCCGGAAAAGAACCGGTTGTTTTCGGTTATGTAGATAAATCAAAAGTATTGGAAATTATTGACGTTTATATTAAACGGGGAGAACTGGTTGATGGTGTTATTCCACTTAGTTTCAGAACTATAGATGATTAATTAGAGTCTGAACCAGTCTCTTGAATATTGACGAATATTAATTATTTACAAAGAATGAATTATGGCCGATAATAAAAAACAAGTGCTTATTTGTGGCGGAACAGAATGTAAAGCAACGGACAGTGATGAAATAAAAAAGTCTTTTAAATATTGGATTGATACTTTGGGAATAGACGATGTTGTGATTGTCACCACTGCCTGTTTCGGATTTTGTGAAAAGGGCCCGATAGTGAAAATATTGCCCGGTGAGACAGTTTATGTGGGAGTGAAACCGGATGACACTGAAGATATTGTCAGGAATCATCTGATTAACGGACAGGTGGTAGAGCGATTACTTAACCATGATGCCGGGAATGGGAATGCCGGCGATCCGGGGCATAAGGACTTTTATAAAACACAGTTGCGCATCGCGTTAAGGAATTGTGGTTTTATTAATCCTGAGAGTATCGATGATTATATATCAAGGGATGGCTATATGGCGTTGGGCAAATGCCTTACTGAATTAACCCCCGATGATACCATCAAAGAGATTAAGGAGTCAGGTTTACGCGGACGTGGCGGCGGCGGTTTCCCTACAGGGCTAAAATGGGAAATCACAAAAAGTTCACAATCAGATCAAAAATATGTTGTTTGCAATGCTGACGAAGGCGATCCGGGTGCATTTATGGACAGGTCGATACTTGAAGGGGACCCCCATTCAGTCATTGAGGCCATGGCTATTTGTGGATATTGCATCGGCGCTGATAAGGGATTAGTCTATATCAGGGCGGAATATCCGCTGGCCATTGAAAGGCTGACAATTGCCCTTGAACAATCGCGCGATTATGGTTTGCTTGGTGAAAATATCCTGGGAACAGGATTTAATTTTGATATCCAGATCAGACTGGGAGCAGGGGCGTTTGTTTGCGGTGAGGAAACAGCATTGATCCATTCCATGGAAGGCAAAAGGGGAGAACCCTCATTTAAGCCTCCGTACCCCTCGGTATCCGGCTACCTTGGCAAGCCAACCAATGTAAATAATGTGGAAACCTTTGCTAATATTCCTGTTATAATTAATAAAGGCGCCGGATGGTTCAATAAAATAGGTACGGAAAAGTCGAAAGGCACTAAGGTATTCGCGCTTGCAGGCAAAATAAATAATGTAGGCCTGATTGAAGTACCTATGGGCACAACACTTCGTGAAGTGATTTATGATATTGGCGGCGGGATTAAAGACGGTAAGGAATTTAAGTCTGTTCAGACCGGAGGCCCTTCCGGAGGTTGCCTTACTAAAGATTTCCTGGACACCCCGATCGATTATGATAATCTTATTGAGGCAGGATCTATGATGGGATCCGGGGGCATGATAGTTATGGATGAAGATGATTGCATGGTGGCAATTGCCAAATTTTATCTTGAATTTACCCTTGAAGAGTCATGTGGCAAATGCTCTCCCTGCAGGATCGGAAATAAGAGACTGCACGAGATACTGGCTAAGATCACCAATGGAAAGGGTGAAGTTGGGGATATTGACAGATTGATAGTTTTGAGCAATGTTATAAAAGATACATCTCTTTGCGGACTGGGACAAACATCTCCCAATCCTGTGTTATCGACCATTACTAATTTCAGGGATGAATACCTGGCACATGTTAAAGAAGGCAGGTGTCCGGCAGGACAATGTAAAGCGCTCCTGAAATATGAAATAATTGAAGATTTATGTACAGGCTGTACGCTCTGTTTCAGGAATTGCCCTGTCGGAGCGATCTCAGGAGAAAGACGCCAGCCCCATTTCATTGACCAGTCGTTATGTATAAAATGCGGAGTTTGTTTCGAAAAATGCAAATTCAACGCAATTAAGATTTCATAAATTTTGAAAAACGGAAATGATGGATACAGTAAATTTAATAATAGATAATAAACCTGTCGTAGTAAAAAAAGGTACAACAATATTGGAGGCGGCCGCCGGAACAGGAATTCATATCCCTACTCTCTGCCATATGAAACTCGATGATCTGAATATAGAAAATAAACCCGGAGGATGCCGTATCTGTGTTGTTGAAATTGAGGGGCGTAAGAATCTTGCTCCCTCATGTTGCACCGAAGTAAGCGAAGGAATGGTCGTTAATACTCACTCCATAAGGGTGATCAATGCCCGCCAGATTGTATTGGAACTGATTCTTTCAGATCATCCGGCCGATTGTCTGATTTGTGCAAAATCCGGGAAATGTGAGTTACAGGATCTGGCACATAATATGGGAATTCGTGAGATCAGGTATAAGGGAGAGCAATCAACATACAGAGAGGATACTTCCCCTGCGATTATAAGGGATGTAGATAAATGTATAATGTGCCGGCGCTGTGAGATGATGTGTAATGAAGTTCAGACTGTTGGCGTTCTTTCCGCAATCAACCGCGGTTTTAACGCAGTTGTCTCTCCGGCATTTGAAATGAATCTTGACCATTCAATATGTACTTATTGCGGACAGTGTGTGGCTGTGTGTCCTACGGGAGCATTAACCGAAGTGGATCACACAAGCGATGTTGTAAGGCATTTATCTGATCCTTCCAAGACTGTTATAGTGCAGACTGCGCCGGCTGTCCGTGCTGCACTGGGAGAAGAATTCGGGCTTGAGCCCGGGACTCTTGTGACTGGTAAGATGGTTGCTGCCCTCAGGAGGCTTGGTTTTGACTATGTATTTGACACTGATTTTGGAGCCGACCTTACTATTATGGAAGAGGGTACTGAGTTGCTTGACCGTCTTACCAGATTTCTTGAAGGAGACAAAAGTGTAAAATTACCTATACTTACCTCCTGCTGTCCTGCATGGGTAAAATTCTTTGAACATCATTTTCCGCAACTGAAGGATATTCCGTCAACTGCACGTTCACCCCAACAGATGTTCGGAAGTATTGCCAAGTCATATTTCGCTGAAAAAATGAATATCAAAAGGGAAGACCTGATTGTTGTTTCAATAATGCCATGCGTGGCTAAAAAATATGAGTGCGGCAGAGACGAATTCAAGGTGAATGGTAACCCGGACGTGGATTATGCAGTTACTACCCGCGAGCTGGCTTCTCTCATAAAACTTGCTAATATTAACTTTAACAGGCTTCCAAATGAGGAATTTGATAATCCCCTGGGAGAATCTACCGGCGCCGGTGTAATTTTTGGCACAACCGGAGGGGTGATAGAGGCAGCAGTGAGGACAGCGTATGAATTATATACAAAGAAGAGTCTGCCCAAAATCGATTTTACCGAACTAAGAGGTATGGATGGCATGAGACAGGCGACTATTGATTTTAACGGACTGCCTATAAATATTGGTATTGCTCACGGCCTTGGAAATGCACGTCGCCTGCTTGAAAAAATCGAAGCCGGAGAAAGTGAGTTCCATGCCATTGAGATAATGAGTTGTCCGGGAGGTTGTATCGGAGGCGGAGGACAACCATATCATCACGGCAATGCTGAAATTTTGAAAAAACGTCAAATGGCAATCTATAAGGAAGACAGCAATAAAAAGATCAGGAAGTCACATGAGAATCCTTATATAGTAAAACTTTATGAAGAATTTCTAGGGAAACCAATGAGTGAGAAAGCACATAGTTTATTACATACAGAGTATTTTGACAGGACATAAACAAAAAAATTACAAGGATTATGCCTAAAATAAAACTTGCAGAGAATACGGTTCAGCAGATAAAAACGATCTGTTCCGAATACAACAATAAAGAAGGTGAGCTGATAAATGTACTGCATAAGGTACAAAAAAAACTGGGTTATCTTCCGGCTGAAGTCCAGGAAGTTATTGCCAGAGAACTTAATACCTCGGTAGCAAAGGTCTATGGAGTGGTTACCTTTTACAGCTTTTTTACCATGATCCCCAAGGGCGAATTTCCTATTTCCATTTGCATGGGGACAGCCTGCTATGTGCGAGGAGCGGAACAAGTCCTGAGCGAATTTAAGCGACAGCTGAAGGTTGAGGTAGGAGAATCTACAGGTGACGGGAAATTCTCCCTCAATTGCCTGAGATGTGTTGGCGCCTGCGGCCTGGCCCCTGTAGTAATGGTTGGAGACAAAGTATATGGAAGGGTGGCTCCCACCCAGGTAAAAGAAATAATATCCGAATATAAAGAAGGCTGTCCCCGCGAAAAGGTAAAAAGTTAACAAGCTCTGAGGAGCCTCTCTTTTCAGGTTATCTTACGTTCTTTTTTAATGTTTTGATAGGCTTCATTCACTTTTTGGAATTTCTCCTTGGCAGCTTTCTGAATATCTGTTCCCAAATGGCTTATCTTATCAGGGTGATATTTCATTGCCATACGGCGGTAAGCCTTTTTAAGTTCTTCATCGGACGCGGAGGGTTGTATTTCAAGTATTTTATAGTCAGCCTCAATATCCCGAACAAACATGGCCTGGATGGATTCAAAATCATGTTTTCCGATACCCATATTACTGCTGATATTTTCAATCAGTTGCCTTTCATCATTGTCCACCATCCCGTCGGCCTGGGCAATGCCAAATAAAAAATGTATTAACTGCAGGCGTCCTGAATAATTTATATTGTTTTTTATCTGCCTGGATACATCATTTACAGGAATATTTTGTTTAAGAAGGTCGCGCAGCATTTTTACCGCTTCCCCGGCCGATGGTTCTCCAAAATTCCTGACCATGAAATTTTTCACATAGTCAAGTTCCGACTTCATAACTTTTTTATCGGATTTCATTACTGCTGCTGTCAATACCAGCAGACTCATAACATAACCTCCGGTGGTAGTCCTGCCCGGATAGCCTGTTGTTCCCGTACGTTGAATATCTATAGTACTGCTATCGATCACAGATCCTATGACGAAACCCAGGATTGCCCCTATAGGCCCGCCTACAGCCCATCCCAGGCCTCCTCCGATCCATTTACCAAATTTTGCCATATCTCTTCAGATTATTATCTATCTTAATGATTTCAGGGATTATTAATCTTTTATTATCATTCTCCAGGACAATACTTGCCAATTTTCTATTATATGCTTCACTATATTGGTTTTTTATTCTTGCCATTATATCGGACTCACTCACATTGTCACGTTTTTTGACCCTCTCTATCCGCTCTTTTTCAGGGGCAGTGACCAAAATAGTATAATCCATAAATTTATAAAATCCGCTTTCAAACAAGATTGCTGCTTCCTGTATGACATAAGGGAAATGCTTTCTTTCTTCTGCCCATTTATAAAATTCTTTCTTAACAGGGGGATGAACAAGTTCGTTAAGTTGTCTAAGCTTTTTATTGTCATTAAAAATTATTTCTGCAAGCTTTTCCCTGTCAACAGTTCCTTTGGAAGTATAAATATTATTTCCGAAAAGATCTGCAACTTTTTTCTTCAGATTTTCATCATTATCAAGTAAATATTTACCTATAGGGTCAGCCTCGAATACAGGAACCCCCAAAAGCCTGAAAACTTTGCACACGGTTGATTTTCCGCTGCCAATTCCCCCTGTTACCCCAATAAACAAAGTCATTATAAAAAATTATTTTTTATTCTGTTGTATTAGAATTTGTTTCAATCAGAAACTCTACAGAATCAGGAGTTATCCTGAGTATTTTAATATTTCGCGGCTTTGAACTTATGATAACTTTCAGGTTATCCAGATCACTGTTCACAGAATCTAAATCTACATAAGCTTCAAAATCTGATTCAGTTATATTTTCGAATTCACTCAGACTGACCATAAAAGTAACTGTTACCTTAGAAGGGAAAAGCTTAACCTGCCCTTCATATTTTTCAGTTTTTACTTTAAGAGGTATCTCTATCTTTTTCTCAGTGAATCTTTCAACATGTATTGTTAATGTTACTTTATCATCTGACAAAATCGTATTCTCCGGATGCTCAACTTTGACTACACGCTCGATAGCCGAACTAACTTCAGAAAATTTCAAAAATTTTGTTTCAATAAATTGTATAGTGTCTAAAATGGCTGAAGGGCCTTTAACCTCTATTTTTTGAGGATTCACCGCGATTGAATCAGTTATATAAAACTGATGTTCCGTGGTCACAATGACATTTGGTTTTACCGGGACCATTTTAGTCTTCAGGCTGTCGAATGTCAGAGTTAATATTTTCGGAGAAATATCTGTTATAGTTATTTCCTTACTTACCTGGTCAGATATCTTGCTCTTCAGATCGTCAGTCCTGATAGAAAGAATGTTACCGCTATTTGCTGTATTTTGTTTTATATAGGTAAGATCCATGATAACAGGGGAAAAGGAAAAAGCAAGTTTATGCCGTAAAAGTGTAAAACCATATGCCTCAACTTTAAGCTCAAGTTTTGAAGGCGGATCACTAACCAGAAACTGATCTTTTGGAGGATTAATGTATTTTACCGGATATGACAAAGTTGTAGTATAATTTTTACTTAATGCATTTAAGAACCAAAAGATAGTTGCAATAAGGAGACAGACTGAAAAAATAATTATGCGCTGGTCTTTTTTTAACTTTTCCAACCGTAAGGCTTCAAATATATCAGAAAGTCTTTTTTTCATGTGAAAATTATTTAATGCTTTTTGTCTGCACTTTTTGCTCTATCCCCGTTTCCGGAACACATTTTTTTTAAGCCGGATTAATAATTCTGCTGCAATATTTATGTCAGATCCTTGAGTCCTGTCACTCATTAATTTTATATTTCCCCCTTTTGACAGCCACCTTAAAGGGAGCCATCTTTTTAAGGCTTCCCCTAATTGCGGAGGATGACAATAAAGGCAAAATTAATTAATTATTTTATTCCTGTAAGTATTTGGCATTGATTCTGGTTTCACTATCTCTCTTTAAGCAGGAATGATTTTCAGGTATCATATTTAAGTTATTTTAAAGGAAAGTGGTACTTTTGAATGTGAAAGAATAATACTACGATCTATGAAACGAATTTTAATAACAGGCGGAGCCGGTTTTATCGGTTCGCACCTTTGTAAATATCTTCTGGAAAGAGGGAATGAGATAATTTGTCTTGATAATTTTTTTACCGGGAAGAAGCAAAATATAGAACATCTCCTTGATAATCATTATTTTGAATTGATCAGGCATGATGTTACCATGCCGTATTACATAGAGGTTGATGAAATTTACAATCTTGCCTGTCCTGCTTCCCCGATTCATTATCAGTTCAATCCGATCAAGACCATTAAAACATCTGTAATGGGAGCCATAAATATGCTGGGCCTGGCAAAGCGTATCAAGGCAAAAATTTTGCAGGCATCAACCAGTGAAGTTTATGGGGATCCCGAGGAACATCCCCAGACGGAAAGTTACCAGGGCAATGTAAATCCTATTGGCATCAGGTCCTGTTATGATGAGGGAAAAAGATGCGCCGAATCACTATTTGTTAATTATCATAAACAGAATAATGTAAGGATTAAGATCGCCCGTATTTTTAATACTTACGGGCCAAATATGGAAAAGGATGACGGCAGGGTGATCTCGAACTTCATTGTCCAGGCATTAAAAAACAACGATATTACAATATTTGGCGACGGAACGCAAACCAGGAGTTTTATGTATGTTAGCGATCTGATTGATGGATTGTTTAAGCTTATGCATACTGAAGACGGCTTTACCGGCCCTGTTAATATAGGCAATCCTGATGAATACACGATGCTTGGGCTTGCAAAGGAAATTATTGAACTGACAGGATCAAAATCCAGGATTACCTATCTGCCTCTTCCCGAAGATGATCCTCTCCAAAGACAACCGGACATAACACTTGCCCGAAGGAAGCTGGGAGGTTGGGAACCGGCAGTCTCACTCAGGAATGGCCTGAAAAAAACTATTAACTATTTTGATAAATTACTGTCTGAAGGGATTTGACTAACCATAATATAGGCAGTTCAAAAACCCTCTATTAACGATTTTTCCGGATTATGGACTGATAATCCTGTAACAGTGGAAGAAATTACGTACAAAAGCATGGAAAAGGAATTAATACTTTGCTACACAAATGTCTTAATTTGTTGGCTCAAGGGAGAAAAAGAAACAATTGTTGAATAATAATATTATGAAGAACTTTCTTCTTATTGGTGCTGCCGGTTACATTGCACCGCGACATTTAAAAGCCATTAAAGATACTGGCAACAGGTTGATAGCTGCACTCGATCCGTATGACGGTGTTGGGATCATGGACAGTTATTTCCCGGAAGCTGATTTTTTTACCGAATTTGAGCGTTTCGACAGGCATGTGGAAAAGTTGCAGCGGAAAGGCACAAAAGTGGATTACGTAAGTATATGTTCACCAAACTTTTTGCACGATTCGCATATACGTTTCGGATTACGAATCGGGGCAGATGTAATATGCGAAAAGCCCATAGTTCTTAATCCGTGGAACGTGGAAGTCCTGAAGGAAATCGAGAAGGAGAGCGGCAGGAACATATACAATATTTTACAGCTCAGGCTCCATCCCAGCGTAATAGAATTAAAAAATAAAATTGACAAAGGAGATCCCGGGAAAATTTATGACATTGACCTGACCTACATCACATCCCGCGGGCACTGGTATTACACCAGCTGGAAAGGCGATACCACAAAGTCGGGCGGTGTAGCCACCAACATTGGCGTTCATTTTTTTGATATGCTGACCTGGATCTTTGGTGATATACAGGAAAATATCGTCCACTTGCACGAACACGACCGGGCAGCGGGATTTTTACAGTTAAAAAAGGCACGGGTCAGGTGGTTTCTCAGCATTAACCACAATACACTGCCGGAATCTGTCAGGGAAAAAGGAATGCGTACATTCCGTTCGCTAACTATTGAAGGAGAAGAATTTGAGTTTAGCGGTGGCTTTAATGAGTTACACACACTCGCTTATGAGGAAATTCTTAAAGGAAAAGGATTCCGTATTGCCGAAACTATAAGGGCCATCAATGCCGTTTACGATATAAGGCACCTCAGGCCTGCCGGATTAAAAGGCGACTATCATCCTCTTGCCGCCCTTCCACTGGCAATACATCCTTTTACCAGGAAATAGGGGTTAAATATGCCTTATCCCACGCAACCTTTTTTCGGTTGGCATCATCTTTGTTTTAAATGATTCGAAAGTTCTCTGAGAAGTGAATAAACAATATTATGGGCTCATATTTGACTTTGGACTTATGTGCAGATACTCAGGAAAATGCCGGTAGTTATTATAAAAAATTGTTTATCAATGAAATATATTTATATTGCAAGGTAAAATTGTGTCTTATGAGAATACCAATAAAACATTAAGAATACTCTGAGTTTTCATTAAAAATATATACATCATGAAAATAAAATCAATTCTTCTTCCATTTGTGGTGTTGTTAATGTCCGGTTGCAATCTTCCCGGCAGCAACATAGACGACGAAATAGAAGTCACCGAGAAAACTGCCCGCCTTATTGAAGCTGAAAATGATTTCGGTTTCGAGCTTTTTCAGAAAGTTTATAATTATGAAACGGAATATGAGAACATCATGATCTCACCTCTTAGTGTGAGTCTTGCGCTGGCAATGACCTATAACGGTGCTAACGGCCAGACTAAAACCGACATGGAAAAAACCCTTAAGGTTTACGGACTTACACCCGAAGATATTAATAACTCGTACCGGGAGCTGGTCAAAGCACTGAAGTCGCTCGATCCTAAAGTGCTGCTTGAAATTGCCAATGCTATTTTTTACAGAGAAGGTTTTGAAGTTGAAAATGAATTTATAAATACCAATGAATATTATTACAATGCAGAAGTAGATGCGCTGGATTTCGGCGCACAACAGGAAGCTCTCGATATAATTAACGGATGGGTTGACGATAAGACGAACCATAAGATCGAGTCAATTCTGAGTCAAATTACACCCGAGCAGGTAATGTTTTTGCTCAACGCCATATATTTCAAAGGCACATGGCAAAAAGAATTCAATGAAGAAAGTACCGAAGAGCTGCCTTTTTATTTGGAAAATGGCAATACCATCCAGACTGAGACCATGCAGCGGCTCGATACACTTCCCTATATGTCCAATGACCAGTTCAGCGCAGTACAGCTTTCATACGGCAAAGGAAGTTATAACATGTTTGTCTTTTTACCCAAAGACGACAAAGAGCTGCAGGAAATAATAGATCAACTGGATAAAGACAACTGGAAGACATGGATGGAAAGTTTCCAGGAAACTAAAAGTGTTGACATTAGATTTCCCCGTTTCAAATATGAATATGACATCACAATGAATAGTGTCCTGACAGAAATGGGAATGGGTGTTGCTTTTACCGGCGCAGCCGATTTTACCGGGATCAACCGGGATGGCAATCTTTTTATAGATTTTGTAAAGCATAAATCATTTATTGAAGTAAACGAAGAAGGGACCGAAGCTGCTGCCGTAACAATAGTTGCCGTTGCCCTCACGTCTGTCGGGCAACCGCAGAAAGTGCCATTTTACGTTAACCGTCCTTTTTTATATGCAATCACGGAAAAAAGTACGGGAGCTATCCTCTTTATGGGCACAGTTAAGAATCCGGATCTGAACTGATAAGATACCAAAGCTGAAATTTTTCTTTTTGGTTCAAGGTCTCGTGGTAATAATAGAAAGGATTCGGACTGGGATATACTTATTTTAGTTGAAAATAAAAGAGTTACTAATGAAATAGAAGATTATTTCAGGGATGATCTGTATGATATTGAGTTAGAAACCGGCCAAATAATATCGACTTTTATTTATCCCAAAAATTATTGGCATAACACTTTATCCTATTCTCCATTATATAAGAATGTTTCCAGGGAGGGGATTAAAATATGATAATTGAAAACAGGGATGATTATATCAAAATATTAAATCCAATATACTTTTCTTATCGATTTTGTAAGAATTATAGAATTTATTTTGAGAATAATTTTTCCATCTCATTAACCACCCTGGAGTTGTCAGAATATCTAAGGGTATAAACCGGCAGACTGAAATACCATTTCATAAAGCATTCTGCCGCCGCAGGATTGTCGGCAATCCATGCCTGATGAAGAAAATCATTCATAGCTTTGGTATTAGGGACACGGGACAGTTTATATTTCACCTTTTTATCATATTGCACAAAAATGATGGCTTTTGCTTTTACGCTATCCGAATATATGCTGTGATCCGGCAGCGGCATATAAGTTTCATATACTTCAGAGGCATCCTGACTCTCCGGATCCGGATCGGGGAGGGAAGGGAAATGCTTTTTCATGAAAGCCAGCGAGGTGCTCTTTACCGAAATAGCTGCAGGAAAAGAATAAACTTCCGGTTCATCAAGCGCTACAGGCACAAAATCGTCCGAAAGCACACCATAGCCCCCGGCAAGCATGAGAGCCGCAATGCTGCTTTTCCCCGAGCCCGGTGGAGCAACAAACAAAAGAACTTTATGTCCATTGGTCACAGCCGAGGCATGTATAACCCCCATCCACTCATTCATATTTTTATTGTGAATGAGATTGACCAGCTCAAGGCAGACAGCACCCTGAAACTCTTCCGGTTTGTTTTGAGGAAAGGTCTTCAGAACTGTCCCGTTTAATTGAAATATATATTCCCTGCCAGCCTGTGAAAGTTCAAATGTAGCATTGGTTTTATCCCCTGCAAGGTCTTTTTCAAAATATATCCACATAGGATGGAAAAAATC
>CAZIOB010000150.1:0-55231 GCA_964540755.1 uncultured Prolixibacteraceae bacterium | reverse complement strand
AATATGAGCATTTTGTGCAGCCTCATGCCAATGAAGCAATTAAAAACGGGGAGGCTGAAAAATTTGATGTCCTGGTTTTTTACGATATGTGGCGGGATATCTCAGAAGCAGAGAGGAAGGCTTATCTTGATCTTACCATTCAGGGAAAACCGTTTCTTTTTTTGCATCACTCACTTTGTTCTTATCAGCAGTGGGATGATTTTGAAAAGATCGTGGGTGGTAAATATGTTCAGAAAAGTGAAAATCTACCTGAGGATGAGCTATCAACATACCGGCATGATGTATGGATCGATGTGTGTGTTCCGGATGCTGATCATCCCGTGACCCGGGGAATGAGTGATTTCCGGCTGTTTGACGAGGTTTATGGTAATTACCGTGTTTCTTCTTCTGTGAAACCTCTTCTTAAAACGGATCATCCTGAGAGCGAACCGGTCATTGGCTGGGAGAATCATTTTAATGCTTCAACAATTATTTTTCTTCAGCCGGGACATGGTTCCAGAACATATAAATCGGAGAATTACAGGAAGCTGGTTTCAAACGCTATTAGTTATCTGGCGGATATTCAGCCGGGTGATCGCAGGGATAACGGGATAATCCTGAGGGTACTTACTTATAATATCCTGCATGGGGCAACTATGAAAGGGGACTTTGACCTGGACAGGATCGCGGAGGTGATCAGGAGTGTTGATTCTGATCTGGTGGCTTTGCAGGAGGTGGATTTCAAGACTGACCGGGCACGGAATTATGACCTGGCCACTGAGCTGGGATGGAGATTGAAAATGGCTCCTCTTTTTGGTAAGGCAATGGATTACGACGGAGGCGGCTACGGAGAGGGTATCCTGACGAAGATGCCTGTAATTTCCAGCCGGATCGTACCTCTTCCTCATTCACCGGGAAACGAGCAGAGAACAGCCCTTGAGGTTATCGTGGAAGTGGCGCCGGGAGATACGATTTCCTTTATCGGTACACACCTTGAACACCAACGGGGCAGCGGTGACAGGGTGGATCAGGTTAAGAAGATCAACCGGGTATTTCTTAAAAACAGGTATCCGTCTATACTTGTGGGCGATCTGAATGATGTCCCGGAGAGCGAGGCAATTTCTATTCTTAAAGAATACTGGAGCGATGCTGACAGGGGCCACCCCGGGCCTACTTATTCTTCGGTTAATCCTCAGAGGAAGATCGATTATATTCTTTACAGGCCTGAAGATCTTTGGGATGTGGTTGAACACCGGGTGATCTGCGATTCCGTGGCATCAGACCACTGCGCGGTTTTTTCAAAACTCAGGTTGATCAAATAAGAAATTTTGTATCAGAAGTAAATAATATCATCTTTTAAAATTGTGTCTCCGGAAAGTTTGTTTATTAAATATACAAGAATTTCGCCATGCTGATTTTTTAAATGATAGCATCTCAATATCTCTTGTTTGACAATTATTTTAATTTTTGGGAATATGTTATCCCTTGGGCGGCAAAATGAACCAAAAAAATTTTTGCAATAGCCGGCTAATTTTTTATATTCACAGTTGATTAATTAATTAAATTTTATCAAACTAATGATTATCAAATATTTAGCGCTATTTCTATTATTGTCTGCACTGGGTTGTTCCAAAGGGCCAGACAAAGATCACAAAAAAAGTGAAAGAACTCCAAATATAGTATTGATCTACCTTGATGATATGGGGTACGGTGATTTGTCCCTTACAGGGGCGAGCGGATATAAGACGCCCAACCTTGATAAGATGGCAAAGAACGGGATGTTCTTTTCACATTACTATGCTCCCCAGGCTGTATGCAGCGCTTCCAGGGCCGGCTTAATGACCGGCTGTTATCCCAACAGGGTTGGGATCAGGGGAGCGCTTAATCCTCATGCTGATATTGGTCTGAATCCCGATGAAGAAACAATTGCCGATGTTCTGAAAAAAGCAGATTATAATACTATTGCTATCGGTAAGTGGCATTTGGGGCATCATCCTGAATTCCTTCCTGTTAACCAGGGATTTGATGAATATCTGGGTATTCCTTATTCAAATGACATGTGGCCGTTATTTTACGATAATGTTCGTGCAACGCCCGAGACAAACGCCAGGAAGGCCTCATTTCCGGAATTGCCGCTAATTCATAATACCGAAAAGATTGATGAGTTCAGAACCATTGAGGACCAGGAAAAAATCACTACGCTTTATACAGAAAAGGCTGTTCAGTATATCAGGGACAATAAGGAAAATCCTTTTTTTCTCTATCTGGCTCATTCTATGCCGCATGTGCCATTGGCTGTTTCGGATAAATTTAAGGGTAAGAGTGAACAGGGACTTTTTGGTGATGTGATAATGGAGATTGACTGGTCAACCGGTGAGATTATCAATACTCTTGAAGAATGCGGGCTATCTGAAAATACTCTTATTATATTTACTTCGGATAACGGTCCTTGGCTCAATTTTGGCGATCATGCAGGATCCACAGGCGGGCTCCGCGAGGGTAAGGGGACATCATGGGAAGGAGGACAACGTGTTGCTTGTCTGATGAAATGGGAAGGAGTGATCCCGAAAGGGACAATATGTAATAATATTGCTTCAAGTATTGACGTACTTCCTACCCTTGCTACTGTTGCCGGTGTGCCACTTCCTGAAAAAAAGATAGACGGGATAAACATTCTTCCTCTTTTAAAAGGCAATTTTGGGGCTAATCCAAGGGAAACATTTTATTATTACTACAGGGAAAATAGTCTGGAAGCTGTGCGGCATGGTAAATGGAAACTGGTATTCCCTCATCCGGGACGGACTTATGAGAACTTTCAGCCGGGTAAGGGCGGGTTACCTGGTGAGGTAAATAATAATTTTCCCCATAAGGGAGGACTTTTCGACTTGCGGCGTGACCCGGGCGAAAGATATGATGTAAGTGAGTCAAACCCGGATATAGTGGCAAAGCTTCAAAAATTGGCCGATGAGGCAAGAGATGACCTGGGTGATGATCTGACCGGAAATTCGGGAAAAAACCGCAGGGAACCGGGGAGGATGTTACACTGACCTAAAACCAGATTATCCGAGTTATAATTGTGTTATAGCCGGTCTTCTAAGTATTTGTCTATGAATCCTGCATAGTAATATGGGAGGTTGAACAATGTGAATTTTTTTCCAGAGGATGCTCTGATGTGATTTCGGCTTTCATAATTTCCCCAAAACCGGATGGCTATTTCTGATGTTGATTCCTTCATAAAAAATTGTAGCGACTTTAACCTGGCGCTGTCACTACTTTTAACTTCAATGGGAACAATTCCATGATTACGACTGATAAACAAAAAATCAAGTTCGGCTTGTGAATTTCTTGCCTCCCTGACCCAAAAATGACGTTCTTCCAGTAATCTGTTCGATGCTCCGGTAATTTCTTGGCCTACAATATGTTCCGCAATAAGTCCCCTCCATATGTCCGAAATATCTTCCTTCCTGTATAATTCGGTCTGTAATCCCGATGCAAAATTAACCAATCCCGTGTCAAGCCACAGGAGTTTAGGTTTCTTTTTCATATCTTTTCTTATCGGCAATTTAGCATCAGTTGTCGGATAAACCAGTTCCAGTAACAGAGCCTTTTCGAGTGTGCGAAGTGTTTCTGCCATATCACGGCTTTTGTAATTAGAATTGGCGAATTTTTCAAAGGTTATGCGTTGGGCTGCATATTCCCATCCATATTTAATAACGTATCTGAGGATTTCGGTTATTGTTGGGCGGGGAGCATATTTCTCCACATCATCTCTGTAGCCGGTTAAGAGAGTCTGATAAATGCTGTCAAGTGCAATAAGATCGCTCTCGTTAGCAAAATTATCAATAATTTCCGGCATTCCACCTATCATAGTATATTGTTTGAATAATTCCATTAACCGGTTATGAAGTAACCTGGGAACAGACACAGATTTTAGTTTTTCCTGTAAGGGCAATTCTCCCAAGGCGCCCAAAAATTCTGAAAAGTTGCAGGGTCTAAGTGCAAGATATTCAACTCTGCCAACCGGAAATGAAACTTGTTTCTGTAAAAGAGATTCTAAAAGGGAGCCAGCGGCTATAAGATAAATTTCAGGCATTTCCTCATAAAAATAACGTAACGATTTTATGGCAATCGGGGAATTTTGAATTTCATCAATAAAAAAAAGTACAGTACCCCGGGGTTTTTCTAATCTTTTTCTAATGAGAATTGATTCGAAAATTTGAGTCACAGATGTTTCTTGTGAAAAAAGGTCCAAATCCGATCTTTTATCCAGATTAAGTGAAATATAAAGATCGAATTCTTTACCAAATTCATTTATTAATGATGTTTTTCCTACCTGTCGGGCACCTCTGACAATTAGAGGCTTTCTGTTTTTTTTCTTTGACCAGATTTTTAAGTATTGAATAGCATTTCGTTCAAACATAATTATTATGCTGGTAATTGACTTTAAAGTTAGGAATTTTTACACAAATCCAAAGTATAATACGATAAAAGTTGATACAAATCCAAAGTATAATATATTACAACTTGATATAAATCCAAAGTATAATACGATAAAAGCTAACACAAATCCAAACCTTCCAATAATTTACTTTTTGTTTTTATTTCACATTTTGATTCTGAATTAATAAATCATGACTGTCAGGTTTTTAAGATTATTCGATATATATGACATTTATTTTGTTTATTTGATTTTGAAGGCGGGATCAAAATTTTAATTTTCTATATTTATGGAATAAAAATTTATTTCGAATAGTATAAGGAGTCTGTATTAGTAAGTTTTATGACAGACCTTTAAATGTAGAATACTAATCGTGAATGAATATTATAAGACGAAGTCCTGCTGAATAAATTATGAGAATATGCGTAACACAGTCAGCTGACTATACAGACCGATTCTAATTGTGCTTTAAAATGTATTGCTATGAACAAAATTAACTGGAAGAACTTGCTGATTACTTTTCTGCGGTGTGCTATCGGCTGGCATTTTTTATATGAAGGACTGGTAAAGCTGTGGGCGGGTGACTGGACAGCCACCGGATACCTGGTTAATTCAACCGGCCCGTTTGCTTCATTTTATCAATGGATGGGGGGATCGGAGGTTCTGACTGGCATTATAGATGTTATAAATATCGCAGGACTGATACTGATCGGACTGGGCTTATTCCTTGGTGTTTTCATCAGGACAGCATCCATCTCCGGTATATTTTTACTGCTCCTTTACTATTTTGCATACCCGCCATTTGGAGGATCAATACTTTCTGCTTCCGAAGGAAATTATTTTATCATCGATAAGAATTTTATCGAGGCTCTGGCCCTTGTAACATTGATTTTCATAAAAGAAAAGGGATATAGCCTTCGAAACATTGATCTCTTTTCATTTATGAGAAAAGGTTCTGCTGATATTAATGATGAACAAAATGTACCTTCAAAATCCCGGCGCGAAGCTTTGAAAAATTTGGCCACTCTTCCCGCCC
Source organism: uncultured Prolixibacteraceae bacterium (assembly GCA_964540755.1). Classification (GTDB taxonomy): domain Bacteria; phylum Bacteroidota; class Bacteroidia; order Bacteroidales; family Prolixibacteraceae; genus JAAYJR01. The sequence continues at coordinate 49,778 of CAZIOB010000150.1, read as the reverse complement.
TTGGTCTGCTGGGCTGGGGCGCTTATCATGAAGCCCGTGAATATGGCGTTGATACTTTATCGGGTGCAACGATACAGATAGGTGGTGCAAGTCTTGCCGACCTGAAAGGGGACCTGCCTAAAGGCAAAATAGGGGGCTATGAGCTAAGCCGGTTGGTTCTCGGTGGCAATCTTATTGGCGGATGGGCCCATTCACGGGATCTTATATATGTTCCTGCTCTGTTCCGGGCATATAATACCGAGAGGAAAATATTTGAAACACTTATGCTGGCTGAGCAGGCCGGCATAAACAGCATTAACATTGGTTTTGTAACTAATGAAACCATGGTTAAATATAAGAAGGTCACAGGAAGCAAAATCAAGGTCATTTCTCAGGTTCATCCGGATATGGAGAACGATGATTATCTGGTTAATATTAATAAGGCTATTGATTACGGGGTCGATATTATACAGATACAGGGTAACTGGTGCGACTGGCTTGTGCGGGATAACAGGCTGGATGTTATTGAAAAAATGATGGCCGGCATACGTGATCAGGGGTATATCGCAGGACTGGCATCGCATACGATAGATTCACTGATTATCTGTGAACAACAGGGGATAATTCCTGATTATTATATGAAAACAATGCATCATGACCAGTATTGGTCGGCACACCCGAGGGAAAACCGTGTTCCCTTTGAAGTCGATGGCAAGAAATATCTTGATCATAACCGGTTTCATGATAATTGTTTTTGCCTTTTCCCGGATAGAACAGTAGAATTTGTTGAAAGGGCACGGGTTCCTGTCATGGGATACAAAGTTCTTGCAGCAGGGTCAATAAAGCCGGAAAGTGGTTTCAAATGGGCATTTGAAAAGGGGGCTGATTTTATTTGTGTGGGGATGTTTGATTTTCAGATAGTCAATGATGTTAATATCACTATTGACATATTGAAAAATCTTGATGGTCGCAAACGGGAATGGTTTGCTTGAAATATACCGTCCGGATGATTTTATTAATCTGTTTCTTCTTTTCGAACAGATGACTGGTGAAGTAAAATGTGCTGACATTTTTTGAATTAATTGGCACTAAAGTTGAGGATGCAATAAATATTTAAAAACTAAATCCGATTATATTAAACTGATTGTTTTATAATTTTTAATAATTTTGAAAAAATATTGATTTATGGTAATAGATATTCAAATAAGAAATCGGCTTTTACGTAAAATTCAAAGAATTTCCGGTAAAAAACTCAAGGAAATAGATGATTTTGTTTCAAAAATTGAGGAAAATGCCAGTAGGAAGGAGAAGAATATGTCTTTTGCCGGAACATGGGAGAATATTGATGAGAATTTATTTCGGAAAACGTTACACTCCCTTTAACAGGGAAATCTGCAAAATTTTCAGCTGAGATTTATTCATTTCTAAGACAGTCAGGCAATACAATTGACGATATTGATTTATTAATAGCCGGAATAGCCATCGAAAACGAAATGACATTAGTAACTAATAATGAAAGTCATTTCGGATGAATACCTAATTTGAAGATGGAAAATTGGAAGAAATATGATTTGTAGCTTGGGACTCTGCACTAAATTTTGAAAAAAATATTTTCTGCAATAATATTGATTTTCCTCCTTTCGGGAGAGAATGCACAGGGTTACACTCAGCAACAGTTGCCAGACATGGAAAAGTTGGCTGTTTAATATGAATGACCCCCGCTGAATAACTTTGAGGATATAAAATAATTATACTTATAAAAGACAATCTAAATCATATATTATGGAAATTAATCGACGAGATTTTATAAAAGGCACAGCCGCTTTTTCAGCAGTTACGGTTTTAAAGCCTGAAATGGTTTTTGGCACAAATGCCAGTTCGGCTGTGAGGATGGGAATTATTGGTACCGGGGGCAGGGGACTGGCTGTTATTGGTTCCATGTCAGCCAATGCAGGTGTTCAGATAACCGCAGCTGCGGATCTATATGAAGACAGGCTGTCTGCCGGTGTTAAAAGAATAAATGAGCTGAACCGGCAGAGAGGTTTTTCTGACGTGGCACCGTCGCATCAGTTTCTGGGTCCTCATGCGTATATCAGATTACTCGAAAGTAAGGATGTTGACGCTGTCCTGATATCCACTCCCGCTTACGCACATCCCGACTTTCTGGAGGCCGCTGTGATGGCGGGTAAACATGTTTACTCCGAAAAACCGGCTGGAATTGATGCTGCAGGGTGCAGGAAAATTCTGGACGTGAGTGAGAGTCTGGATGGCAGTCTGAGTGCAACGATAGGATTCCAGATACGTTATGCCACGCCGTATGCGGAAATGGTAAAACGGATTCAGCGGGGTGATATAGGCGATATTATCAGTGCCCAGCTCTATTATTTTTCTTCGGGAGTGGATCTTAATCCGACAGAGGGAATGTCATATGACGAAGCCCGGATAAGAAATCATTATCATTTCAATGAGGTATCGGGAGGGATACTGCTGGACCAGGGGATACACATGATCGATGTGTGCAACTGGGCACTGCAGAAAAATCCTGTTAGCGCTTATGCTTCTGGTGGTAGTAAAGGAAGTCCGGAATTTGGGAATACATGGACAAATTACCAGGTGATATTTAAGTATCCTGGCGATATTAATGTTACTATGCATTCAACTCAGGCAGGGCCAGCCTTTGGTGATGTTTGTGCCAGGTTTGCCGGGACGGAAGGTATTGCCGAAGCACATTATTCGGGCGGAGTTTTTATTACCGGAAAGAATGAATGGGATTCAGGGATTATAAGGTCGGCAGAGTCACTGACACCGGAGCAGATCGCGGCAGGCCTGTCGCTATCTTCACTCCACGACGCTGACAGGAATAAATGTAAGGCATTTATAGAGAGTATTGAAAATGGGGAGTATATCAATGAACTGCCTGCTGGCTGCAATTCCACCCTGAGTGCTGTACTGGGACGGGAAGCAGCTATCCGCCGGGAGATTGTAACATGGGATGAGATCAATCTCTCACCTGCAAAAATTGACCCGCGTCTTTTTTATTAATTTATTACAATTAATTATAAAATTTTAAACAAGCCATGAGCTTTACAAGCAATTTTAAAATACGTAACGGATGAAATTATTTTTAAGTGTATGTTTACTTTTGGTTGCATCATTCATAAAGTCGGATGGCCAGGATAAGTCCCTGAAATTATGGTATAGCCAGCCGGCTGAAAGGTGGCTCGATGCTTTGCCTGTGGGTAACGGCCGACTTGGAGCTATGGTTTTCGGAGGTGCACCTGAAGAGCGCCTTGCATTGAATGAAAGCACTTTTTGGTCAGGCGCTCCATCGGACCAGCATGAGAATCCGGGGTCAGTTGAAGCTTTCCGGAAAGTCAGGGAGCTCTTCATGGATCAAAAATATGACGAGGCTGAACCTTTAATAGAATACCTGCTTGGGCGAAGACTTAATTACGGCACAAATCTGCCTGCCGGCGATTTGATCATTGCCCAGCACATTGAGGGAAGGGTCAGCGATTATCACAGGGAACTTGACCTTGATGAGGCAGTGGCAAGAGTATCTTTTTTTTCAAATGGTGTGAGATATCACCGTGAAGTACTTGCCAGCCACCCTGATGGCATCATTGCCATGCAGATGACAGCCGACCGGCCTAAGTCAGTAAATTTTAGCCTGGGATATGAGGGTGGAGATTTCCCTTTTGAAATAAGCTTGGCAGGTACAGATGTTTTGAGTGTTACAGGTAATGCTTATGAAAAAAAACATAGTGACGGTAATTCCGGAGTTGCTTTCCGTGCAATGTGCAATATATTGAATCAGGGAGGGAACCTGGCAGCAGGTAATAATATGCTGATAGTGACAGGCGCTGATACCGTGACAATTCTTATTGCAGTTAATACTGATTACGGGGGACAGGATCCTATGGCATTATGTCTTGAGCAGATCAGCGCTGCAAGACAAAAAAGCTGGCATGAAATAAGGCATGATCATGTGACCGATCATCAAAAATTATTCAGGAGGGTTTCTCTTGATCTTGGTGGTCAGCCTTTTCCTGCCCGTCCGACGGACGTCAGGCGGGAGGAGCTTGGCAGAGGTGGAAGTGATCCGGATCTGGCTGCCCTTTTCTTCCAGTTCGGACGCTACCTGGTGATCGCGGGCTCCAGGGAAGATTCCCCGCTGCCCATGCACCTCCAGGGAATATGGAATGATCATCTGGCTGCCGGTATGGGGTGGACATGTGATTTTCATCTGGATATCAATACCCAGCAGAACTACTGGCCGACAGAGGTTACCAACCTGAGTGAATGCGGTAAGCCGCTGTTCCGGTTTATTGAGAGTTTGCAGGAGCCGGGTCGCCATACTGCCGTTAATTCTTACGGGATCAACAAGGGATGGGTTTGTCATGTAGTTACCAATGCATGGGGATTTACAGCTCCGGGCTGGGGAAAAGGTTGGGGCCTCCACGTTACGGGAGGCGTATGGATAGCAGGCCACCTTTGGGAACATTATCTGTTTACAGGGGACAGGCAATTTTTGGCGGATACTGCTTATCCTGTCCTGAAAGGAGCTGCTGAATTTTTCCTGGAGTATCTTTTTACTGATCCGAAAGGCAGGTACCTGATAACAGGGCCTTCTGTTTCCCCGGAAATGGGAGGGGAAACAGAACCTGGTTGCACACATGACCGCGCACTGATATATGACCTGTTTTCCAGTTGCATAGAATCATGTGAGATTCTTGGCACAGATGAGGATTTTAAAAAACAGCTTATGGAAGCACGCTCAAAGCTGCCTCCATATAAGATAGGTTATAACGGCCAGCTGCAGGAATGGCTGAACTATGATGACGGGGGACTGACAAACCACCGTCATACCAGTCATCTGGTCGGTTTGTTCCCTTTGGCACAGATCACTCCGCGAAATACGCCGGAGCTGGCCTTAGCAGTTGAAAGGTCGCTTCAGCTCAGGATGGGGCAGCCGGACTGGGAAGATGTGGAGTGGAGTGCAGGAAATTCCGTTTGCTATTTTGCCAGATTGGGAAAAGGAGAGATGGCTCATCAGAACCTTATCAATCTTATTACCGCCGACGCCGATGTGAATCTGATGACTTTTTCCCGCGCAGGGATTGCCGGGGCTCAGCATAATATTTTTGTCATTGATGGCAATACTTCGGGCACGGCAGGCATTGCAGAGATGCTTTTGCAGTCGCATGACAATGAAATAGAACTGCTGCCTGCCCTTCCAAAAGAGTGGCCGGAAGGGGCTGTAAAAGGACTCAGGGCAAGAGGGGGATATACAGTGGATATAGAGTGGAAAGAGGGTAAAGTGACAAATTACAGGATATATTCACCTGAACAAAAGGGGGTCGATATTCGTGTTAATAATGAAAAAAAGAGGGTTACTACAGAAGTGAATTAAGAGGTTTTTGAAAAGGAAGGATAATTCTGTTAAATTATGTTAAAATAATAAGTTAAGATTTTTGAAAAATCTTAAATTTTTATTTTTGCCATTCCGTACAAACATTATAATAAAATGGATATAATTGTTGATGGTATTACGAAGACTTATGGCCGTCAAAACGCTGTTGACAATCTGAGTTTCCGTGTTAATACCGGCGAAGTATTAGGTTTCCTGGGTCCCAACGGGGCAGGGAAAACAACAACGATGCAGGCCATAACAGGATTCCTTGTAACAAACAAGGGAGACATACAGGTGGGAGGAATTTCTGTAAATGATAATCCGGGTGAAGTAAAAAAGCTTATCGGTTATCTGCCAGAGCACAATCCTTTGTATCATGAGATGCCTGTTATTGATTTCCTGGGGTATGTTGCCGGCCTGCAGGGAGTGAAAAAAATTGATATTGAAAGCCGTGTCTCGGAGATGATACATGTTTGCGGACTAAAATCCGAAAAGCATAAAAAGATACGGGAGCTTTCCAAAGGTTTTAAGCAGCGGACAGGATTAGCACAGGCTCTTATTCATGATCCGGAAGTCCTTATTCTGGATGAGCCCACTACCGGACTGGATCCGAACCAGATTGTAGAGATCAGGGAGCTGATCAGAAAAATAGGCCGTGAGAAAACTGTTATCCTTAGTTCACATATCCTTGCCGAGGTGGAGGCTACATGTGACAGGATACTTATTATTAATAACGGGAAGATCGTTGCGAACGGAACTGCTGAAGAGTTGCGGCGCCAGGCGCAGGGGAACGAATTACTGCATGTTGAGATCGGGGATACGGGCCGCAACGAGGCATTTGATGCGCTTAAGTCGTTACTTTCGGTTGAGCTGGTTGATTTTACAGGACAGGAAAATAATCTTTTTGAGGTGCATTCGCGTCAGGGCCAAAGCTCTGCCAAATCAATTTTTGACATGTGTGTTGAAAAAGGATGGTATCTGAAGCAGCTTACACCTGTTGAAACAAAGTTGGAGGATATATTCAGAGAAGTAACAAAAAACTGAGGAAAAATGAAGAAAATTTGGATGATAACTCATCGCGAGCTTCAGTCATTTTTTGATTCACTGATAGCTTATATAATGATAGTAGTGTTTCTGGCATTAAGCGGACTTTTTACCTGGCTTTATGGATCCGACATTTTTTATGTCAACCAGGCCAGCCTTCAGTCGTTCTTTTCAATAGCTTTCTGGACCCTTTTCTTTTTTATTCCTGCTCTTACCATGAAGCAGATAGCGGAAGAGACCAGAAGCGGCACTATTGAGTTGCTGCTTACCAAACCTGTTTCCGAATGGCAGGTGCTGTGGGGTAAATTTTTTGCAACGCTTATACTCATTTGTATTGCACTTGTATTAACCCTTCCTTATTATATTACTGTCTGGTCACTCGGACCTATTGACCATGGAGCTGTGTGGACAGGGTATCTCGGACTTATACTTATGAGTTCTGCATACATAAGTGTAGGGATTTTTGCCAGCAGTCTTACCAAAAACCAGATTGTGGCTTTCCTCCTTGCTTTGTTCATAGGCATATTTTTTCATCTGATCTTTGGCTTCCTTGCTTCAAATATGTCAGGCATACCCGGATCAGTCCTTAGCTATCTCAGTCTGTCAACCCACTATGATTCAATAACAAGGGGCGTGATAGATTCAAAAGACCTGATCTATTTTATTTCTATTATTTTTTTAGGGATTATAAGTGCAGAAGCCATCCTGGTAAAACGAACAGTTAATTAAAACGGTTTTGATCATGAATCGGAGAAATTCAATTTTAATATATATTTTATTAGTTGCGGGAATTGTAGTTTTAATTAATATCCTTGCAAAACGCTATTTTGTCAGGATTGATCTCACAGAAGATAATCGCTATACTTTAAGTGATGCTACAAAAGAAATATTAGAGGGATTAGATGCCCCGGTGACGGTCACAGCATATTTTTCTGAGGGACTTCCGCCTAATATTGACCGTACAAGGCACGATTTCAGGGAGCTTTTATCAGAATATTCAACCCGATCAGGCAGGGTTGTTTATGAGTTTATAGATCCTAATAAAGATCAGGAAATTGAACAAAAAGCCCTTCAAAATGGTGTCTCCCCTGTTGTCATCAATGTCAGGGAAAAGGATCAGTCAGTACAGAAAAAGGCATTTCTGGGCGCAATACTCAGATATGGGGAGAAAACTGAGGTGATCCCATTCATCCAACCGGGATCTTCCATGGAGTATTCTCTTTCCTCCGGAATAAAAAAACTGACAATCGATACAAAAAATCTTGTTGGATTTATTCAGGGACATGGTGAACCATCTCTATCAAAGATGCAGCAGGCAATGCAAGCTCTTAATGTGCTGAATGAGGTCGAAGGGGTTAATCTGACCGATTCTACTTATCTTACCAAATATAAAACCCTGGTGCTTATAGCGCCTTCGGATTCAATTCCTGAAATGCACCTGGAGATGCTGAATGAATATCTGGCAGGCGGTGGCAATATGGTTGTTGCAATAAATCGTGTCGAAGGAGATCTTAACCAGGCAATGGGTATGGAGGTTACAACAGGACTTGAATCATGGCTTGCTGATAAAGGAATACGCGTGGAAGATAGTTTTATCATTGATGCTAATTGTGGTTCGGTGAGTGTTGTTCAACAGCAGGGAATGTTCTCATTTTCCTCCCAGGTTGAATTCCCTTACCTTCCGGTTTTTAATACTTTTAAGGAACATCCTGTTACTTCCGGACTTGAGACTGTTATTATGGAATTTGCCAGTCCGTTGTCTTTTACAGGTGATACAACACTGAATTTTCAACCTCTGGTACTCAGTTCTGAAAAATCAGGAACACAGAATACCCCTGTTTATTTCAGTATAGAGCATGAATGGAGGGATGCGGATTTTCCTATGTCAAATATTGTGGCTGCGGCCGTGCTTGAGGGTAACATAGCAGGTTCCAATCCTTCAAAACTGGTTGTGATAGGCGATGGCGATTTTGCAGTGAACGGCCAGGGGCAGCAGGCACAACAGCTTTCTCCCGATAATGTTAACCTTTTGGTGAATTCGGTTGACTGGCTCTCTGATGATACGGGACTTATCGAATTAAGGACACGCGGAGTTACTTCCCGCCTGCTTGAACAGGTTGACGAGGGGAAAAAGAGTTTCCTGAAATGGCTTAATGTTATTTTGCCTGTATTACTTATAATACTGTATGGTACAGTGAGAATGCAGCGTAATCGTTTAATCCGTGAAAAACGTCGTTCTGAAAATTATAACAAATAGTATCCTGATAAATAAAATTGAGAGATCATGTATCGAAAACTAAATATAAAAATACTTACAGCAATATTTACAGCATTGCTTGTTATTGTTATTTTGGTTGAACTGGCTGATTCCCGTAAAGGAGGAAGGACGTTCAGGGAAGATCTGGTTGAGGTGGAAGCCGGTGAGGTGACATCAATGGAGATATTTCCCAAAGTGGCCGGAGGAGAAATGATAAAGCTAACCAGGCAGGATGAAATGTGGTTCGCAGAATCGGAAGGTAACCGTTATAATGCAGATGGGGCAATGGTGGGATCAATGATCAGTGAGTTGAACAGGGTTCAGCCTGAGAGTGTGGTAGCTACTGAAGAGAGTCGCTGGGAACAATATGAAGTAACTGATAGTCTGGGTACCAGGATTAAGTTGTATAACGGGCAGGAAGTACTTGCGGATTTGATAATAGGTAAATTCAGTTTTTCACAACCCAGAAAGATGACATCGTATGTCAGAATTAATGGTGAAGATGAGGTTTATGGTGTTGATGGTATGCTGGGAATGTCATTTAACAGGAATCTGAATTCCTTCAGGGACAGGACTGTTATAAGCTCTTCGGTTGCTGACTGGTCAAAGCTTACTTTTTCTTATCCGGCCGACAGCTCATTTGTTTTACAGAAGGCAGGTGATGGCTGGATGGTTGACGGACAGCCGGCGGATTCAGTTGCTGTAGAGGAGTATTTCAGCTCTCTCGGTAATTTGAGTAACGGACAGTTTGCTGAAGAAGAACCTTCTGGTACTGTCACTCACCGGCTTGTTATTGAGGGTAATAATGAGATGCAGCCAATTGAGATAACAGGTTATTATATAGATGAAGAGAATTTTATAGTGGAAAGCAGCCATAATCGAGGCAACTTTTTTAACAGCACTGATCTGGCTAATACAATTTTTATTTCCGGAAACAAATTTATAAAATAAAAAAGAGGCTGTTTTGCAGCAGCCTCTGAAATTAAAAATAAACCATAACTAATCATCACAGGATGATTCTATAAGTCTTTTTTGGCGAGATAAAAGTCAACCATCTCATAATCGCTTTTTTCACGTTCTTCCATATCTTTCACTGTTTTTGGCGGGGGAACGATAACCTTGTCGCCCGGCTGCCAGTCAAGAGGCATGGCAACTTTGTGTTTGTCAGATGTCTGCAGCGCTTTAAGCACTCTGATTATTTCATTCATGTTTCTGCCCACATTAAGCGGGTAGTACATTATCAGCCGTACTTTCCCATCCGGGTCAATAAAGAATACCGACCTTACGGAGGCTGTTTCACTTTCATTAGGCTGCAACATGCCATACAGCTTTGAAACTTTCATGTCGATGTCAGCAATAATAGGAAAATCAAAAAGCACACCCGTGTTTTTCTTTACATTATTTACCCATGCCATGTGAGAGTGAATACTGTCAATACTCAATCCTATCAACTTGGTATTAAGTTTTCTGAACTCATCATGATTAACTGCAAAACCGGTCATTTCTGTAGTACATACAGGGGTGAAATCAGCCGGGTGGGAAAATAATATTACCCAGCTTCCTTTGTTGAATTCTGAGAATTGAATGGGGCCATAAGTAGTTGTTGCTTTAAAATCAGGAGCTTTGTCCCCGATAAGTGGCATAGTGAAATTTTTTTCTTCTTCCATCATTTTGATTTTTTTATGTTATTAATTAATTTTTTCAATAACATAAACATTGATAACAAGAATAAGTTCATGGAAAATCATTAAATTTTTCCGGGAGACATTAATTTGCCTTTTTCTTTTTTAAAGACCGGATGGTAAGCCAATAGATCAATAAAATGCTAAGCATAATAACATATGTGCTGAGAATAAGTTTTTTATCCATTTCCATCAGGAAAAAGGCATTTGTATTTATTTGCTCCCAGTAAGTCATTGTCAGCAGTACAAGAAGATTGTTCACGGAATGGCCCAGCATGGCAGCAATAATATTATTAGTGCGTAGCATTATCCATCCGAGGAATAATCCCAAAACAAATGTAGCCGGCATTTGCCAGGGATTAAGATGAAATAATGAAAAAAGCAAAGCTGATATTAACACTGATTTAAGACCGCTGTAGTTTCGCCGGAAACCATTAAGGATCAATCCCCGGAATATCAGTTCCTCCACAATGGGAGCAATAACAGCCACTTTGGTAAAAGCACCCCACCAGCCATAGTCATTTTCGAATATTTTATTAAAAAGTTCCCAGAACCAGGGAGGAGAGGGAAGAATCTTCTCAACTCTGATGTTAACAACTTCCATAATATTGTGCACTCCCCAAAAAAAAGGAATGAATAGAATTATGATCAGGGGATTAAAAAATCTCAGGGGAAAGATCTTTTTAAGGGATATATTTGATTTCACAGATCCGTAAATGAGTATGAAAAGTGTTGATCCCGCATTAAGAATAATTTTTTTAACCGGATTATATAAATACTCAGTGTCGCGGTAATAATCGATAAGCGCAAGGGGAAAGTCCACTACAGTCTGAATGAAAAGATACAGAATCAGCAGATGAACAGCCTGCAGCACGGTCGGGTAATATTTATTTACTGTTCGTTGCATTCAAATAAAATCAATTAAAGATAAATAAATTTTAGTTTGCTTTTAACTATCTGTATGATACTTTTGCTTCTGGTGATAATGATAAATCATTTGATATTGTTAATAATTCACATATACCTGGTGTAGGATTAATTTGATTTTTTATAGCTCCGGGGGCTTTCTGAGCTGTTTTTTTTGTGAAAGGATTTTTTTATTTTCAAGTCTTTTAAGTATCGAGGATTTAGTGGGGTTGGTCTTTTTTCTTTTTTTGGGTTTTGTCAAAGCTTTTTCCATAAGCTCGAAAAATCTCTGTATAACTTTTTGCCTGTTTCCCCTTTGTGTACGCTCCGATTGAGAGGTGATAACAAGTTCTCCCGTATTTGATATCCGGTTTTTAAGTACCTTCTGAATACGGTTTTTTTGCTGAGTGTTAAGGAATTGTGAGGAAATCACGTGAAAGCGCAGCTCCATCTTCGTGCTTACCTTATTGATATTTTGTCCGCCTGGTCCGCTGCTACGGCTGGCAGCGAGCCGTATTTCGGATAACAGTTTTTCTCTTAAGGAACCTGAGAGTATCATGATTATTTTTTAATGAATAACGCAAAAGTAAAAAAGATAGCCAAAAGGTTTTATTGCTTTTTGCAGGGATTATTTTAATTTTATCGGAAATAAAATTTCAGGAACCGGCATTTACCTGCTTTTCTCATGATAGCGCAGGATAATAAATCCGGATATAAAGATTAATTTGGCAAAAATAACTCAATTAGCTGATTTATGGAGAAAAATTATTTTTTAGCATTCGATCTTGGAGCCTCAACCGGAAGGAGTATTCTTGGCACAATAGAGAACGGAAAACTGGAGTTGAAAGAACTTCATCGTTTCAAGAATGAGATGACACTCATTCACGGCAGTTACTACTGGAATATTTTCAGTCTGTTTGATGAACTAAAAGAGGGATTAAGGAAGTGCGTTTCCGGACATAACGTCAATCCCGGTTCATTCGGGGTTGATACCTGGGGGGTTGATTATTCCCTGGTTAACAGTCATGGCCAGCTGGTCGGATTGCCGTTTGCATACAGGGATCACAGGACCGACAGGGCAATGGAGGATTTTTTCCGGATATTGTCAAGGAAAGAAACCTATATGTTATCAGGTATTCAATTTCTTCAGTTTAATACTCTGTTTCAGCTTTTTGCATCTGTGCAACAGAATTACCCCGGTTTGGATATTGCTGAAAAGCTGCTGTTTACTCCTGACACTATAAATTTTTTATTCACAGGTGTGATGAAAAATGAATATACCATTGCCAGCACATCACAACTTTTAAAGCCGGGAAAACCTGAATGGGAGCCGAAGCTGTTTGAATCTGCCGGAATACCTCAGAAACTTGGCGGAGAGATTTTGCAGCCGGGAACAGTTATCGGTAATGTTTTGCCGGAAATTATGGAACAGACCGGTTGCGGGGATATTTCCTGCGTGGCAGTGGCTTCACATGATACAGCATCAGCAATTGTGTCCGTGCCAGCCGGAGAAGGTAGTAACTGGGCTTATCTGAGTTCCGGCACATGGTCCTTGCTGGGAATAGAAAGTCCCGTGCCACTTGTCTCCGAAAAATCACTTGAAATGAATTTTACCAATGAGGGCGGTGTTGAAGGTACAACCCGTTTTCTGAAAAATATCATGGGCATGTGGTTGATACAGGAGTGTAAGAGGATATGGGACAGGGAACAGGAATTAAGCTGGCAGGATATTGTTGATCTGAGCCTGGAGGCTGATCCTTTTAAATGTTTGATAAATCCTGATGATGCTGTTTTCCTTAACCCGGGCAATATGCCGGAAGCGATAATAAACTATTGCAGGGAAACAGGCCAGCCTGAGCCCGTAAATAAAGGTGAAATCGCAAGATGTATTTACGATAGCCTTGTACTTAAATATAAATATACCATAAATCAGATTGAGGCTATTACCGGAAAGAAAATAGAAAAACTGCATATCATTGGGGGCGGTTCTAATAATGAGATGCTTAACCAGCTTACTGCCGATGCCCTTGGTATCCCCGTAGTTGCCGGCCCTGCAGAGGCTACAGCCATTGGAAATATTATGATGCAGGCAAAAGCCCTTGGCATAGTTACTTCATTGAACGAGATAAGAGAAGTAGTAAGAAAATCATTTGATGTTAAGACATACATGCCCTCACCAAAGCTGGATTGGAAAAAAGCTTTTAATAGATTTGAAAAACTGGTGACGGAGAGCTTGTGATTACTCTTTAAAAATAATGTAATAAGGAGATTTTCCCTGGAAGTTCAGTCGTTAACCGAGACTGTACAGAACGGAAAAGAAGTGCATGATTGTACCTGCAAGGACAAAAAGGTGCCATATGCCATGGCTGTACTTTAAATTTCTCCAGATGTAAAAGATAATACCGGCGGAATAACATCCTCCGCCTATAAAAAGAAAAGTTATGCTCGCAGCAGGCAGATTCCTTATCATTGGCACAATAGCAATTAAAAACATCCAACCCATTGCCAGGTAGATCCATACCATCAGTTTTCTGTATTTGGTCAGGAAGACTGACCGTATGACTATGCCTGTAATTGCAAGTCCCCAGATTAATCCGAATAATGTCCAGCCTAGTGGCCCCCTTATTGTAGTCAGGACAAAAGGTGTATAAGTGCCTGCTATTAGTAAAAATATTGCTGAGTGATCGAAGCGGGCAAAAAGGTTTTTAATATTTTTTTTTGCGAAGCTGTGAAAGAGAGTTGAAGAAAGGTAAAGTATAACCATGGAACTGCCAAAAACAGAGTAGCTTACTACATGCCAGGCACTGCCTCTGACAACGGCAAAACAGGTTAGTATGACAAGACCTGCAATGCTCATTAAAACGCCTATGCCATGGGTTATACTGTTGAATATTTCTTCACCACGGGTTAATGTTCTGTATGATGATTGTTTTTGCTTCATTTTTATATTTTCAAAACCAGGATTTTTATTCCGTTTCATGCGTGCCTGTCGTCAGGCAGGGAATCCAGGAGATCATAGTGCAATCTTTATCATTCGCTTGAGATACCCCGGCGATTAGTTTCAATTATGAATAATAATTCCTTTACGTTTGTGATAAGTCAAATATATATTTTATCTTTTTATTATATAACTAATTTTAGTATATTTTGAACAATTTTGAATTTTGTTCGAATTTAATGAAAAAATTTTTATTAGCATAAATAATTTATTATATTTTTAAGAAAATGGATATTATCAGAATATTGTTTAATAATTCGAACTAATAAAATATTTGACATGACAAGCTGGAAAGTTATTTACAAGGATTACAACCCTGAACATCAACCCTTACGTGAAACTCTTTGCACTTTGAGTAACGGTTATTTTGCTACCCGCGGCGCTGCGGAGGAATCAGATGCCGGCGGGCCTCATTATCCGGGCACTTATCTGGCATGCGGATATAACCGTCTGAAATCTGAAGTTGCCGGTCATGAGATTGAAAACGAGGATCTGGTGAACTGGCCAAACTGGCTGTCCCTTACCTTCCGGCATAAAGGAGAAGGACAGTGGTTTAATCTTGATGATGCCGGGATAATAAAATACCGTCAGAAGTTAAACCTCAGGAAAGGTTTGTTGACAAGGACAGTCAGGTTTAGTGATAATAAGGGGCGTGAAACAATCCTTAAAAGCAGGAGGTTAGTTTATATGAAAAATCCCCATTTGGCTGCCATAGAATGGAATATAACACCTTTGAACTGGTCGGGGAAGATTGAGGTGCGTTCCGCACTTGACGGAACAGTGACTAATGCCGGTGTTAAGCGTTACGGCCAGCTGAACGGAGAGCATTTGAATCCCCTTGAAACAAGGCAGACGGGTGAGGACAGTATTTTGTTGATAACAGAAACCAGGCAGTCGAAGATCAGAATGGCACAGGCTGCGAGGACACGCATCTTTTGCGGTAAGCAGCCTGTTTATCCGGAACGGGATAATATTATAAAAAAAGGATATATCGCCCAGGTTATTACAGTAGATTGTACAGAGAAGGAAAAGCTCAGGATAGAGAAGATTGTTGCACTTTATACCTCACGTGACAGGGCTATAAGTGAGCCCGGACTTGAGGCTGCCGATTTAGTGAGAGAGTCAGGTAAAATTTTTAATGATCTCTTGAAATCCCATAAACGTATATGGAAGCAGCTTTGGTATCATTGCGATTTAGAACTGGGGGATGCTTCTTATACTCAGATGGTATTACGGCTGCATATTTTTCATATATTACAGACAGCTTCGATAAATACAATAGACAGGGATGTGGGTATCCCTGCGCGCGGATGGCACGGGGAAGCTTACAGGGGACATATTTTCTGGGATGAGTTGTTTGTATTTCCTTTCCTGAATTTAAAACTTCCCGATCTTGCCAGGTCATTACTGAAATACCGGTTTCACCGTTTGGCTCAGGCCCGCAGGGCAGCCCGGCAGGCAGGGTTCAGAGGCGCTATGTTCCCATGGCAGAGCGGCAGCAACGGACGCGAAGAGAGCCAGGAACTCCATCTGAATCCTAACTCAGGTAAATGGGACAGGGACGATACCTATCTGCAAAGGCATGTCGGAGCGGCCATTGCTTATAATATACATCAATATTTTGAGGCAACGCATGATTTGGAATTCATGTCATTTTGCGGAGCTGAAATGATGCTGGATATAGCCCGTTTCTGGTCCTCCGTGACCACCTGGAATCCTGGGCGTAACCGTTATGAAATACACGGAGTTGTGGGGCCTGACGAGTTTCATACGCACTATCCCGGTTCCGGCAAGCCCGGGCTTAACAACAATGCTTATACAAATATTATGGCTGTCTGGGTGCTTAACAGGGCCCTTCAAATATTGGATCTGCTTTCGCAAACCCGCAGAAATGAGTTGCTGAATGAACTGGAAATAGATGAGGAGGAGCTGGACCGGTGGAATGATATTTGCTATAAAATGTTTATCCCTTTCCATGGCGACGGTATCATCAGTCAGTTTGAGGGTTATGAGAATCTTAAGGAGATCGACTGGAATTATTATTGTGAAAAATACGGTGATGTGCATCGGATGGACAGGATATTGAAAGCTGAAGGCACCTCCGCCAATGAGTATAAAGTCGCGAAGCAGGCTGATGTGCTTATGCTTTTTTATCTTTTTTCAGTAGAACAACTGGAAAAAATATTTAACCGGCTGGGTTATAAGTTTGATCATTCAATGATCCCTGCAAATGTCCGCTATTACCTGGATCGCAGTTCACATGGATCTACCCTTAGCAGGGTTGTTGTTTCATGGGTATTTAGCAGGTCCGACCGTGAGCAATCCTGGAAATCTTTCCAGAAGTCTCTTAAAAGTGATTTTGAAGATATACAGGGAGGAACTACATCAGAAGGGATTCATTTAGGTGCTATGGCCGGCACTGTGGGCATTGTCCAGCGATGTTACACCGGCCTTGAAATAAGGGAGGGCGTTTTATGGATAAATCCTGAGTTGCCTCGTGAGCTGCCTTCCCTGAAAATGCGCATACGTTACAGGGGCCACTGGATAAAGTTCAGGTTCACCCATGATAAAGTTAAGATTATCCTTGAGACAAGCTGGTCGCCACAAGTTGAAATAGGTTTCAGGGACAAAGTGTATCTTTTGGGACAGGGAGAGCAAAGGGAGTTCATGCTCAAATAGGTACTACTATTAGAAATTATCATTAAAAATGTTCCATAACCTTGAAATTCCTTTTCCCTTTTCCAGATTTTTTATTGGTGAAAGACCCAGACAGGATATGCGTATCTGATTGACAGTATTTAAGTCAATATCATCATGATTTACTTCAGGATCTGCCTTAATTTTTAAAGCAATTACTGTTTTTAGCGTGGTGGCCCTGACACGGACAGAAAAGGGGGAGTTTTTGGCAGGATGGATGTGGATAAACCGTCTGCTGTCTGTCCCCCTTTTAATTATCCAGAGTGAATTATCAGAAAGTACTGTTTTCCTGTATTCAAGGGGGTGAAGCCATTCTTCCAGTTTGTCCGCACTGGTGATCCCTTTCTCCCTGAAATACTCATTGGATTCCCTTAGTATAATATCTACAGAAAGATTCCCGTAGTACAGATCAATAAGATTATTGCCTATGCATAACAACTCATTGTCAACCTCATCCCAATCCTGATTTTTCCATTTCCTGATCTGATCCCTGAGAAATCCGAAATGGTGTTTCCAGGGATTAAAGGTTATGGGATAATTTATTTCCGGCATATTTTCTTTTCCGTTCATTATCAATTAGTTATTTGCTAAAATATTACTTTTTCAGGAATATTCAAAACATAAGTGTTATTTATTGCCAACGATATAATAAATGCCTCATTGCAAAGTTTTTCATTTCATTACAATTGTTTATTTTAATGATATGGGAGGGAACTCGTCATTTATAATGTTCAACATGTATGAACGATAGTACATGACTCGTTTCGCCTCAGCAATGGCTACGCTTTCAAAACTTTTTATTAATAAAAATCAAAACCACTTTGGCCGCGATATTAAAATGAATACATTTGTGCCCAAATTTTCCGGAATGAATTATTATCCCTTACATAACTATTTTATATTAAATGGGAAACTCAGTCCGAATACCGGATATGATGAGTGGAAGAGCAGGGGGGGAGTCTATGAAGTGCTCCGGGTTACCGGGGGAAAACCTCTTTTTTTAGAAGAACATCTTGAACGTTTTTATCAGTCAGCATATCAGGCCGGAATAGCAATTTATTTCACACGTGAAGATATAGTTATCTTTCTAAAAAAATTAATTGCCAAAAATGATGTTTATGAAGGAAATATTTTTCTTTCATACAAGAACAGCCTTACAGCTTTTTTTATACCACATAAATATCCGGGTGAAGAGCTTTACTCCAAAGGAGTTGTTTGTGAAATATTAAAGGCTGAAAGAGAAAATCCTAATGTAAAGATACTGCAGACTGATGTTCGCCGGCAGGCAGACGAGATAATGGAGCTTAAAGGAGTATATGAAGTTATATTGGTCGATCATCTGGGACGTATAACCGAGGGAAGCCGTACAAACGTGTTTTTTGTGAAAGATGACACTCTTATCACCCCGCCTGCTGATGAAGTATTAAAAGGGATTACCCGTGAAAAAACTATTCAACTGGCTAAAGAAGAACCTCTTCCTTTCATTGAAAGAGATATATTCCTAAAAGAGCTGCCTTCATTTGATGCTATGTTTATAACCGGAACATCTGCAAAAATTCTACCTGTTTCCTGTTTGGGAGAATATAAATTCGATCCATCCAACAGGATCATTAAATTATTACAGGGGAGATACGACGGTTTAATCCGGCAACAATTGGGATAAGCTTTTAGGGGCTATATATTATACTATAACCTGTCCCTTAGTATTGCCTCAACATCTCTGTAGTCAATATCCTTTTTTTCTCCCATCTTAGTCTCTCTCTCTTTAAACCTGCCTGAAATTTTCGTAATGGTTTCAGGTGGTATATTATAATCGGGTAATCTTGTTTTAACTCCAAGCGACTCAAAAAAACCGACAGTTTTCGCTATTGCCTTATCTATTTTTTCATCGTCATTGCCTGCATCTATTCCCCATATTCTTTTCCCATATTGTAAAATTTTCTCCTTTTTATTTTCTCTTTTAACATTCATCATTCCGGGCAGCACTATTGCCAGGGTTTGGGCATGGTCAATCCCGTGAAAGGCTGTCAGCTCATGTCCTATGGCATGTGTGGACCAGTCCTGCGGAACACCGGCGCCAATCAGTCCGTTAAGAGCAACAGTTGCACTCCACATGAAATTGGCAGCAGAGTTATAATCTTTTCTGTCGGCCATAACTTTTGGCCCTTCCTCAATAAGGGTCATTAATATTCCTTCTGAAAATCTGTCTTGTATAGGTGAATCAACAGGAAACGTGAGATACTGTTCCAGAACATGTATGAATGCATCTATAATACCATTAGCTACCTGACGGTCGGGAAGGGAAAAAACACATTGCGGATCAAGGACAGAAAATTTGGGCATAACTTCATATGAATCAAATGCAAGTTTTTCACTGGTGGAAGCACGGGATATGACAGCATTTTTATTCATTTCCGAACCTGTCGCCGGCAAGGTCAGCACAGTCCCCAAAGGTACCGCTTTCCTGATTTCTGTCTCATACCGGTGAGCCAGGATATCCCACGGATCGCCATCTTCATACAGGGAAGCCGCAGCTATAAATTTTGTGGCATCAAGAACTGAACCTCCTCCAACTGCAAGCAGAAAGTCAATATTTTCCTTTTTAACTATCTCTACAGCTTTCATGGAAGTTTCGTAAAGAGGATTAGCTTCAATCCCGCTAAATTCGATTACCTCAAAATCCCTGAGCGCCTCAGTTACCTGATCATAAATGCCGTTTCGTTTAATACTTCCGCCTCCGTATATCAACATGATTTTTGAATCAACCGGTACTTCACCGGCAATTTTTGATATTGTATCTTTTCCGAAAATGATTTTTACCGGATTTTTATATTCAAAATTGTACATATAATTTATTTTTTATGAAATTAGTCTTTAACAGCTAAAAACAATGTTGTAAAATATTTATTTTATTTACTGACAGCAATAATATAATATTATCACATTATACACTTCAAATAATTATACTGATTTGTTGAAAAATAATAAAATAATTGTAAAACAGGGTAACCAAATTAATAATAATATACGAATTTAATTTTATATAACCTAAATCACAAATTGATAGCATAAGGTCACCGGCAGACTGATGCTTATCCGCGGTAAGGCTGGCTGTGAATATTTTCAGATTGTCCGTTAACCTGCTTCTTATGTTTTGGAAAAACACTAAATAATCGTTATTTTCCCGGCGAAATATATGTTTTATATGATCTGATAGTTGAAAATACTGATGAACTTATTAAATTTGATTCAGATACTTTTTGCAGATACAGTTATTTATTTAAAAAAGCATGAAACAAGTATGATTGTTAATCACACAAGTGTAATACCAAAACTTATGCAAGTTCCATATGATACCTTTGAAAATTATTAATTTTTTAAACAGATGAAAAAATGCATCTTTATATCTGTGATTTTTTTTATATGTTTGGCATCTAACGCAAATTCTTCAGTTATTGATCATGATGACCGGCAATCCAGGACTTATTCAACCGGCCATTATAAAGGTCTTTATTTAGAGGGGAATTTCAGCGTACGACTGATCCAGGGGGATCAAAGTTCATTGACAGTTTATACGTCAGATCCTAAGGCATTCGATTATCTGAAAGTTTCTAACAGGGGTGATTTACTGCACATTAATGTGGACAGGAAACCTTTTGATTTTACGAAGGTTACTTTGGATATTACATTCATTGAATTGGAAAGACTGGTTATCAGGGGAGGGATGAATCTTGAAACCGCAGGTTACCTTAGCCTGAATGACTTATCTGTAATTGTTGAAGGAGGTGCTCAAATAGATTTTAAAACAAAAGCTGACGATATTAAGATTAAATCGGAGGGGGGCGTATTATTTGATATCTCCGGAGTTGCCGGCAGTCTGGATGTTATGATGGCAGGAGCTGGCCATATTGATGCCGGTCAATTAGAAGCCGCTCATGTTGATTTTCTTATTGAAGGTGTTGGTACCGGTGTGGTATATGCTACTAAGAGTTTAAATGCCCGGATAAAAGGAGTGGGTAAATTGAAATACAGGGGAAATCCCCGGGTTACAAAAATTGTTGAAGGATTAGGCTCTGTTAAAAAGTCAGAGGAGTAAACGATCTTCACGCCGGCTATCCTTTGGCTGGCATATTTTTTTCATAAATTTGTTTTAAAGGCTGCCCCAGGGCAGCCTTTAATTATATCTGCTGCCCTGCATTAATTCTTGAAAATTAACTGCAGGCATGCGTTTTTTATAATCATTTAAAACAATACTAAGCGGATGATGCTCTTTTGAAATTTTAAGTGGTGAAAAATATTTATCTGCTGTCATGACTGATTTCGTTGTTATACCTCTAATGTCGTTTAAGGCAACTTTCAGCAGTGTCTCCCCGGGATCGCCAAACGGCATGAGGTTTCTTATGTCTTCACTGGCCTCAATATCCGGTTCAAGGCCGTAAATATATTCTGAGTACCCTTCTGAATTTGCAATTTTGGCAACTATAAGCATCATACTATATGAATGGTTTGGATTCAGATTCCCTTCCTCATCTATCTCATCTTTGAGGGGCCATGAACCAACGTTTTTACCGCGTGTGTTCGTACCTACTGTTTTAACTGTAATATACGGACTTAAGCCGTTAATCAGCAGCTCACTTGCTGAGACAGTATTATTCGAGGTAATGACATATATTTCGTCCATATCAAGATTTGCAACAGGGCTTCCCGGGGTGGTAAATGTTTTTGTTACTTTTCCCTGAGAATCAGTAATTTCCCATTCCTGTCCACGGATATAACCGGTAAAATAATCGTACAGAGCATCTTCTCCATAATATTTAATGATTTCCTTTTCTATAAGATCATTATATTGGGTTTTTGCAAAAACTTTGCTTTCATCTGTTGAATGTATCATGCTGGCAAGATAAACAGCTGACTGTACGCTGCCGCCAAGATTATTTCTCAGATCGATTATTAGTTTATTTATCCCCGCATTTTTAAAATCATTGAATACATCATTCAGAAGAAGGTCATATGATGTTCCGAGTTTTTCATCATATGCTGATGTAAATCCATTATATACCAGGTACCCTACTTTCCATGAATCCACATTTAGTATCGTATCCATAAAAACAGGATTTTCCTGAATAACTTCTGATGTTATGGTATGGGTTACACCATTTAAAGAAATTTTATGATCATCGCTAAGGTCAGCCATGTGAATAGTATTTGTTCCGGGCGAACTAATCAGTTCCCAGTAATTGGTTAAAGTTAGCCGGGTATCGTTTATCTTAAGGAAAAAGTCACCCCGTTTAATTCCGGCCTTATCAGCAGGTGTGCCTTTCAGGACATATATGACTTGTCCTGTAACATCATTTGATTCCCCAATTTGGTAAGGAATTGCTACAAATCCCATGGATTCGGAAATACCGGACAGCCACTCATCCATTTGTGTATGATCATCGAACAGCTCGGACCATCTGTCAACATCTTCATGCCGGTATAACAGACTTGTAAAAAGTTCTTCAGGATCAGAATACTGATTCAAAAAGTAATTCAGGGAATCGTCATTGTTAAATTTGGGATTTATTAGGTTCGGGACATTATCAACCCAGTAATAATAAATAGCCATACTTTCCCAGATAAATTTATTCACGTCACTGGCTTCCGGTATCTCTTCCGGAATATCTTCTTCCTGTTCGGGGAAGTCATCATCTTTATTACATCTGACTAAAATAGATCCGGTTAATATTGACATTATAAGTAACCACTTTGATATTTTTTTCATTCATTTAAAATTTTATAATTCATTAATAATAATTAATTATAAATTTGAGAACTCATGGAACCGTTCGTTCCTCACTCTCGCATATTCTTATTTTAATCATATTTTTTTGTGTTATTTTTGATTTAAAAAGAACGTGCTCATTTCATCTATTCAAAAATTTTTTAGTAATTTATATAAATTTTTTAAAAATTCGAGCATATATGAAAACAGTTAACTATCATATAATTGCAAGCTCATTACAATCTTTATTTTTCTTATTACAAAAAGTATGCAAATATTTTAAATCTAATATGAAACCCGGATTTGCAGAGATTTAGGGACAAAACATATCTACCGGAGCAGGATCTTATTTTAAAAATATTTCAGATACGCTGCAGAAATAATATTTTATGAATAATTCAAAATCAGAAATAAATCATTCCGAAATTGGAAAACAAATAGTATATTACCCGAAAATCTAAAATAAAATAAGCATGATTGTAAAATTACATAAGAGTATGA
The DNA here is from genome assembly GCA_964540755.1 of uncultured Prolixibacteraceae bacterium. GTDB lineage: Bacteria > Bacteroidota > Bacteroidia > Bacteroidales > Prolixibacteraceae > JAAYJR01. Next base: position 26,537 of record CAZIOB010000150.1, on the reverse strand, counting down.
TTTTAACTTATGCGAGTTGCAAATGATACCTTTGAAAATTATCGATTTTAATCAGACGAAACAAGCATGATCTTTTTTTATAAAATAATAATATGCAGCAAAGAACATTATTGACAATAAGATATTTTGCACTGTTTTTTTTACTTCTTTCGGGATGTATGATATTTAAAAGCAGAAATTATATACCTTTTGAATTTTCAGATGCTTCCTATTATTCCTGGTTTGCCCGGGATAGTGAGAGTGGTACTAACATTCAGATAATGCTGAGAAATGTTGATCCGGATGTAAAGTTCGATTCTATTGTTTTTCGTAATGTGAAGGTACCTGTTAATTCTTCTGAAGAAGGAGATATGATATTGCTGGAGAGTGTGATACCGGGCGGGTCAGGCCGCTTTGAAACTGAAAAAGAACGTGTTGGGGAATCAGACCGGTTGATCTATAATTACCGTGGAAGAAGACAGGTATATATCATATCAAATATCCGGAGGGAAAAAATGAGATATTATCTTTAAGAATCATTGCTGTTTCTCTCTTCATTTTTATCTTCCGGGTATTCTATTCTTAGATGATAAATATTTAAAAGTTTATTCAGCAGGATTTCTTTTATGACGTTAATATCATGGAAAGTCAATTCTGAGTACTCCAGCTGATTATCCCTTATTTTCTGATCTACCATTTTGTTTATTAATTCCTTAAGATTTGCATGGTTTCTCTCTTTCATACTTCTTGAAGCCGCCTCAATGCCATCTACTATCATTACCACTGCAGCCTCTTTTGTCTTAGGCAATGGCCCCGGATATTTAAAATAGTCTTCACTTGTTTTATCTTCAGGATTTTCTTCTTTATGTTTCAGATAAAAATATTGAGCTTTGGTTGTCCCGTGGTGTGTGGCAATAAATTCGATAATTGACTCAGGCAATTTGTGTTTTTTTGCCATTTTAACCCCCTTGTTAACATGTCCGATAATTTTTTCTGCACTTTTTAAAGAACTCATTTTATCATGGGGATTAATACCTATATCCTGGTTCTCTATAAAATAAGCAGGTTCATATATTTTTCCGATATCATGATATAGCGCTCCGGCGCGAACCCTGAAAGGATTTCCGCCAATTTTAAGTATAATTTCTTCAGATATATTTGCCAGTAAAATAGAATGCTGAAAAGTTCCCGGGGCTTTTTCAGCCAGCTGTCTCAATAAAGGTTGGTTTGTATCAGCCAACTCAATCAGAGTTACATCAGAAACAAAGCCAAATATTTTTTCGAAAATAAAAATAAGCGGATAAACAAGAAGAAGAAGCATACTGCTTATGGCAAACCATTGTACCATTTTGAAGTTTACCGAACGGATGCTGCCTTCATATATCAGTTCCAGGGCGAAATAGACTGCCACATATGTTATGAATACCCAAATGGCTGCCATTATCAAATGAATCCGCCGGTGCATTTTATTAAGACTGAAAACTGCCACCACGCCTGCAGTAACCTGTAAAAGAACGAATTCATAATTATTTGGGGCAAAGAATCCTGTTATTAGGCTGGCAATTATTAAGTTGAAAATAGCTGTACGTGAATCAAAAAATGTCCTCACGATAATCGGGAATATCGCAAACGGAACCATATAGATATGGAGATTGGGGAATGAATTGATATATTTACTTGTAATAACAATGCCTGCAAGGAAAAGGAGCATGAAGGTGAGTTGCCTGTTCTGTATCAGAAGGTCATACCTGTATATGTATAGATAAAGAAACATAAGCAGTATAAATATCACTATAAGTATTCCCTGTCCTGTCAGGATCATATAATGTTCCATGCCTGCTACGCGTTCTTTTGCATAGCTCTCTTTAAGGGATTCAAGAATCTGAAATTTTTCATCATTGACAATTTCTCCTTCCAGGATAATACGTTCACCTGTTTGAATCATGCCCCTTGTAACAGAAATATTTTGGATTATTTCTTCTGTTTCCTTAGCAGTTGTTTCTTCATCATAAGTAAGATTTGCCTGAATATAATCGCTTAGTGATAAAGCTTTTAATCGTTCCGTGGCATCTGAACGGTTTTTTGCGATTTCTGCAAGTGAGTTCTTTAGCTTATTATAAGCTGTTTTTTCGGAAAAAATGTCACTGACAGGTACCCTTTTCGCCTGGTGTTCTGATACCTTTTTTAGCTCTTCTTTATCCTGAAGGACTTCACAGGTTTCTGGTGAACGGGGCAATATGCCGGCCTTGTAAATTTCTTTTATCACGCTGATTACCTCAGCAAGTACGTCCGGCATTGTGTCAGTCCCTGCTTTCGTAAGCTCCATCCATTCCTTATGAAGTAGTTCTGATTTATTATTTAAAATCGTAGTGTCAATTGTGAAATAAGGAACGACTGACCTGAGTTGCTCTTTTTTTTCTTCTTCAATTTCTTCTGTTGTCTTCAGGATAGCAAAATCAAAAGGAGCTATAAGATTTTCGTGGCTCCATGGGAAACCTTTTTGATATTCATATTCAAATTTTGGTTTTCCCGGAAGGATGAGAAATAGTAAAACATAGGTTAACAAAAAGATAAAGATCCAGTATAAGGCCCGTGTGTACTTTTTAAATTTATGTATGATATATTTCATAATCAGCTATGCTTGAATATTAATTAAGCCAAAAATTAACTGCACTTTGGCCTAAAATTACAAATTAGAAATTAACAGACTAAGAGCTGAGTGATTTTTTTCATAGATTTGTGATAATTTGATAAATGATCTGTCTTTGTTCACATAAGAGGAGAGATTTAACTTCAGATAAAGTTTGTATTAGAAATGCGGGTAAAAACCTGCTGTGATTTAAAAAAAAACGATTCCTGAATTAAAATTAAGAAATATATCTGATGTTTTACGGTATTTCCAGTCTTAGTATAATTCCGGTCAGAAAGGAACCATCGGAGAAGAGCGAAATGGTAACTCAATTATTGTTTGGTGAACATTTTGAAATCAGGGAGGAGATGGTGGGATGGAGTAATATAAAAAACTTCTGGGATGGTTATGAAGGATGGGTGGACAGCAAAATGATCACTCCTGTAAATAAACGGATGTTAAGAAAACTGGAGAACAGGCCATATGCAATTTCAGGAGATATTATTAGCCTTATTGCTGTTCCCAATGATCGTAATATTATGTTGGTAGCAGGAAGTACTCTTCCGTTATGGAGGCCTTACCTGAAAGAATTTACAGTTAACGGGGATATTTATAAATTGGCCGGTGCGGTTTTTTACGGAAAAATTAAAGATCCGCGTAGTATGATCATAAGTCAGGCTCTGAAATATTTTAATGCTCCGTATCTTTGGGGTGGCCGGTCTCCTTTTGGAATTGATTGCAGCGGTTTTAGCCAGATTATTTATAAAATGATTGGTATCAGTATCCCCCGCGATGCACGTGAACAGGTAAAAGTTGGTTCTGCATTTACATTTGTTGAAGAGGCTGAGCCCGGTGATCTGGCATTTTTTGATGATGAAGATGGTAATATAACCCATGTAGGTATTTTATGGGAAAAGAACAAAATTATCCATGCATACGGTAAGGTACGGGTTGATAATGTTGATCAGTTTGGAATTTTTAACGCTGAATTGAAACGTTATACTCATAAAATGCGTGTAATGAAAAAAATACTCAAATCAGATGAAGCAGATTGAATTACTTATTTATCTTATTATTTTAGTTTTTATAGTCACTTTGGTGCTGAAATACTGGAAAACAGGACGAAAAAGCTAAATCTGAAAAACATATAATTAATTGTAAATTGTTGTAAATAATAAATCGACAATAATAAATTACAAGGTATTCGAGATCCCGAATCAAATAATCAATAATAAATTACAAATGTACACCTACCGTTATCCGCGTCCCGCCATAACTGTTGATGCCCTGATTTATAACAGGGATAACAATTCTTTTTATGTGTTATTAATCCGGCGGGGACAGGAACCCTATAGGGATAAATGGGCTCTTCCCGGCGGGTTCATTAATATGGATGAGCTTTTGGAGCAGGCATGCATCAGGGAATTGAGAGAGGAAACAGGAATAATTACTGATAAAATGAATCAATTTAAGACATATGATGCAATTGACCGTGATCCCCGGGGGAGGACAATTTCAGTGGTTTTTTATGCTGAAGTAAAGGAAAAGAGAAGTCCCCGGGCCGGAGATGATGCAGCCATGGCAGGATGGTTCCCGGTATCCGGTCTGCCCCCTTTGGCTTTTGATCACAAAGTTATTTTAGAAGAGTTTTTCAGGAGTATATCATAGTAAGTAGAGTTTCTCTCCTATTTTCTCCAGCGCCTCGGTAGCACGTCCCTGGATAAATATATCGGTTATGCTTGTTGTAAATGGCGATGGCTTAATATTTATTTCTATAATTGTTGCCCCTGTTTTTTTTGCTATCTGTGGTATTGCTGCAGCAGGTAAAACCTCTGCGTGAGTTCCGATTATCATCAGAAGATCTGCTTTCTCTGCCTCTTCATATGATCTTTTTTGTGGAAATTTAGGAATTGGTTCATTAAAGAAAACGAAATCCGGTTTTAATATTCCCTTACATATATAACAGGTAGGAGGCAGATAGTTAAGGTCAGCAAAAGACATATCATATTCGGTGAGACATTCCGTACATACTAACCGGCGATAAGTCCCGTGAAGCTCATAAACATATTTATTCCCCGCTTTTTGATGCAAATGATCAATATTTTGTGTTATAATGGATTCCAGGAAACTGCGTTTCTCCATTTTTGCCAAAACCTGATGGGCAGTATTAGGTTCAGCATCAACAAGTTTATCGTAAAAGATCTCTTTTATTTTTTTCCACGACTGTAGAGGTTTCTTATGAAAATATTCAATCTCAAGAAAAATCGGATGCGTAGTATTCCATAAGCCGCCCGCACCTCTGAATGGGGGGATACCGCTCTCCACCGAAATTCCGGCTCCTGTAAATGCAACCATATATTTCGATTTCCGGATGGCTTTAACGGCCTGATTAATCTTTTCGATATCCATTTTTATATTTGCAATAAACTCCCGGCAGCGCTAAATAAAAGCCGGCGGGAGTTATTATTTCCTTATTTGTGAAACGAGCATCTAAAATATTTATACACATGAGAATGATTAAAATACATGCGAATTCCATACTATACCTTTGAAAATTGACAATTTTAATAGTATGAAACGAGCATGTAAAATATTTACACCCAAGATGATGATTAAAATACATGCGAGTTCCATATGATACCTTTGAAAATAATTAATTTTAATCATATGAAATTATATTTATGTTTTTTCTTCTGTAAGGTCTTTTCTTACTGATACTGTACCATCCTCATTGAAACGGATGTTAAAATTAAGTTTTTTGAATACAGATATCATAGGTTTGTTATCTCTTGTTGTTTCAGCAACCAAAGTTTTCACATTCCTGATTTTTGCAATTTCTATGCAATACTCAGTTAATATATGGCCCAGCTCTTTCTGTTGCCATGCATCAGTAATAAGGATGGCATATTCCATAACCTCTACATCAGGATCAGCGATCAGGCGCCCTACACCTATCAGCTTCCTGCGGCCCTCTTCTTCGATTTCTGCAACAATGGCAATTTCACGGTCATAATCGATAAAACAGAACTGTGTCGCTACTTCATGGGAATCAAAATAAAAATCATATCTGAATCTGTGATAGATAGATTCTTTTGAACAACTCCCCAGCAGTTCGAGCCACATTGGTTCATCTTCCGGTTTTATTGGCCTTAAAATCACGGGTGAACCATCTTTCAGATGAGCTGTAGTAATAAGGCTCTCAGGATATGGACGTAATATAAGGTGTGAGTAATTCTTTACTTCTTTTCCCAGAATTTCTTCATCAACAACAATGCGGGCATCAAGAGCAATTACATCTGTCGGTGTGACGATAAGCGGATTGATATCAAGCTCTTTTATCTCAGGATAGTCTGCTGCCAGATAAGACATACGTATCAGCACCTCTATAAGCTTATCTATATTCTTTTTGGGAGCTCCCCTGTATCCTTCCAGTAACGGATATATTTGTAATGATTCAAGCATTTGTCGTGCCAGCCGCTCATTAAGAGGAGGGAATTCAAGACGGTTGTCTTTGAAAAGCTCGGCCGAAGTTCCTCCCATTCCCGCCAGCATAACTGTTCCGAAAACAGGGTCTTTTTTAATTCCTATTATCATTTCTACAGCATCTTTCACATCTACCATGCGCTGAACAGTAACTCCTTCAATTTTTGCATCAGGACGCTTCTCCCTGGCTGTTTTGACTATATTTTTAAAGGTTGCCCTTACCATTTCATCATCTTTGATGTTCAGTGCCACTCCGCCAACGTCAGATTTATGAGTTATATCCGGTGAGTATATTTTTAACACTACAGGGTATCCTTTTTTATTGGCAATTTTAATAGCTTCTTCTTCGGTAGATGCAGGAGTAGGATGGGTTGTGTCGATACCATAATCGTTGATCAGCATCTTTGAATCATCTTCATTGAGAATTTTTGCTTTTGGAAAGATTTCATTTATGTATTTTTCTCTGAGCATATCCCTGTCATACTGGAATGAAACCGGCACTTCCTGGGGTGTTTCGTAAAGCATCTCCTGATTTTTGGAATAATGGGAAAGTGTCATAAATGCTCTTATTGCCTGTTCGGGAGTTGTATAACTTGAAAGGCCTGCCTGGTTAAAGACCTGAATACCTTCACGCATGCTTGCTCCGCCAAGCCATGCTGTCATTATCGACTTGGATGTTTTCTGGGCCAGTTTTGCAATGGCCCCGGCTGTTTCTGTCGGGGCTGTCATAGCCTGGGGTGTAAGCAATATAAGTACAGCATCAACATTTTTATCCTGGAGCACTATTTCAGTTGCATGGGCAAACCTTTCCGGAGTGGCATCTCCCAGGACATCCACCGGGTTTCCGTGCGACCAGAAGGGGGGCAGATAATCATTGAGCTTTTGCATTGTTTCATCCGATAAGGTCACTAATTTTCCGCCCATTGAAATTAGAGAGTCGGTAGCCATTACACCCGGCCCCCCTGCATTGGTAATAATAGCTAACCTGTTTCCCTTCGGAATGCGGCGGCGGCCGACAAGATCGGTAAAATCAAATATGTTACCGAAATCATATATCCTGGCAAGGCCTGCTCTTCGGAATACTGCATCATAGATGGAATCTTCCGAAGCCATTGCCCCTGTATGTGAAGCTGCAGCTGCTGCAGATTCAGGGAATCTTCCTGATTTGTAAACGATAATAGGCTTTTCACGTGAGAACGCACGGGCAGCTGACATGAAATTCCTTGCATAGGAAAGCGATTCAACATAGAGGACAATGGATTTGGTGTTAGGATCCTGTCCGAAATAATCGATAAGATCTCCGAAATTAACATCCATTGAGTTACCTATGGAGACAAAGTAAGAGAACCCTATATGTGATTCGTAAGCCCAGTCAAGTACTGATGTACACAGGGCGCCTGACTGCGAAATAAAGGCTACATGGCCTTTTTCGGGCATTCCGTTTGCAAAACTTACATTCATACTTAATCCTGGTACGAGGATTCCCAGGCAGTTTGGACCGATAATCCTCATATCGGGAAAATTGGACTTTTCTTCCTTAACCCGGGCTTCCAGTTTTTTCCCTTCTTCTCCTGCTTCTTTGAATCCGGCCGACATAATTATTATACCGTGAATCCCCATTTCACCACATTCCCTTACCAGCTGGGGAACCAGCTTTGCTGAGGTCATGATCACGGCAAGATCGGGGATTTTTGGAAGACTTTTTACATCAGGATAACAGGGAATGCCAAATACAGCCTCACGTTTAGGGTTTACCGGATAAACCACCCCGTTGTAACCTCCTCCTACCAGGTTTCTGAGAGTGATGCCACCCACGCTGTCAGGATTGTTGGATACGCCTATAAGTGCAATTCTTTTGGGTTTAAAGATACTATCTAATTTCTTTATGGCCATTTGTATTTTTTTAAATTATTGAACATTTTTTTCGAATTGCAAAATTGGTAAAAATTGTTAATAAAACCATGTTATATAATCATATTCTAAATTATAGTCTGATTTAGTCAACATGAAACAAGCATGATTGTAAAATCACACAGGTGCATGATTAAAACATGTGCAAGTTCCTAATAATACCTTTGAAAATAACTAATTTTAATCATATGAAAAAACACTAAAATTTAAATGGAACGAGCATGGTAAAAGTTATCACCCGACAGTACCGTTATAATTTCATGCAGGTTACATATGATACCTTTAAAAATAAACAATTTTAATCATAAGTAATAAAGTTAGTAATCAAATTTTTGAAATGTAAAATTTGTGATTATATGAAACGAGCATGTAAAATATTTACACCCAAGAGAATGATTAAAACACATGCGAGTTCCAGTACTATACCTTTAAAAATAATTAATTTTAATAGTATGAAAAATAACAATCCTGATCTCTCATGTTCTTAGTATTTTTAGATTTACCTAAAAAAAAACGCCCTGTTTTGCAGGACGTCTTTTATAAAATTTTTTAGTGTTTCGGCGGTTTTGCCAGAAGGATTATTATGGCTCCTGCCAGACAGGCAACACCTGCAATAATGAAAGGAGTCAGCCATGCATGGGGTGTCTCTGCACCCTGGGCTGCATCTTTAAATAATCCTGCAATTTGAGGTCCGGCAATACCTGCAATACCATAGGCAAAAAATACGTATCCATAATTTTTACCCACTGTTTTGTTTCCGAAAAAATCTGCTGTAGCTGCAGGGAACAAAGCAAAATTACCACCGAAGTTAAATCCGATTATAGCTGCAGCAACAACAAAAGTTGCTGTATGAGCTCCTAATCTGAACAACAACAGCATAATTACTCCCTGCAAAAGACACATTAAAAATATTGACATCCTGCGTCCTATTTTATCAGAGATTACTCCCCATATTATCCTTCCCAGCCCATTCAGGATAGCATATACTGCCATTGCTGTCCCTGCAACGGAACTGGCCCATTCCATAGTGGATTTATAATCCGGGCTGCCAATGTTCAGTGATCCGAGTTTTGAGAAAGTGAGCGAATCTATTCCGAAGAGTTTAATACAGTAAATAACCATAAGTCCTGCCAGGGCAGAAAAAACGAATGTTATAAACAGCATATAGTATTGGGGAGTTTTGAGCATTTCGGAAGTTTCAAAGTTTACTTCGCCGGTAGCTTTTGAGGCACCGGGCTCAGGAGGTATATATCCTTTTGGCATCCATCCTGCAGGAGGATCTTTCATAACCAGGCTGCCCAGAAAGACCATGATCATGAAAATTATTCCGTACAGGATAAACACACTTCTAACTCCGTCCAGTCCTAATAGCGACAAATTATTCAGGAGTCCTCCCCCCCATGATCCGGCCCATTTTACCCAAATGGTTGCACCGAATCCGAATCCTGCCACAGCAAGACCGGTAAGCATTCCCTTACGGTCGGGGAACCATTTGACTCCCACTGCAATAGGAACCACATAGGCAAGTCCGATCCCTGAGCCGCCAATAATACCTATGAATATAAGCTGGCTTATAAAATCATTTCCGAAGAGTCCGGCAAGTATATAACCAAGTCCTAGTGTAATACCTCCCGCCATTGCAAGTTTTTGCGGCCCGAATGTTGCAAGTTTCCTTCCGGCCCATATCATTACAAGGGCAAAGAAGAAAAGTCCTGCAGAGAATATCCAGGCTGCCTGGCCTGCTGAAAACCCATATTCACCCGCAGTGTCAGTCAGTGGAGGAGTAAAAACCGACCAGGCATAAATAGCGCCAAGAGCCAGCTGGATGAGAATAGCTCCGATGACAACAAGCCATCTGTTCATAACTTTCTGGTTTTCCATAATTTAGTTTTTTTATGTGCTTAATTATCTTTTAACCTCGACTTTTGCACCATTTATAATTTCCTCAACAATTCCCGGATCCAGCAATGTAGAGGTATCTCCAAGGTTTGTAGCATCTCCTTCACCGATCTTTCTCAGAATACGGCGCATGATCTTCCCTGAACGGGTTTTTGGAAGCCCGCTTACAATCTGGATTTTGTCAGGTTTTGCTATCGGACCGATAAATTTAGTTACAGTCTGTCTTATCTCATCTTCTATATTTTCCAGATTTTCATCTGACGTATCCTCGCAAATCACATAGGCATATATACCAGAACCTTTGATATCATGCGGATAACCTACAACAGCAGATTCCACTACAAGCGGATGCTGATTGATGGCATCTTCTACCTCTGCAGTACCGATACGGTGTCCGGAGACATTAATAACATCATCGATTCTTCCGATTATTCTGTAATATCCTTCTTCATCCCTTTTCGCACCGTCACCGGTCAGGTAAAGTCCCTTATAAGCGGAAAAATATGTCATGTAACAGCGTTTGTGGTCGCCATAAGTAGTGCGAATCATTCCCGGCCACGGGAATTTGATACATAAAATTCCTTCTACACTGTTTCCTTTTAGTTCATTGCCTTCAGGATCCACAAGGACAGGCTGAATACCTGGCAATGGCAGAGTAGCAAGTGAAGGTTTGGTAGGCGTTATGCCTGCAAGCGGGGATATCATGATACCACCTGTTTCTGTTTGCCACCATGTATCGACAATCGGACAGCGGCCTTTCCCAACCAGGTCATGATACCAGCGCCATGCTTCTTCATTTATGGGTTCTCCCACTGTACCAAGAACCTTCAGGGAGCTCAGGTCATGTTTTGTTACCCATTCGTCCCCCTGGGCTACAAGAGCGCGTATGGCAGTGGGAGCAGTATAAAATTGTGTAACCTTATGTTTGTCAACAGTATCCCAGAATCTTCCCGCATCAGGCCATGTGGGCACTCCTTCAAACATCACCGAAGTAGCGCCTGCAAGTAACGGTCCGTAAACTATGTAAGAATGACCTGTTACCCAGCCAATGTCTGCCGTGCACCAGAATATATCTCCGTCACTGTACTGGAAGACATTTTTAAAAGTATATTCAGTATATACCATATACCCCCCTGTGGTATGCACGACTCCTTTTGGTTTGCCGGTTGACCCGGAAGTGTATAATATGAAAAGGATATCTTCGGAATCCATCACTTCTGCAGTATTTTCGGAAGAAACCCCGTCGATAACATCATGCCACCACATATCCCTGCCTTCTGTTAATTTTATCTCATCTTTTGTATGCTCAAGTATGACAGCTGTTTCAACAGAAGGAGAATTATCAAGCGCTTCATCAACGATATTTTTCATGGGAATTGATTTTGTTCCCCTGTAACCACCGTCTGATGTAATAAGTACCTTTGCCTGTGCATCATTTATCCTGTCAGCAAGGGCAGATGCAGAAAATCCTGCAAAGACAATCGAGTGGATAGCGCCTATCCTTGCGCAAGCCAACATTGCTATAACCAGTTCAGGAACCATAGGAAGATAAATTGCAACACGATCACCTTTGTCAACTCCAATTTTTTTCAGTCCATTTGCAAATTGTTTTACCTTCTCAAATAACTCCCCGTAAGTTAGTGTAATCGTGTCTTCCTTAGGATCATTAGGTTCCCAGACAATTGCAGGCTGGTCCTTACGCATGAACATATTACGTTCAAAAATATTTTCCGTGATGTTTAGTTTGCCATTGATAAACCAGTTTACATCCGGGGCCCCCTTTCCTTCAAATGTCCAGTCGAGGACTTTATCCCATTTTTTACGCCAGAAAAAACTTTCAGCAATGTTTCCCCAAAAACCATCAGGATCAGCAACGCTTTCCTTATACTTCTGATAATATTCAGCAAGACTCGTTATTTTATTAACCATAGCTCAGAAATTAAAATGAATTTTATTAAATGTTAATATTAATATCATAAATACAAAACTACCAATTCTCTTAAACATATTTATAAATTTTTGTTAAAGTTTAGCAGGGCAGGTGTGTTATGATAGATTCATAATTATTTTTCAAGTTGTAATTACAAGTGGAATAGTACATGTTATTAATTCGTTAATTTTTTACCAGAAAACAAATAAAAGTGAAAAATAGTAAGATTCCTATTTTTTTTGAAATTAATTGAATATATTGTATAACACATGCTTGATTGAGTTGTCAGCTTAAAAAAAATATGTTCAGCATCCGCTCAGAATAATTAAGCGCCAAATAATCCGTTTTTTAATAAATGGATAAATTTTTGCAGGGTGTTTCTTTTCGGTTAAGCTTGAAATAATGCAATTAAATATGACAGAAAAAGAACTCAAAGAGAGATATAATGAAATATGCGACAATCTGGCTGAAAGAAAGCTGAAGCCGGCATTTGACCTTTTGGGAAAGTTGATATCAGAAAATGGCATTGGAATCCTTTATGACGAGTACCGTAATCTTGAGGAGACCTACCATTATATGTTAAAATATACAGTGGAAGGAATTAATGATCCCGAAAGGCAAAAGGTTTACAGAAAATTGATTTCTTCCGTTTTTGAACTGGCAGATAAAGTATATGAGGCCGTCAAACTCCGGGTTTCCTCCTCTATTGAATATGAGAAAAAGAGAGTTTTTAAGAATTATTATATTTCCGAATTTGAAAATTACACTGATGATATTGAAAATTTTTTTGATAAGCATCAACTTCAGTCGCTTATAAATAGTGAATCAATTCCCGAAAATATATCGGAGTTAGCAGATTATTACCAGAAAATCAGAAGGCTCTTTTATCATGTCTGGCTTACGGACAAGCTGAGCTCTGAAGAGAAAAAATCGATTCGCGGGTTTTTTCTGAGTCAGGTTATACCGGTTGCTTACCGGGCTTTTATTGTAACTGCACTGAGCATTAGTTTACAGAGATATTTTGATGAAGATAAATTTTCTCTGTTGTTTGATGCATTTGAGCTGGACGAAGAGGAGATTGTCAGGCGTGCACTGACAGGATTACTGATAGCTTTTTATAAATATGACAGGAGGTTGAAAAACTATCCGGCTGTAACAGGCAGACTGAAAATTTTGAATGAAGATCCGGGGTTCAAGAATAGTGTTGAAAGTATAATAATTCAGTTTATACGCAGTAAGGAAACCGAGAAGATACAAAAAAAGATCAGGGATGAAATTATTCCGGAAATGATAAAGATAAGCCCTAACCTGAAGGATAAAATCAATCTTGATAGCCTTATGGGAGAGGAATTATCAGATGATAAAAATCCTGAATGGGAAGAAATTTTCAGTGACTCCCCGGGATTGATAGATAAAATGGAGGAATTTTCAAAACTTCAGATGGAAGGCGCTGATGTTTTTATGGGATCTTTTTCCATGCTGAAATCATTTCCCTTTTTTAGTGAGATTGCAAACTGGTTTATTCCTTTTTTCGCTGAAAATCCTGAAATTGCCCGGGATATTGATATTTCTGACAGCATTAACCTGAATTTTATTTATACTATTGGCAGGGCCCCTATACTTTGCAATTCCGATAAGTATTCATTTTGTTTCAGTATTCAGAATTTGCCAAAGGAAAGCCGTGAATTTATTGTCAGGGGTATGAAATCGGAACTTGATCAGTTCCGTGAGATTGAAACTGATGAGGAGCTGATTGACCCCGGCCGTAAGTCGGAATTTGTTTCTAACCGTCATATCCAGGATCTGTATCGTTTTTATAAACTTTATCCGCGTAAAACAGATCTGGAGGATATCTTTTCCTGGCGTTTTGATTTTCATAACAAGAGCACGCTTAGGGATATTCTGAAAGAGGACAGCAAGGTTCTTCGTAATATTTCAGAATATTATTTTGCAAAAAATTATTTTGCTGATGCCCTGGAGATATATACTGATCTGCTGGCTGAAAAAAAATCCGGGGAACTTTATCAAAAATTAGCTTTCTGTCACCAGAAGCTGGGAAATTATAAAGAAGCTCTTGATGCTTACCTGAAAGCTGATTTATATGATCTGAACAGGTTGTGGAATCTAAAAAAAATAGCGCTGTGCTACCGTAATCTTAAGCAGACAGACAAAGCCCTGGAATATTATAAAGCGGCAGAGGCCCTGAATCCGGATGATTTGAACAACCAGTTAAATATCGGCCAGTGTCTTCTGGAACTGGATAAGTTTGAAGAAGCGCTAAAATGCTATTTTAAGGTGGAATATCTTGCTCCCGGAGATAAAAAAGTATGGAGGCCTGTTGGATGGTGTTCATTTCTGACAGGGAAAAAGGAACAGGCGGAGAAGTATTTTATGAAGCTGATAGAGGATAATCCAAATAAACATGATTATATGAATATGGGACATGTACAGTGGAGCCTTGGAAAGAGAAAAGAAGCGCTTGATTACTATACTAAATCTATCTCACATGAGGGATTTTCTGAAAAACAGTTTTTGGAGGTTTTTGAAGAGGATTTGCCTTATCTGATTGAACAGGGCGTTGATAAAGAAGATGTTCCGATAATGCTGGATCAGTTAAGATATTTTTTGGAAGATTAATATTATGAACTAACCATCATGATCAGGGCTGATATGGAACTTTAATTGAACATAAAAAGAAGTTTTAAGACAAATGATGAATATAAGATTGGTTGCTACCGACCTTGATGGAACTTTTTTAAGGAATGACCGGACTATAAGCCGCGATAACCTGGAAGCTTTACATATGCTTGGATCCAGAAATATTATCCGCGTTGTTGCAACGGGAAGAAATCTTCAAAAAGTTCACAGCGTAATACATCGGGAGGTTCCTTTCGATTATATTGTTTACTCTTCAGGCGCTGGTATATATAACTGGAAAGAGCAAAAACATATTTTTAAACAGAATATGGCAGGGGAGTCATCCGGAAAGCTGCTTGGCTATTTAATCAGCAAGAAATACAATTTCTATGCATCAGGAGCTGCTCCGGAGAATCATAACCTGTGGTTTCATAAAGGTGAAAAAGATTGTAGTGAGTTTAACCTTTACCTGCATTTACATTGCGATTATGCAAAGCCTTTGCCTGACGGAGGTATGGAAAATGCAGAGATATGCCAGTTTTTGCTTATAATTCCGGAAGATGAGGCTATTTTTGTGGAATTGAAAAATGAAATTGAGTCACTTTGTCCGAAGATCAGGGTTATTCGCTCTTCATCGCCTGTGACAAAAGGTTATATCTGGGTTGAAGTATTTGACAGTTTTGTGTCAAAAGGAAATGGTGTTAAAATGATTTGTGATATGCTGGGAATACTCCCCGGGGAAACTTTAGGAATCGGGAATGACTATAATGATCTTGATTTGCTTAATTTTACCGCCTGTTCCTATATTACTGAAAATGCACCCTGTCAGATAAAACAAATGTTTATCCCGGCCCCCTCAAATGAGGAGAATGGATTTGCGAATGCAGTGAGAAATTTGTTGTAGTCAAAATAAATAATATGAGATATTTAACTATTGTTTTTTTTCTTTTGCTGACATCACAATTATATGCTCAGCAAATATTTGATCTTCATGAACCTTTACCTGCAGATCCCGGAGTTTTTAAAGAGGTGCTTGATAACGGGCTTACATGTTATGTGCGGGCAAATGATTATCCTCCTAACAGGGCAGAACTGATGCTTGTGGTAAAAGCGGGATCAGTCGATGAAGATGAGGATCAACAAGGGCTTGCCCATTTTGCTGAGCATATGGCATTTAACGGAACAAAAAATTTTCCCAAAAATGAACTTATTAATTATTTTGAGTCCATAGGCATGGAATTCGGGCCTGAAATCAATGCATATACCAGTTTTGATGAAACTGTTTATATGCTTAAGGTTCCTCTTGATTCTGCTCTGTATCTGGAAAAGGGATTGCAGGTACTTTACGACTGGGCTTGCCAGGTTACAGACTCAAATGAAGAGATTGAAAAAGAGAGGGGAGTCATTCGTGAAGAGTTAAGATCGGGGCGGGATGCAAATTTCAGGATGCAGCAGGAATGGCTGCCTGTATTGCTTCATGATTCAAAATATGCGAACAGGCTGCCGATCGGGAAATTGGATATTATAAACAATGCACCGCCGGAAATTCTGCGCCGCTTCCGCAATGACTGGTACAGACCGGATATGCAGGCAGTTATAGTGGTAGGTGATTTTGACCAGGGGAAAATGGTACAAAGAGTTAAGGAGAAATTTTCAAAGATCCCGAAAGTTAAAGATCCACGGGAAGCAAAGAATTATGATATTCCGCCCCACAAAGAAACTCTGGTTTCTATTGCTACTGACAAGGAAGCACAATATTCAGCAGCGTATGTTTTTCATAAACACCCACTGCAGAAAATCAAGACATTGGGTGATTACAGGAAGTCAATTATGCATAGCCTGTATAATTCAATTATTAATGATCGTTTGATTGAAAAGTTACAACAGGCTGAGCCTCCATTTATTACAGCGCAGTCCTCATTTTCTGATTTTTTCGGCCCTTTAAGCGTTTACCAGTCTGCCGCAATATGCCATGAAGGAAAGATTAACGAAGGACTAAAATCGGTTCTGTTTGAGAACGAACGTGTGTTGAGACATGGATTTACCGCCAGTGAACTGGAGAGGCAGAAGAGGTCCCTCATGAATCAGATGGAAAAGGCATATAATGAACGTAATAAAAGAAATTCAATAACATTTGCCGAAGAGTATAAGCGTAATTTTCTCATGACAGAGGAGCCTATACCCGGAATTGAAAATGAATATCAATACTATAAAATGTTTCTTCCGGGAATAAACCTCGGGGAAGTTAACAGTCTTGCCAATGAATGGGTAACAGACGAAAATCGTGTTGTAGTGGTTAATGCGCCTGAAAAAGAGGGAGTGCAGGTACCGGATAAGGAAGCTGTTTTCGATCTGCTTGAGATTGTTGAACAGACTAAGGTGGAACCTTATAAAGATAGTGTATCTGATATTCCTCTTATCCCGGAAGAACCGCAAGGCAGCCCGGTTGTCATGGAAAAGAAACTGAATAAAGCGGATGCTGTGGAGTGGACTCTCGGCAATGGTGCAAAAGTAATATATAAGATTACTGATTTTAAAGACGATGAAATATTATTCAGCGCCTGGAGCCCGGGTGGCAGTTCTCTTTATGATGTCACTGATGATGTATCTGTAAGTTTAACATCTAACATTATGATTATGAGCGGAATCGCTGATTTTGACAGGATAACGCTTGATAAGATGCTGGCAGACAAAGTTTTTAGTGTTACTCCGTATATATCTGAAATCCGGGAAGGATTTAGCGGTAATTCTTCTGTTAAAGATTTGGAAACAATGCTGCAAATGGTTTATCTTTATTTTACACATCCACGTTTCGACGAAACCGCTTTTACTTCCTTTATCAACCGCATGGCAGGCATATTGCAAAACAGATCAGCCTCCCCGGAAGCTGTTTTCAGTGATACACTGACGGCAATACTGGCAAATTATAGTGATAGGGCAAGGCCAATGAATCCTGAATTGCTGAAAGAAGCTGATTTTGAACGTATCAGACAAATTGGCAAGGAACGGTTCCGTGATGCTGCTGATTTTAAATTCTTTTTTGTTGGCAATATTGATACAAGCATTTTTAAGCCTCTTGTGGAAAAGTACATAGGAGGAATTCCTTCAGCAGGTAAAAAGGAGAGATGGCGGAATCTTAATATAGACCCGCCTGAGGGGGTGGTTGAAAAGGTTGTTAAAAAAGGCCAGGAAGATAAAAGTTTGCAATACATTGTATTCCATGGTGATTTTAATTACTCATCTAAAAATGTACTACTGCTTGATGCTGTAGGAAGGATCTTATCCACTCGTCTTCTTGAGGTTATCCGTGAAGATAAAAGTAGTGTTTACTCAATAGGAGCCTCTCCCTCATCCTCAAAATATGCAGAAGAGGAGTATAGTATTTCAATCTATTATGGAACAGATCCGGAAAGACTGCAAGAAATTAAAGGGGCAGTATTTGATGAGGTAAAGGATTTTTTGAGAAATGGCCCGAAAACAGAAGAACTTGATAAAGCGAAAGAGAAGATGCTGCGGGAGCGGGAAACAGCGCTTACCGAAAACGGGTTCTGGCTGGGACTGCTAAGTAATACTTACTTTCTTAAAGATGGTGACTTTTCGGAATTTGGTACTTATGATACTTTAGTGAAGGAAATGACAAAGAAATCGTTAAAAAAATCTTATAAAAGATTCTTTGATTTTAAAAATTATGTCAGTGTTGCACTTAGGCCGGCCGGCTAAAATTGAATTTCCCTGGCATTTTTTTATCAGGACAGCGGGAAAAAAGATTTGAATGGGAGTCCGCCGGCAAGGCGGAATACTGTAAAATGAACCTTTCCCAAAGTAGTTCGCAGGGCAGAAAAGTAACAGATTTTGATTTTAGATTTTTATGTTATATAAAAAAGTTTAATTTAGTCCCGTCAAATAAAGATTATGAGGATTTATTCACCTGTATATATCATTATCCGGATAATTTTATATTCTTTGCTGATAGCCGGTATTTTTTTAGCTATCAGGTTCGATGCGGTTAATCCTTCTGTTGAAGGTTATTTCAGTGAGAGAAGTCTTACTGAGATATTGCAGGAAACCATCTTTTTTGTACTTTTTATCTTCTTCCTGGTTTCAGGATACAGATATAGAGCTGTTCAACCGGTTACAAATATAATTTCACTGTTTTTCCTGATGTCATTTATCAGGGAGTTCAATTTTTTGCTCGACTGGTGGATATATCCCGTACTTTTAATTTTTGCCATTATAGTCTGGTTGTTGATACGTGATCTGAAAAAAATAAATGAAGCTGTCCGTATCTTTTTCTCTCAACCTGCCTCTGCCTGGTTTCTCGCCGGTTTATTAGTTACTTTTATTTTCAGCCGGTTATTCGGACAGTCAGATTTCTGGCTGCTGATGTATGACGAGAGTAATTACAGGATTGCCAAGGCAGTTGCTGAAGAGGGTATTGAACTTCTCGGCGATTCTTTAATGTTGGTTGCAGCCATTGAATTTTCAGTTTTCATGCTATGCAACAAAAGAGAGGGGAACTAAAAGCAATTAATACCTAATTGTCTTTAATTACGGAATTTTATCTCGCAATGGGCCTCATGATTTTAAGATAGGGATTATAATGTGATGTAAGTTTGATAATTTCCGCAGAGAGTTCAGGTTTTTTTTATCATTTTTTTTAGCCCTGCCAACTCTTTTTTTATTGATTCAATCTGGTTGTAAAGCTGGACTGAATCGGTGTTCCGGGGAATCTCACCAGATATATAGTGAATAAATTTCCACACTTCCCTGATTTCATTTGCAGGTAAATCATACGGCATATATTCCGGATTTGTAGAGATCATCCTTAATGAACCTTTCTCTTTAAGTTCATTTATCACTTTTTTAAAAACAATTCCCTCATTTAAAGTGAGTACAATGTAAAATTCATTGTCCCTGATATTGTTAAAATCCTGCACGAACTCACCTGTTACCCAGCTTTTATCCTGTATCGGCAGCATGGAATCCCCTGAGACCTGGAATGTCCTGTATTTTTTTCCACCGGAAAGAAAGGGCAGTTGAAAGGCAGGAAGGCCCGAAATGAATTCCGGATCATAATAACCTGTTGTATAACCGGCCTTTGCTTTTACAGATACCAGCTCAACATTTTCTTCATTCTGATTATTGACTGTGGTGGCAAGTACCCTGAGTTCCGAACCTTTTATAAATACATCAGTCCCGTTTTCTATCATTCTGAGCTGACTTTCTTTTAATCCCGGAAGATTGATACGAAGGAGAGTGTCGATTGAGATATGAAAAATGTCAGACAATGACATAAGAATATCTGCCGGAGGGACTGCCTTGCCGCTTTCGTAATTATTAATGCCCGACCTGCTGCAGCCCAGCGATGCAGCCAGGTCATTCTGCGTTAATTTTTTTCTTTTTCTTAATAATTTAATATTAGATGCTATATACATTTTGTGATATTTATAAAAATGATTATATTGTAGTCTGCAATATGACTTTTTTGTAGTCAAAAATATTAAATTTTTTTGATTTTAACAACATAGCAGAGAAAAAATTAGTGAAAATGAATTTTTAGACGGAAGGCCCGGAGCAGCAGGAAGCGGTTAAGGGCTCCAAAGCAGGAGGAAAAGAGAGATGCAATCGGGGGACAGGACAATTGTGCATATGGATCTGGATACATTTTTTGTTTCGGTTGAGCGGTTAATGAACTCTGCTCTCAATGGTAAGCCTGTGATAATAGGCAGCTTGTCAGACCGTGGTGTAGTTGCCAGCTGTAGTTATGAAGCAAGGATATACGGAGTGCATTCAGCCATGCCAATGAAAATGGCTTTGAATCTTTGCCGGGATGCAATAGTTATAAGAGGCGACATGGATTTGTACAGCAGGTATTCAAAACTTGTAACTGATGTGATTGCAGAGAAGGCGCCTTTATATGAGAAAGCCTCGGTCGATGAACATTATCTGGATATTACCGGGATGGACCGTTTTTATGGTTCTTTAAAATGGACGCGTGAACTAAGGCAAAGGATCATAAAGGAAACGGGGCTGCCCATATCTTACGGATTATCTGTTAATAAGACTGTATCCAAGATTGCGGCCGGAGAGGCAAAGCCTAATGGTGAAAAGCAGGTGGAGAAACCATTTGTAAAACCTTTTCTGAATCCTTTATCGATAAGGAAGATACCCATGATCGGACTTAAAACATTTCAGCTTCTGCATTCTATGGGGGTTTCCACTATTGAAACCCTGGGGGCAATGCCCGTGGAAATGCTTGAAAGTGTTTTAGGGAAAAATGGCATAGAGATATGGCAGCGGGCTAACGGGATCGATTTAACTCCTGTAATTCCTTATTACGAAGAAAAATCCATCAGTTCGGAGCGGACTTTCGAAACAGATACTATTGATGTTGTTATGCTGGAACAGGTTCTGACAGCGATGACAGAAAAGCTCTGTTTTAAGTTACGCAAAAAAGAGAAACTGGCGTCATTGGTGACCGTGAAGATCAGGTATGCAAACTATGATACCCACACATTGCAAAAAAGAGTGGCATATACCTCCTTCGACCATGCTTTGATCGATACGGTGAAGGCATTGTTTAAAAGGCTTTATCAGCGCCGTATGCTGGTGCGGCTGATCGGCGTAAAACTGGGCGGATTAGTACACGGCGCCCGGCAACTTAATCTTTTTGATGATAATGAAAAACAGATCAGGTTATACCTGTCGATGGATAAGATCAGACGGCGTTACGGAGCAGGGGCTATCCGGCGGGCATCGGGAATTAACAACAGATGATGAGTATGTATCTGAATGTACATTCATATTACAGCCTGCGCTACGGGACACTCAGCATAGATCAGCTTATTGGTCCCGCAGCAAAAAATGGTGTGGAGGCAATGGCATTAACCGACATAAATACTACTATGGGAATACCCGAATTTGTAAAGAAGGCAAAGGCCGCGGGAATAAAGCCGGTAGCGGGTGTTGAGGTCAGGAACGGCGACGATCTGCTATTCATCGGGCTTGCAGTGAACAATGCAGGATTTAAAGAGCTGAATGACTACCTGACCTGGCACAATCTGAATAAAAAGAAATATTCAGTCACCAGATGGGAGTTCAGCCGTGTTATTGTGATATATCCCCCGGGAAGAAAAAGGCCTGGAGAATTAAAAGATTATGAGTTTACCGGAATACGACCAGCGCAGATAAATAAACTGATCACTTCCGAATACGGCAGGTATCAGGATAAACTTGTAATATGGCAGCCGGTAACCATTAATGATGAATCCGGTTTACTGCTCCACAAAAGCCTCAGGGCTATTGACCACAATACGTTGATAAGCAAACTTGAGCCCTGGCAATATGGCCGGAGTGATGAAAAAATGGTCTGCGTAAGTAAACTAAGGGAGCTGTTTTTGTCCCGGCCCCTGATTATCCGGTCAACTGAAAATGTGATAAAAAAATGTACAATAGATATTGATTTTTTTACTGTTAAGAACAGGAAGACCTTTGGACAGACCGCATATGACGATAAACTTCTTCTGGAGAAACTGGCCCTTGACGGTATGGTATATCGCTACGGGAAAAATAACAGAGAAGCATATGAGCGGATAAAACATGAACTGGAGATCATTGATAAATCCGGATTCTCAGCCTATTTTTTAATTGCCTGGGATATTGT
Organism: uncultured Prolixibacteraceae bacterium; assembly: GCA_964540755.1. GTDB lineage: Bacteria > Bacteroidota > Bacteroidia > Bacteroidales > Prolixibacteraceae > JAAYJR01. The sequence goes on along the minus strand of CAZIOB010000150.1, from coordinate 4,406 downwards.
CCGCTATAGTATGTCACAAGGCTTTTATCATGTGGGAAGAGGCAGCGGGGCAAACAGCATAGTTGCTTACTGTCTTAAAATCACCGATGTCGATCCGGTTAAGCTCAATCTTTATTTTGAACGGTTTCTTAATCCCAAAAGGACAAGTCCGCCGGATTTTGATATTGATTATTCATGGAAAGACCGGGATGCTGTTCAGGATTATATATTTAAACGTTACGGAAGGGATTATACTGCCTTGTTGGGCGCTACTTCCACTTTTAAAAACAGATCGGTTTTCAGGGAGCTTGGAAAGGTCTTCGGGCTGCCAAAGGAGGAGATCGATATGCTGGTGAATGATCCGGGTAATGATTTTAATAAAAATGAGATTACTGCCCTGATAACTTTGCTGGGAAAAAAGATGACAGGTTTTCCTAATCTGCGGACTATCCATGCTGGCGGAATATTGATCTCAGAGGAGCCTTTAACCAATTATACCGCACTGGATCTGCCCCCGAAAGGTTTCCCCACTACCCATTGGGATATGTACATAGCAGAGGAGATGGGTTTTGAGAAACTTGACATTTTGAGCCAGCGGGGCATCGGACATATAAAGGAGGCTGTGGAGATTATCAGGGAAAACAGGGGTGATGTTGTTGATATCCACCGGGTGGATAAATTTTTCGAGGATGAAAAGGTAAGGCGGCAGCTTAGGAATGGCGAGACCAATGGCTGTTTTTATATTGAGAGTCCTGCTATGAGAGGGTTGCTGAAGAAGTTAAAATGCGATAATTATATTACACTTGTGGCTGCAAGTTCAATAATCCGTCCCGGAGTCGCCAAATCAGGCATGATGCGTGAATATATACGCCGTTTTCATCATCCCTGTGATTTCAAATACATTCATCCGGTTATGGAGGAACAGCTGGCCGGGACTTATGGTGTTATGGTATTCCAGGAAGATGTGATCAAAGTGGCTCATTATTTTGCCGGCCTGGACCTGGCAGAATCTGATGTTCTCAGAAGGGCCATGTCTGGGAAATATCGCTCATTGGACGAATTCAAACGTATAGAAAAAAAGTATTTTCTGAACTGTAAGAAACTGGGCCGTCCGGAAGATATTTCAAAGGAGGTTTGGCGGCAGATAGAATCTTTTGCCGGATATTCATTTTCAAAAGCACATTCAGCATCTTATGCCGTAGAAAGTTTCCAGAGTTTATTTCTTAAAGCGCATTATCCGCTGGAATTTCAGGTTGCTGTCATTAATAATTTCGGCGGATTCTATCAAACCTGGGTGTATTTAAATGAAGCCGGCAGACAAGGGGCAAAGATTGAGCTGCCTTGTATTAACGGGAGTGTTAACAGTACATGTATTACCGGCACGACTATCTGGCTGGGATTTGTCCATGTCCGGGATCTTGAACATTCTGCCATAGATCTTATTGTCAGCGAGCGAAAATGTCATGGGAAATTCAATTCTCTCATTGATTTTATTAAACGGGTACCTGTAACTAAAGAGCAGTTGGTTATCCTGATCAGGACAGGGGCTTTCAGATTTACCGGGAAAACAAAAAGCCGTCTTCTTTGGGAAGCGCACCTTTATTTAAAAAGGAAGTCGAAAAAGGTCAATTCTCCGCCATTATTTGATACTTTTTCAAAACCCTGCAAACTGCCCGAATTTCAGAATAGCAGACTAAAAGACGCCTATGATGAAATTGAATTACTCGGATTCCCTGTGAGCATGAACAGTTTTGATATGCTGCAGACCCGGTTCAGGGGAGAGATGCAATCAAAGGACATGCTCCTGAAAGCGGGTAAAAAAGTCAGGATGACGGGAAGGCTGGTGACTACTAAATATGTATGGACAACCAAAAAAGAGATCATGCAGTTCGGGACTTTCATCGATTCAACAGGTGAATTTTTTGATACTGTCCATTTCCCCGCATCCCTCAGGGAGTATCCTTTCAGGGGGCCCGGGATTTATCTGATACTGGGAAAGGTATGTGAAGAGTTCGGATTCCCTTCTCTGGAAGTTGAAAAGATGGCTAAGCTGCCTTATAAACCCTGCCCATAATTCAGTCCGGCCTAAAAAAGCAAACCCTTAGGGTAATATTTTCACACTAAGGGTATTATAATTAATAAGGGCATTCTGATTTAATCCTCTTTCTGTTCCTCTTCGTATGCTTTCAGAAGTTCATCCTGGATTTCCTGCGGCACTTTCTCATAACCGTCAAATGTCATGTTAAAGATACCACGTCCCCCGGTCAGTGAACTAAGGGAGGTTGAATATCGGAACATCTCTTTTTGAGGTACCCTGGCAGTGATTTTTTCCAATCCCCTTTCGGATCCCATACCCATGATCATGGCACGCCTTCCCTGCAGATCGCTCATAACATCGCCCATCCTTTCGGAAGGAACCCATACCTCGAGATTGAATATAGGTTCAAGAATTTTAGGTGCAGCATTCTTGAAAGCTTTACTGAAAGCATTTCGTCCTGCTAATTTAAATGAAATATCATTTGAGTCAACGGGATGCATTTTACCGTCATATACATATACGCGAATGTCACGTGCATATGAACCGGTTAGGGGCCCTTCTTCCATCTTCTCCATTATACCTTTAAGGATAGCGGGAAGGAAGCGCGCATCAATAGATCCCCCTACTATACTATTGACAAAAATAAGTTTGCCTCCCCACGACAGCGGATGTTCCTGAATATCTCTGAGAGAAAGTTTATATTCCTTGTCTCCCAGTTTAAAAGCCGGTTTCGGCTCGGATCCTTCAGTATAAGGCTCAATGATCATATGAACTTCTCCGAACTGGCCGGCGCCACCGGATTGTTTTTTGTGACGGTAATCCGCCTGCGATGCTTTAGTTATTGTCTCACGGTAAGGAATTTTTGGCTGTATATATTTTACATCGATCTTATATACATTGTCGAAATACCATTTTAAGACATTCAGGTGGTATTCACCCTGGCCGTGCACCAGCAATTGTTTTAATTCTACAGAATATTCAATAACATAAGTAGGATCTTCATATTTGATCTTATTAAGGACTTCACCTACCTTTTCATCATCAGATTCATTGACAGCCTTAACAGCTATTGTATGCCTGGAAGCGGGAAATTTAACAGGTTCATATTTGGTGTCTGCATCTTTTGTTGTCAGGGTCTGGTTGTACTTTGTATCTTTTAGTTTTACCGTACAACCCAAATCACCGGCTACCAGTTTTTCTACTTTGGTGCGGTTTTTCCCCGATGCAATATATATTTGTGATAAACGTTCCTTATTTTCTGTTTTTGTATTTATCAGATCAAGACCTTCAGTGATTGCGCCTGACATTACTTTGAAGTAAGTAATCTCTCCTACATGCGATTCAACGGTTGTTTTGAATACAAACAGGCTGGGGGCTTCCGATTCTTCCATTTTCAGCTCTTTACCGCTGACAACCGGACGCACAGGCCTTTCATCAGGAGCAGGAGCATTGTTAACAATAAATTCTGTTAATCTGCAAATTCCAATATCTTTGCGGGGACAGGTACAGAAAACAGGGTATAAGTCACGTTGCAGCATTCCCAGTTTTATACCTTTGTGCATTTCATCTTCAGAAAGTGATCCTTTATCAAAGTATAGCTCCATAAGTTCTTCTTCATTTTCTGCAGCCATCTCGATAAGCTCATTGTGCAGATTTTCAGCCTTGGATTTTTCCGAATCCGGTATATCAAGAATCTTCGGCTCCCCGTCGTCGCTGTATTTATACATTTTTAATTTTAATACATCAATGATGGAAGAAAAATCAGGTCCGGGATCAAGGGGATACTGTACTACAGTCACTTTGTTCCCAAAGGATTTTTTGCACTGATCCAGTGCAGCCTCAAAGTTGGAGTTATCATGATCAAGCTGGTTAAATACAAACATCATGGGGATGTTTGCTGCTTCAGCATGCCTGCCGGCGCTTTCGGTCCCCGATTCCACACCATTTATAGAATTTATTGTCATAAGCGCCAAGTCAGTGACATTCAATGATGATACCACGCTGCCACAAAGATCATCCATACCAGGGGTGTCCAGGATGTTGATCTTGTATCCGTCATGTATTGCATACATAAGGGTTGATAACACAGAATTACCATATTCCTGTTCAATATAATTGTGGTCGGATACTGTGTTTTTAGCAGTTACTTCTCCTTTTCTCTTAATTTGTCCACCCTTAAAAAGCATTGCTTCTGCAAGGGTGGTTTTCCCACTCCCGGCATTTCCGATCAATGCGATGTTTCTGATTTTTTCAGTTTTGAATATTTCCATTTTTATATGTTTTATTTTATTTCATATGATTAAAATTAATTATTTTCAAAGGTATAGTATGGAACTCGCATGTATTTTAATAATCCTCCCGGGTGTAAATATTTTACATGCTCGTTTCA
>CAZIOB010000149.1:0-38138 GCA_964540755.1 uncultured Prolixibacteraceae bacterium | reverse complement strand
TTCAAACTGCTCAACTGAGCAGAAGGTGGAACTTTGTGTCCCGAAGTCTGTTCCGCAGATAAATATAGCATGTACTTTATTGCCAACAGTATCATATATTCTTCGTAAATTTTCCAGGGCTATCTCAACCTGCCTCTCAAATATCTTTTTAATATAGTCCGGGCGGATTACAGTACTCATATACCATTCAGCAACATCTCTTATCCCTTTCGGATGAGGAAGCTGAATACCAGGCACAAGTGCAATATCACCCAAAGCAGTGCCTCCGAATGACGCTATTATTGCTTTCCCTGTTGCTGAGGCTTTATCAATTTCTTTGCGCCAGTGATCCAGGTCTTCTTCAGTTATTAGTTCGAATTCCTCAAGATTGTCATCAAGGTTAAGAGATTCTTCATCAATTGGATCCTGGCGGATTATGGCATCAAAAAAATAGCCTGATTTTGGCATCCTTGCCGAGGGGGAAAGTGATGTGTCCCCTTCCGGGTGCATAAGAACATCACCCTTTTCATTGATAGTAACATTGAAATCCGAAGGTACCCTGACAACCTGTCCCCATGGTGTTATCCACTCTTTATAAGGATCGTGATTGTAAAAGCCGAACATATTGTTTTTTGACCAGGCCCCTGTTATATCAATACCCAGCGCCTCTATAACCTCATTATCTACTTCCCCTAACATCTGATACGGTTCTATTACACGTACAGGTTCTTCCGGAAATCCCAGGTACTTTTGAAGTGACTCCAGGGCAAGAACATGGATACCAGTTACAGCGGTCGAGCCCATATCAACAACTATCCGTTCCGTTTGCTTATGATTAATTGTTTTTAAAAATTGTTCTAAAGAATTCATAGTTATTATATTGATATGTTAAACTTATTATAAATTTTTATAAATCAAAAAAATACTTATTATTAAGTTAAAAATTCTGTCATTATGATCCAAATTACTGTGATAGCTGTCTTTTTTAGTGATTTCTTCTGTATAATGTATTGTGATGGTTAATGATCATTTATTTTACCCCTTTCTCCTTGTTTATAATAAAGAAGTTGTGTCTGTATTTTTCCCCTTTGACTGTCATCTGAATCCTTCACGAGTTTTTTCTCCAGTTGTTCAAGTGATATGCCTTTGGTTTCCGGCAGGTATTTGTAAGTAACAGCGAATCCGATAATACATATTACTGCATAAATCCAGAATGTGTTAGCTGCGCTGAAAAGTTCAACAAATACAGGAAATGTTAGTGTAAGCAGGTAACATGCCACCCACAGTGAGAAAGTGGCTATCGACATTGCAGCTCCTCTGATCTTATTGGGGAAGATCTCGGATAAAACTACCCATACTGTAGGCCCTAAACCAAATGCAAAAAATGCCGGAGTGATTATTATGAAAGAGAGAAGCAGCATTCCGTCTGTTTTGCCTGTCATGAAAAGATAGCCTATGACCAGGTAGCAGACGGCCATTCCCGCTGCTCCAATAAGCATGAGAAGTTTTCTGCCTGCTTTATCAATCACCCTCATGGCGAGAATTGTAAAAACAACATTCATAACTCCTATCAGAGTAGTCTGAAAAAGCGCTGTGTCAACACCCAGGTTAGCTTTTGCAAATATGTCGGGAGCATAGAAGAAGATTACGTTTATACCTGACCATTGCTGAAAGACTGCAAGGAAAATTCCTATAAAAAGAATAAAAGAATATTTTTTTCTGAAGGCATCCTTCAGAGCACCTCGTTTTTCAGCTCCTTTCAGTGAAGCCTTAATTTCTTTAAGCTCAAACGGGGCAAAATCCCCATCTGCAATTTTTTCGAGAATATGAAGGGCTTTCTGTTCTTTTTTTTGTGCCACAAGCCACCGCGGGCTTTCAGGAACTATAAACAGAGCGCCGAAAAAGAGAATGGCGGGAATTGCTTCGGCTGAAAACATCCATCGCCATGCATTTTCCCCGGTAGAAAGCAAAAACCAGTTGGAGTAGTAAGCCAGAGATATGCCAATTACAATTGTCAGCTGATTTACAGAAACCATTCGTCCTCTCAGGTGCGCGGGCGAGACTTCAGCTATGTAAACTGGAGCAAGGACAGATGCTCCGCCAACTGCCAGTCCTCCGAGTATGCGGTAGGCTACGAATGCGGGGATTGAATTTGACCAGCCGCTGCCAATGGCAGAAACGGCAAACAATATTGCTGTTGCCAGGAGAACTTTTTTTCGTCCTGTCTGATCGCTCAGCCTCCCGCTGTAACTGGCGCCCAGGATGCATCCGATGAGTGCACTGCTGACCACCCAACCCTTCATGGCTTCGTTAAGTCCGAAATATTCCTGGATGAAAGGAATTGTCCCGGAAATTACAGATATGTCGAAGCCAAAAAGCAGTCCCCCCATTGCAGTTACGAGGGAGATCGTAAGTAAGTATCTGAAGTTAACTTTCATTTGGGTGTAAATATTTTACATGCTCGTTTCATATTAAAAGATAATATTTATATCTGTTCCCAACCCTGCCTGTATTCATGCCTGATCCATTCCTGTATTGTATTGGATGCGATAAAAGTATCATATTCTCTTGTCACATCGGGATTCCCATTTGTCAGTTCAAAATCTTTTTTTGTTAATATTCTTATAATATCACTTGAATTGATATTGTTGATACGCATATTGGGACTGTCCCACTCAAGCTTCCTGTTTAGACTCTGAGATCTGGTTGCTAAAACTCCTAACAGCACTGTTTCAGTCAATGGAGCGGCATTTCCAAAATTGGAGAAAGTTTCCAGTCTCCTCTCCGCAGGTTCTTTACATGCCCTGATCCAGTCTTGTTCATGGCCTCCCTGCATTGGATTGTAAATACGGCGCAGTGATTTTTCCGGTTCGCGGAAATGTTCCATTTCACTTGTGGGCAGAAGAGTTGGATTTTGACCGTTAGCGCCACACATTATCTTGCCCCGTGTACCATAAAAAACAGAACCGCCTCTTTCATCTCCCATAATTTCTCCCTTTTTCAGTTCATCAGGCCTGGGTGGCATAGGGCCACCGTCATACCAGTCAATAGTAACTTCCGGCATTGCCACCTTAGGCAGATTATCACGTCTGGGGAATTTATACCTTACAAATTCTGAGTTGGGAGGTGAATAGATATTAAAAGAGGTTGAACTGGCTTCGATCGTTGCAGGAGCCTCAAGCATCAAAGCTTTAAAGGCAGGATTAAGTACATGACATCCCATATCCCCTAACGCCCCTGACCCGAAATTCCACCAGCTGCGCCAGTTCCAGGGATGATATGCCGGGTGGTATTCATGCCATTTAGCCGGACCAATAAAGAGATCCCAGTCAAGGTCCCTTGGTACTCGCCTGCTTCTGTCGGGCTGCTGAAGATCCTGAGGCCATACAGGCCTGTTAGTCCATGTATCGACATGTGTAATTTCACCAATAACACCTGCCCAAATCCATTCGCATATCTTTATGATGCCTTCGTCAGAACTGCCCTGGTTGCCCATTTGTGTGGCAACGCCGTACCGCTTGGCCGTATCTTTGAGTACCCTTGATTCATAAATGGAATGGGTAAGCGGACTTTGAAGAAAGACGTGTTTTTTTTCGCGCATTGCGATTAATGCCGGCAGAGCATGGCTATGGTCGGGAGTTGCTATCATGACCGCATCAATATCTTTCTGCTGGTCAAACATAATCCGGTAATCTTTGTAAGTTTTTGCAAGAGGCCATCTTTTGAATGAATTATTTCCTGTATAATCCCAGTCAACATCACATAATGCAACGATATTTTCTGTTTCCATATGCCGCAGATTAGTATAACCATAACCCCCGACACCAATTCCGGCAATGTTAAGCTTATCGCCGGGAGGTTTATGGCCTAAACCGGAGATCACTGCCGATGGCAAAACTGTTATCCCCGCAGCCGTTATCGCTGAAGTGGTTATAAAATTTCTGCGGGATAATCTATTTTCTTTATACATCTTATTAATAAAATTAAAACCTTTTACCTGCCGGTGCAAAATAGGAAAAATATCGTTCGATTCTTTTTATTTAATAAAAACTTTAAGGTTCAGCGAAGATGTATCCGGTTTATCAGTTTGTGTCTAAAAAGTTTACGGACTGGATTATAAAGCGTCCCGGCAGGATTCTCCCGGATAAATCAGGTGGATGAGGTTACCTGAAAATAAAGCATTCGCGGTTCCCCGTCAGTAAACCGGGAGAAATTCAAGATCAACGGATATAATAATGGGGTTGCCTGTAAAGTTCTTTGGTTTGTAGGACTATTAATTTTTCCAGGCAGCCCCATTAAGGGATCATTATTAATTAAGCCGGCATATCAGGCAAACGCCATGGTTTGCGATAGGTGTGCTTAATCAGTTCTGCTGCAAATTCATCTGCCGGCACAGGATCAGTCCATGTCTTGTCAAATGTTGGATGGCCATCCTTAATTGTGAATTTATCCTCAACCACAATCTTAATCTCGTCGCCAGCTGTAAGATTGGTGAACTTCATATTTTCGCCATCCCAGTCAAGTACTTTATTAAGATTCTGTAACCTGACAGCCAAAACACCCATTACTACCATTTCGTTGAAAGGGCCGGCTTCCCTGAAGTCAGATGCAGTAGGCACTCGGTTTTCGGGACTTTCTTTACAGGCACGGGCCCAATCCATCTCATGACTAAGTTCTACGCGGCGGCGGAATTTGGGAGAGTTGGGTTTACGTCCTGAAAGCAACCATGGATTTACTCCATAGCATCCGCATATCAGTGTGTCTTTTGTTCCGTGGAATATAACCCCGCCTCCTGCGTCATTCGGGTTTTTACCGGAAGGCCAGCCCTCCGGCAGCATCCACTTGATACCTCCGTCATACCAGTAAACATCTACCTGTGGTAGTTTTATTTTCATTTTTTTGGAGGGTTTCCTTTCGGGAAAGGTCATTTGCACTGACTGTGCATTTGGTGCGCAGTCCTGTAATAACAGTGTTGAGCTCCCCTGCGCATGAATTGGATATTTTAGTTCAAGGCCAATAAATACCGGGTGTAAAATGTGGCATGCCATATCGCCAAGCGCCCCTGTGCCATAATCCCACCAGCCGCGCCAGTTCCAGGGATGGTAAATTGAGTTGTACGGACGCATTTTTGCCGGACCGGTGAACAGGTCCCAGTCAAGAGTTTCAGGCACCCAGTGTCCCTGCTCCGGTGTGTTCAGTCCCTGTGGCCAGATAGGACGGTCAGTGAAAGCTTCTACCTTTGTAATTTCACCTATCTCCCCGTTAGCGATCCATTCAGTAGTCAGGTTAACTCCTTCTCCCGATGACCCCTGGTTCCCCATTTGCGTTGCTACTTTGTATTTTTTAGCCAGTTTGGTCAGCAACCGTGATTCATAAACCGTATGAGTCAGAGGTTTTTGCAGATAAACATGCTTTCCCATTGTAATTGCATGAGCTGCAGCGATAGCATGTGTATGGTCGGCAGTAGCAATGACCACTGCATCGAACTGTTTGCCCATTTCATCGTACATCTTGCGCCAGTCCTTGTACTTTTTGGCTTTTGGGAAATATTCAAATACCTTGTCTGCATATTTCCAGTCAACATCACACAAACCAACGATATTTTCTGATTCCAGGTTTTTAAGATTTGCAAAACCCATACCCCCAACGCCAACGCCAACGATATTGAGTTTATCACTCGGGGCTTTGTGCCCTAATCCTGCCACTACATGACTGGGAATAATGGTAATCCCGGCAGCAGCAGCTGCAGTTGTACCGAGGAATGCTCTCCTTGATACAACATTTTTACTCGATTTTTTTTCCATAACAAAAGAATTTTAATTGGACGGGTAATATTTATAAATTATTATATTATTTAAAAAACGGTTAAATATAATGATATTAAGAGTTCCATCAAATAATCACTGAAAATTTGCAAATCTTTTTATTAAGATATATCCTGCCATGAGTGCTTCCCCATGGCTTTGCATTACATTCTGTGCAATATATAATTTTCTGATATCCAGGTATATGAAGGGTGTAAATTTTATCACTCAAATTTAATATTATAATCTTCCTCTTTGAGTTTCCATTTTTCGATCAACCATTTTGCAGCGCGCAGGTCATAACGGCTCCGTGTTTTATCTTTAGTGGCGGCAACCATGGCAACCACTCCCTCTATGACCTCATGACTACTCTCATTGATGCAGTCGATGGTATTCAGACAACGGGAGCGGGCGAATTCATCCGGGTTATTAAGGACTGACAACAATGCTTTTTTTGCGTCCTCTTTTTCTCCGAGATTATATAAAGCTTCAGCTGCTACCGTAACAACATCCGGGGATTCGTCAGATAAAGAATTTTTCAGGTCGTCAACGGCAATTGAAGCTTTATCTCCCAGTATCAGCAATCCGGTTGCACCCCAGTAACGGATAGCGCTTTCGTCACTCTTGAGGAATGATATCAGCTTATCAATATTTTTTTCCTCTCCTTTCGTTGCAATTTCTGCTGCCTCAATTATTGGTTCCAGATCAATTTTTCCTGAACGCATATAATCATACACTGGTTTGCCGGAAGCCCTGTCTATACGATCTGCCTCAGGAATGAATCCTGTATCAAAGATTCGTATAAGCCATTCCCTGTTGGCATTTCGCATGCGGTTAAGCACATCTTTATATTCAGGGTTTTGTGCCAGGTTATTGACTTCCCACGGATCATTTTCAGTGTCATATAACTCTTCAGCCGGTTTTGGTTTCCAAAATCTGCTTTGAATTTCGTTGCATTCACCGGCCTTATATGCTTGTTCCCAGGAACGGATTGAGGGAGCTCTCCATAAATATTCCAGATGTTGCCCGTAAATCCGGTATGGCATGTAGTTCTTTATATAACGGTACTTGTGGTCCCTGACAGCCCGGCACATATCATAGCGCTCATCCATTCGGCCACGGAACATAAAGGCATATTCCGGATCTTTGGTTTTCTGTTCTCCGAGGAATGCATTACCCTGCATATATTCGGGTATCGGTATGCCCGTTATACTAAGCAGCGTAGGCGCCAGGTCAACAAAGCTTATTATCCGGTTTACTTTTTCTCCCGGTTTTTCAGCCGGAAAAAGGTGTTTGTATTTCTCAGGTATCCTTATAATAAAAGGGACATGTGTTCCCGACTCATATACATATCTTTTGCTACGTGCAATCACACCTCCGTGATCGGCGTAATAAAAAACAATTGTGTTTTCAGCAAGGCCTTCATCTTCAAGCTCTTTCAGCTTTTCTCCTACCCAGGTATCCATATCCTCTACTTTATCATAATATTGTGCCCAGTCATGTTTCATTGCTGGCGTTGCCGGGTGATAAGGTGGTAATGGGGCCTTATCAGGGCTATGTCTCAGTTTTTCATCAGGGATGGAATCATGCACTCTGCTTTCATGGGATACGGTAACGTTAAAAACTGCAAAGAATGGTTGTCCCTCCTGCCTGTTCCTGTAATGAGCCTTTCCACTTGATTCATCCCAAATCTGATCCGGATCTATCGAGTTTGTATTGTAATCGGTTTTGCTGTTGTTAGTACAATAATATCCGGCTTCCCGCAAGAATTCGGGATAAGTTTTTACTGTTTCTGATTTGGGATAATAGCTGCGCATATGCTGATTGCCATTTGAGCAGGCATATACCCCGGTGATTATGGTATTCCTGGCAGGTGCGCAAACGGGCGCGTTTGCATAGGCATGTGTATATAAAAAACCCCCGGAAGCCATCTTGTCAAGATTTGGAGTTGTTGCGAACATGTCACCGTAACAGCCCAGAAAAGGACTGTTATCTTCACTGGTAAGCCAGAGAATGTTAGGTAATTCATCTGGTTTTTTTTCACTGCACCCGGGAAAGAATAATACTGAGAAAGTGAATAATGTTATTAAGTAATGGAAGGTAAGTTGTTGTAATCTCATCTGTATGAAATTTATAATTTTTTAATATGCCAAATATCTCATTATGTTTTAATATATGCCGTATGACATAGTTGATTTTTTAAAGAATTCATAACAATATGAATTGCAAAAGTAATATAAATGGCAATAAAAATACAGTATGTACGATAGTTTTTGTTATGGAGCCAATATTTCAACCCTGTTTCTGTCGGGATCAAGAACGACACTCACATATAATCCATCGCCTGAAGTATGGGGTTCGCTCATAACCTGGAACCCATCATTTCTGAGAACCTCAGTCAGGTGGTTTACTTCTGTTTTTGACCCGACATTAATTGCGATATGATTCATACCCGTATAATTTTTCACAGGATCATTTTTGGATTTTGGAATATTTGGCATTTCCATAAGCTCCAGCCGGCAATCTCCGTCGAAAGTCAGAAAATATGAGCTGAACTCTTTTGAATGGTTAAAGTAGATGTCAGAAGAAGATGCGTCAAAATAGTGCATGTAGAAATTACGCAAACCCTCAAGGTTGTAAGTCCAGATGGCAATATGATCTATCTTCACTGTTATATGTTTTAAAATGACAAATTAATAAAATTTACTAAAAATATTAGTAATAGAGAATCATTAGAAATAACCTTTTGGCTCTCATTACAATTATATAAAATATAAATCCGACAGTGTTTTTTGCCGAATTTTTAATATAGAAGATCGAAAATTATCCAAACTGATTCTCAAATAACATCTTCAAATTTACAAAACAATTAGATGTGATCAGCTGTTTAGATGATTAATTATAATTTTACAAGCCAACTGTTAAAAATAGTTACAAATGTGCCGGAAAGATTTTTGATACTGGTTTATTATTATATTTGCTGATATTGAATTCTTTAATTAATTTATTAGACTGTTATAAAGGAAAAGGAAGATGACAAACAATTCAAAATATACCATAACATCGTTGCTGGCGGAATCATTGAGGGATTATCCTGATAATACATCTCTTGTTTTTGCCGGCGAAGATAATTATACTTACAGGCAAATGGGTGCGGACGTTATGAAGGTTGCTGCACTCTTGAGGGAGTCTGGTGTTTCAAAGGGAGATAAGGTGGCAATTTTAAGCACAAATATGCCTAACTGGGGGGTTGCTTTTTTTGCCATTATGTGGACAGGTGCTGTAGCAGTTCCGATTCTGCCTGATTTTCATGTTAATGAGATAAAATCTATTTTAGAACACTCCGGGACAAAAGTTCTTTTTATTTCAGAAAAATTATATTCAGGCCTGATTCGAAGTGATGATATTTTTTTGCCGGAAAAGCTTATCCTGCTGGATAATTTTGCCCTTATTCCACGGAATGCTTCTTCTGAAAGTTTTCAGAAAGCGGAATCATCAATTCATGATATCACCGGAGAAATAATGCCCGAAGAGATTGAGGAGGATGATCTGGCTTCAATCATTTATACATCCGGAACAACAGGTAATTCAAAGGGAGTGATGTTAACTCACAAGAATCTGGCCTGGACAGCCGGACAGAGTTATAAGCTCCAGGAGATAAAAACAACAGACCGTTTTTTGTCTGTCCTGCCCTTGTCCCATACTTTTGAAAATACGATAAGCTTCCTGTTGCCAATGAAATACGGTGCATCTGTTCATTACCTGCGTAAGCCTCCGGTCGCGTCGGTTTTATTGCCGGCCCTCCAAAAGGTGAAGCCCACTATTATGCTTGTTGTTCCTCTGTTAATTGAGAAAGTTTTCAGGGCAAAAATTTTACCAAAATTTCAGAAAACCGCAGTTATGAGGTTTTTGTATTCGGTTCCGCCTGTAAGAAAAATATTGCACAGGATTGCAGCACGAAAACTTTATAAATCTTTTGGCGGCCAATTGAGGTTTTTTGGTATCGGAGGTGCAAAATTATCAACTCAGACCGAATTATTCTTACTGGAGGGTAAGTTCCCGTATGCAATAGGCTATGGCCTGACGGAAACTTCACCCCTGCTTGCCGGCGCCGTGGGTAAAAATGTAAGGCTTGGGTCAACAGGCCCTGCTATTCCTGGAGTGCAAATGCGTCTTTATGATGTAAATCCTGAAACCGGGGAAGGGGAGATACAGGTGAAAGGACCTAATGTTATGAAAGGATACTTTAAAGCCCCGGATCTTACAAAAGAGGTTTTTACCGAAGACGGATGGTTTAAGACAGGTGACCGCGGAATATTTGACAAGGATAATTTTCTTACCATAAAAGGACGTGTTAAAACAATGATAGTCGGGTCGAGCGGTGAAAATATATATCCTGAGGAGATTGAATCGGTAATTAATAAAATGAGGTTTGTTTTGGAATCTCTTGTTATTGAAAAAAAGGGAAAACTTGTTGCAATGATCCATTTGAATATGGAAGAGATTGAACAGAATTTTAAGCATTTTAAAAATGAAGCTCAGCAGTTTATTTATAATAAGACAGATGACATACTGAAGGAAATACATAAGAAAGTGAATGCCGAGTTGAATAAATTTTCAAAGTTGCAGGAAGTAATTCTCCAACCAATACCTTTTGAAAAAACACCAACTAAAAAAATTAAGCGTTTCCTGTATGCCGGGTAACCCGGGGATATGAACGTTAATAGATACCAGACACTCAGAAAAAATAAACCAGGGTTGAATTAATTGGCCAAAAAATGGAACCGTTCGTTCCTCACTCTCACAAGAAAATTTTAATCATTCTTTTTTGTGAAAATTTAAGAATTAAAATTTTCATGTTCGTTTCACTGAATAATGTTAATTTTGCAGTTTTAAGAAAGAGATGGTAACTGAATCAAGATATTATGCACGTGGTGTTTCAGCATCAAAAGAAGATCTGTACAAGGCAATAAGGAATATTGACAAAGGCCTGTTTGAAAATGCTTTTTGTAAAATAATTCCTGATTACCTGGGAGGTGATGAAAACTGGTGCAATATAATGCATGCTGACGGAGCAGGCACTAAGTCTGCCCTGGCATATATGTACTGGAAAGAGACCGGAGACCTCTCCGTATGGAAAGGAATAGCCCAGGATGCCCTTATAATGAATCTTGATGACCTGATATGTGTGGGCGCTGTCAATAACATACTTGTTTCTTCAACTATCGGAAGGAATAAAAATCTTATTCCGGGAGAAGTTATATCTGCTATTATCAACGGGACTGAAGAGTTACTTTCTGACCTCAGGGAGATGGGGATAGAGATTTGGTCAACCGGTGGGGAAACAGCTGATGTCGGGGATCTGGTGAGAACGATCATACTGGATTCAACGGTTGTTTGCCGTATGAAACGCAATGAGGTTATTGTCGCCGGGAATATCAGGGCCGGTGATGTTATTGTGGGACTTTCATCCTCCGGCCGGGCTACATATGAAAAGGAGTACAACGGTGGCATGGGCAGTAACGGGCTTACTTCTGCCCGTCATGATGTTTTTAGTAAATATCTTTCGGAAAAATACCCGGAGAGTTATGATCCCGCAATGCCTGCTGAGCTTGTTTATTCAGGGAGCTTTAAGCTAACCGATAAGATCAGTGAACTGGGAGTTGATGCAGGTAAACTGGTATTATCTCCTACACGCACATATGCGCCTGTCGTAAAGAAAGTTTTGGAAAAATTCCATGGCGGGATATCAGGAATGATTCATTGCTCCGGAGGTGCACAGACCAAAGTACTTCATTATATTGATAATCTTCACATAATAAAAGATAACATGTTTGAAATCCCCCGGCTTTTCCGGATAATACAAAAGGAGTCAGGAACAACCTGGAGGGAGATGTATAAAGTGTTTAATATGGGACATCGTTTTGAGATATATACTGCACCGGAAGTTGCAGATGAAATAATATCAATCTCTGAATCCTTTGGTATCGATGCTAAGATAATAGGCAGGGTAGAATCCTGTCAGGGTAAAAAACTTACTGTCAAATCGGAAAAAGGCACTTTTTTCTATTAGCTTATCCTGTATTTTATCAACCTCATGCATCTTTGGAGGCAGGGCTGTAAGTTGCGTAATGATCCGCATAGCCTGTTCCTGAGTAATATATATGCATAAGGATAGAAAAATGACAGTTAAAGTTCACATAATAATTACCGGGTTAAAAATGTAAAAATATGGCTGACAATAAATTACTTGAAAAATATGAATCTGTTAAACACCGTTTTGAGGAGGTGGAACAACTGATTACCGATCCTGATGTTATCGGTGACATGAAGCGCTATGTCAAACTTAACCAGGAGTATAAGAGTCTGCAAAAATTACTGAAGGTTTTTAAAGAATATAAAAACCTGATCGACAATATTACTTCCGGCAGAGAGATACTGTCAGAGGAATCGGATGAAGAATTACGTGAAATGGCCCGTGAAGAGATAGAGAAGGCAGAAGAGCAGATCCCCGCAAAAGAAAAAGAGATAAAAATGTTACTCGTCCCTGATGATCCTGAAGATAGTAAAAATGCGATTCTTGAGATCAGGGCCGGTACCGGCGGAGATGAGGCGAGTATATTCGCGGGAGACCTGTTTCGAATGTATTCAAAATTTGCGGAAAAGAAAGGGTGGCGACTGGAAGTTACTAATCATAATGAAGGTACGGCAGGCGGCTTTAAGGAGATAGTTGCAAATATAAGCGGGGAAGGTGTTTATGGTATAATGAAATATGAGTCGGGAGTGCACCGGGTACAGCGGGTGCCGCAGACAGAAACCCAGGGCCGTGTGCATACATCGGCAGCAACCGTTGCAGTTCTGCCGGAAGCAGAAGAGTTTGATGTTGATCTGAAAGAGTCCGATATCAAAAAAGATACCTATTGTTCTTCGGGTCCCGGGGGACAATCGGTTAACACAACTTACTCGGCCATAAGGTTAACTCACATCCCTACTGGTATTGTTGTTACGTGCCAGGATGAGAAATCGCAGATAAAAAATCTTGCCAGGGCAATGAATGAGCTTCGTACAAGGATTTATAACATGGAGTACCAGAAATATATCGATGAGATATCATCAAAACGCAAAACAATGGTTTCTACAGGCGACCGCTCTGCAAAAATACGGACCTATAACTGGCCGCAGGGCAGGGTGACAGACCACCGGATCAATCTTACAATATACAACCTGCAGGCTGTAATCAACGGCGAACTGGATGAAATTATTGAAAAACTGATGATCGAAGAGAATGCACAAAAATTAAAAGAGTCGGAAATATAATAAGATACTATGAACCAACAACAACTTCTTAAACAGATTAAACTTAAAAAAAGCTTTTTATGTGTGGGACTGGATACCGATATCCTGAAAATACCCGGATATTTGAAAAATAATCCTGATCCGGTGTTTTCCTTTAATAAGGCGATAGTTGACGCTACGGCAAAATATGCTGTAGCATATAAACCGAATCTGGCCTTTTATGAAAGTCTGGGATGGAGAGGCTGGGAAAGCCTGGAAAAGACTGTAGCATACATTAGATCAAAGTATCCGGAAATTTTTCTTATTGCTGATGCCAAACGTGGCGACATTGGCAATACAGCAAGCCTTTATGCACGTGCATTCTTCGATAAGCTCGATTTTGATGCAGTGACAGTCGTCCCTTATATGGGCGAAGACTCTGTAAGGCCTTTCCTGTCATACCCTGATAAATGGGTAATTATTCTGGCTCTTACTTCAAACGAAGGAGCTGGTGATTTTCAGTTTCTGCAGGATAAATTTACAGGAGATGAACTTTTTAAAACAGTGCTTAAAGTATCAAAAAACTGGGGTACTTCAGAAAATATCATGTATGTGGCCGGTGCAACCCGGTCCGATAAACTGAAGGAAATACGCAGTATTGTTCCCGGCCATTTCCTTTTGGTCCCCGGCATTGGGGCACAGGGGGGGAGCCTTAAGGAAACTGCGGAATCCGGTCTTAACAGCAGATGTGGTTTGTTGGTAAACTCTTCGCGGGCTATAATATATGCCTCCCGGGGAGATGATTTTGCAGAGAAAGCCGGCATAGCAGCACAAACAGTCCGGGATGAGATGAGTGAGGCGCTTGAAGACAGGCAAATAATATAATTTATTGTGTGGAAACAATAAGTTTCTTAACAAAAATTTTATTTTTCATTGTCGTGACCCGTATAAGATAAATGCCATTTGGTATTTCATGCAGATCAAGGCGGCTCTTTGAAATTCCAAATTCTGTTTTCCGGGATATTACCTCTTTACCCGCTATATCTATTAGCCTGATTTCTTTAATTTCATCATTTATTATCTCAAGATTAACCCTTCCGTGTTCGGCGGGATTGGGATAAATCCTTAATTCATGATCATTTGGCCGGGATTCAATGCCTACACTGTCCCGCAGGGGATTATGTGCCATTGCGGCCAGTCCCAGTGAAAATATAATATATAGCAGTATAAAATGTTTCATTCGTTTCAATCGTTTTCAAAAGCATCATATTAAACCAGTATGGAATTATAACCATATCCCCGGTGTGATAATTATTATCATGCTTCCTTCATATTATAATCTACTTGTTTTAACAAGACTTATTAAAAATAAGCATATATATCCGTTATATAATATGCAAAAAATGTGCCTTTTATTTATTTTTATTAATCATATTTTCTGCTGCCTGTAAATCATCAGGAGTGTCTATTCCAATACTTTGAAATTCTGTTACCGATGTTTTTATTTTGTATCCGTTTTCCATCCACCGCAACTGTTCAAGAGCTTCAGCTCCTTCCAGTTTTCCGGGTTGCAGTTTTGTAATTTCCTGTAAGATCTCTTTTTTGTAAGCATACATCCCGATATGTGACCAGAAATTTGTAGCTAAAAGCCAGTTAAATTCTTTTTCGCCGCGGACAAAAGGGATTGGGGATCGACTGAAATATAGGGCATTCTTGTTTTTGTCCGTCACCACCTTGGGCCTGTTTGGATTGAAAAGTTCTTCAGTAGTCTCGATTTTTTTTATAAGAGTTGCTATTTCGGTATTTTCATCGAAACATGAGGTTAGCTGTTTAATTTGTTTAGGATTGATAAATGGTTCATCACCCTGTATATTGATCACTGCGTCAAATGAAAATTTTTCAGCAAGAATAAGAGCGGCTTCTGCGCAACGGTCAGTTCCGCTTCTATGTGTTGACAGAGTCTTTACAGCTTTTCCTCCAAATTTTTCTACTGTTTTAAAGATTTCATCGTCATCTGTGGCAACCCACACATTATCAAGGGCCGGAATTGCATTTTCATATACCCACCGTATTATTGGCTTATTGTTTAGCAAAGCCAGCGGCTTACCGGGAAATCGTGTAGATTTGTACCGTGCAGGAATTATTCCTATGAATTTTAACTGATTTGCAGGATTCATGTTTGTTACGTCCGTTATATATTATTTTACTTTTCTAAATTAGTAAAAAATTCTATATTTTACGGAATAAATGAATTCATGACGATTTTACTTTAGATATTTAGGTTAAATAATTATACAACTTAATATTACAACTTAAAAATTGTAAATTTGTCAACGGAAAAATTAAAATGAACATGGATATTCAGGGAATAAAACAAAGGTTCGGTATTATTGGCAATTCTCCTGGTTTAAACAGGGCTATTGAAGTAGCGGTTCAGGTTGCCCCGACAGATCTCTCTGTATTGATAACAGGGGAGAGCGGAACGGGGAAAGAAATATTTCCTCAAATTATTCATCAGTATTCTTCGCGGAAACATGGTAAATATATAGCAGTTAATTGTGGGGCAATACCTGAAGGCACAATAGATTCAGAGCTTTTCGGTCATGAAAAGGGCGCTTTCACGGGAGCTTTGGCAGATCGCAAAGGTTATTTCCAGGAAGCAGACGGAGGTACAATCTTTTTGGACGAGATTGGTGATTTGCCTTTGTCAACTCAGGTCAGGTTGCTGAGAGTGCTGGAGAGCGGGGAGTTTATCAAGGTTGGATCATCAAAGGTTATAAAAACAAATGTCCGTGTAATTGCCGCTTCTAATATTGATATTCCGGAAGCAATAGAGAAGGGTAAATTCAGGGAGGATCTCTATTACAGGTTAAATACGGTTCCGATCAACATATTACCGTTGCGGCACAGATCTGATGATATATTACTTTTATTCCGCAAGTTTGCCAGGGATTTTGCAGATAAATACAGGATGCCTCCTGTGCGGCTCGATGAAGAAGCACGAATTCTGCTTGTTAATTATCGATGGCCCGGAAATGTCAGGCAGTTAAAAAATATTACGGAACAGATCTCTATTATTGAACAGAATCGCGAACTTACGGCTGATGCATTGCGTAATTACCTGCCTGCTCTTTCATCAAAAAACCTGCCTGCACTGTTATCCGGAAGTGAAAAAACTTCTTATAGTAATGAAAGGGAGATTTTGTATAAGGTTCTTTTCGACATGAAACGGGATATGAATGATCTGAAAAAACTTGTACTGGACCTTATGGAAAGCAGAGAAGCGCCTATAACGGGAGACCAGGCACGCATTATACAAAATCTTGCTGATAATAATCCGGGGATGCCTGAAAGAGAAGAGATAACTCCTGGTGCATTCCGGTTGCAGCATATTAATAAAAATGATATACAGGATACCGAAGAGGTAGTTGAAGAATCATTATCACTGGAGGATAAGGAGATTGAACTGATTGAAAAAGCATTGGACAAGCATAACGGTAAGCGCAAATATGCTGCGGCAGAGCTTGGGATATCAGAACGAACACTATATCGCAAGATTAAAGAATATAATATAGGACGCTGAAATATGAAGAGAATAATAATATTTATACTTATATTGTTTTCAGGAGGGATAATTTCTTCATGCAAGATTTCCTATTCATTTACGGGAGCAAATATTTCTCCTGATGTAAAAACTTTTTCTGTTTACTATTTCCCTAATCGCGCCCGGCTGGTTAATCCAACATTAAGCCAGTCATTTACTGAGGCTTTGCGGGAAAAAATGCAACGACAGACATCACTGAATGAATTAGGGGAAGGTGGCGACCTTATTTTTGAAGGACAGATAACCGGTTATGATGTTCAGCCAATGTCTATTCAGAAGGAGGATATGGCAGCTCTTAACCGTCTGACGATCAGGGTTAATGTTAAGTATATTAATAATTTAGATCCTGAACAGAATGCAGAGCGTACATTTACGGCATATGAAGATTTCGACAGCACCAGTTCACTCAGTGATGTGGAGGACGGGCTGGTACCGGAGATAATTGATAAACTTACGGAAGATATATTTAATTCAACCCTTGCTAACTGGTAAAATGCAAAAGGAAAGATTTTATGAACTATTGGAGAATCCGGGATTACTGGATGATAAAACCCTGAATGAGCTGAAGGAGGTGGCAGATATTTATCCTTTCTTTCATGCCGGCCTTGTCCTTTACCTTAAAAATCTTTTTGTTACCGGGAACAGCGATTTTGAGACTATATTAAACAGGATTTCTGTAGCAATACCTGACAGAAAAAGATTATATGCTTTTTTACATGCCTGGCCGGAAGATTTAACCGGTGATTCATATTTCGGAGGGATTGGCACAGGACACTATCAGGGGCAGGACAGGAGAAATTTGACTGAAGATAATCTGATCGATAAATTTTTATCCCGTGAGCGGGGGCCAATTAAAATTGAAAATCCGGATGAGGGTAGTTCAGGTGATGAAGATGAGATACTGGCAAAGTCAGTTTCTGAAAATGATGAGTTGATAACCGAAACTCTTGCAATGATCTACTTTGAACAGAAAAAATATGATAAGGCGATTGATGCATTTGAAAAATTGCGCTTGAAATATCCGGAAAAAAGTGTTTACTTTGCAAACCGGATTGAAGAGATCGAAAAATTAAAAAGAATTTAATCGAAACGAAATGTATACATTAATAACAGTTTTAATATTCATTGTCTGTGTCCTTTTGGTTTTGATCGTATTGGTACAAAATTCAAAAGGAGGCGGCCTGGCCAGCAATTTCCAGTCATCCAACCAGGTTATGGGAGTGCGTAAGACCACGGATTTTCTAGAGAAAGCCACATGGGTTCTTGCCGGTTCCCTGCTGTTTTTATCTGTTATGGGATCGGCATTCATTCCACGTCAGCAAATAAGCCAGGATCAATCAATGGTTCAGGAACAGATCGAAACAGCTGTTGATCCTACGCAGGTTCCCAACTTCCCTACAACAGTGCCTGAAGAAAATGCCGGCGAAAGTACTCCGGAGACTGAAAATCAGGAAAACGGGGGTAATGAGGGCCAATAGAGCCTGTCTCAGAAACCCGGAATAAACTGAAATACTTCACGAGGAGATCATATTCATCATTTCATCCATCCCTGTATCCGGATCTGTGATCTGGAATTGTGACTTTTTATAATATTCGTTTCGTGTATTAAGTGTTTCATTTATGTATTCGATCAGTTCTTTCTCAGATTTTCCACTGATCAGGGGACGGTCGGTTTTTGAATCCATAAGCCGTGCGGCAAGAATTTCAGGGGACATATTAAGATAAACAGTTACACCTGTATTGTTCATCAGTTCCATATTATCAAAAAAACATGGTGCGCCGCCTCCTGTTGCTATTATAACATTTTGGAATTCCGATAATTCCTCAAGTGCTTTACGTTCTTTTTTACGGAATTCGGCTTCCCCCTCTTCGGCAAATATTTGCGGTACAGTTTTGTAGTTACGTTTTTCGATGTAATTATCCATATCTATGAATTGGAGCCCGGTATATGCGGACAGTTTTTTCCCGATAGTTGATTTTCCGGATCCCATAAATCCAAGCAGGTAAATTCTCATCTGTGACAAAAATATTTGGTTTTCAAATTTATCATTTATTCGGCAGAATTTCATTTGGAGATCAGAACAGCGACATCTGATCAGGATCATCCTCTTTTCGGGGCCTTTTTATTTCGAATGGGATATCATCAAAGTTTTCCTCTTTTTCCTCCCTGTCATCTTCATTATCATCCTGTTTGTCATGTTCATCTTTAATTACAGGACTGAGCTCTTTTATATGATCAATATTATAATTTGACAACCGTTTTCCTTTGGCTTTCCATGATTTTATTCCTATGAATTCAGCTACTTCAATAATTTCATTTCCGCGTTCCGCGTTTTTGCCCCCGAATTCTATTTCAAAACGCGGATAACGGACCCAGGTTATGCTGACAAGCTTATTGTCAGGGTTATCACCAATAAAGCGGACCCGTTTTCCTTCTGTTTCCTCTATTTCAAAACGTTTTACATAGTAATAGTTTTGGTTTGTGTCGAAGTATATTGCAGAAAGGATTTTATTGCTGTCAAATTTTTCGATAGCCAGAATTCCGGGATCGAAGTGATTGCTGAGATCAAAATTGTAGAGCTGGAATTCGCCGTTCGTATAAATTACCAGTATTTTATCTTCACCGGAGAATTCGCCAAGATAGTTGCCCCGGTTATCTGCATTAAGACGGAGGACGTCGGGGTCAAACCATATTTTCCGGCCTCCAAGGGTGGATATTCCTTTTTCCTTGAGAGAGATTTTGTGTACTTCGTGTTTTGTCAGGATATTTCCTATCGATTGCCGTCCTTTTATTGCGAGTTCACCCATATCCATTTCGAACTCCTGCTTTTTAAGCCTTGGCTTTGGCTTGAGAATAATTTTTAACACCTCTGCCTCCCCGTTCGGGTTTTCAGAGAAATAGGTTATTTTTGACCTGGGAGTGCCTTTGGTGAGGTTATATTCCTTATCCCTTGTAACACCGGTAACGGAAAATCGTTTCATATATGAATATCCGCTTTCGCCATCCCTGTAAACTATGTTATATATTGTCCTTTTATCATTCTTTTTAAATACGGCCAGGTGAACCGGGTTTTTCCCTATGAATGCTTTATCAGATACTTTTGTGACGAAATAGGAGCCGTCACGCCTGAATACGATAATATCATCTATGTCGGAACAATCACATACGTATTCTGCCTTTTTCAGGCCAGTACCCATAAATCCTTCTTTGCGGTCAACATAGAGCTTTTCATTTCTTACCACCACCTTTGAGGCTTCTATATTTTCAAAGCTCCTTATCTCGGTTTTACGCTCCCTTCCCTTACCGTATTTGTCTTTAATATGGCTAAACCACCTGATGGTAAATGGTACAATGTTTTCAATATCATTTATGACTTCATCTATTTCATCTTCAATAGAAAGTATATTTTCATCAGCTTTCTCTTTATTGAACTTAAGGATTCGCGCCATTTTAATTTCCATCAGTTTTAAAATATCATCCCGTGATATTTTTCTTTTAAACCTGGGTTTGAACGGGGTAAGGCGCTGGTCGATGTGCGCCACTGCCTGATTCATATTAGCGGCATCCTCAAATTTTTTATCCTTATATATACGTTCTTCGATGAATATTTTTTCCAGTGTGGCATAATGCCACGCCTCTTCCAGT
Organism: uncultured Prolixibacteraceae bacterium; assembly: GCA_964540755.1. Taxonomy (GTDB): domain Bacteria; phylum Bacteroidota; class Bacteroidia; order Bacteroidales; family Prolixibacteraceae; genus JAAYJR01. Next base: position 17,830 of record CAZIOB010000149.1, on the reverse strand, counting down.
TCGCCTTTTCTTATTTCCAGCTCTTTTTTTAAAAGCTGCAGGGTTTTATCGGCAGACCGTTTCAGTATTTCTTTGACGCCTATGAACAGGGGTTTGTCGTTTTCAATTATACATGCGTTGGGAGAAATGGAGATTTCGCAATCGGTGAAAGCGAAAAGGGCATCAATGGTTTTGTCAGATGACACCCCCGGCGCCAGTTGAATGATAATTTCTACATTTTCAGCAGTATTGTCATCTATCTTTTTTATTTTGATCTTACCTTTATCGTTAGCTTTTATGATTGATTCGATTAGCGCGGGAGTCGTTTTCCCGTAAGGAATCTCCGTGATGGCAAGTGTTTTATTATCACGTTTTTCCACTTTTGCCCTGACTTTCACAGTGCCTCCCCTGAGGCCATCGTTATACCTGCTGAAATCAGCCATTCCGCCTGTGGGAAAATCCGGCATCAGTTCGAAATTTTTTCCTTTCAGGTAAGATATGGAGGCATCGATCAATTCATTGAAATTATGAGGTAAGATCTTTGATGCCAGTCCGACTGCAATACCTTCGACACCCTGGCAAAGCAATAGTGGAAATTTAACGGGAAGGGTGACAGGTTCTTTTTTCCTTCCGTCGTAAGAAAGTTTCCATTCAGTTATTTTCGGGCTATATACAACGTCGCGTGCAAATCCCGACAGGCGGGCTTCAATATATCGTGGCGCTGCTGCCCCGTCCCCTGTAATAATATTGCCCCAGTTGCCCTGGGTGTCAATCAGCAGATTTTTCTGTCCGAGCTGCACAATGGCATCTCCGATTGAAGCATCCCCGTGGGGATGATATTGCATGGTTTGTCCGATGATATTGGCCACTTTATTATAGCGGCCGTCATCCATTTCACGCATAGCATGCATAATCCGTCGCTGAACAGGTTTCAGTCCGTCGTCAACATAAGGGACAGCCCTTTCGAGTATAACATATGAAGCATAGTCCAGGAACCAGTCACGGTACATCCCCGGCAGATAAGTTATCTCTTCCCTGATATTGCCCGGATTCTTATCTTCTGAATCTGTATTTGGTGTATAGTTTTCTGTCATTTTACTTTTTACCTTCCTGAATTCCCGGAAAGATACAGGGTCCGGGAACCTTGCATGCAATTATAATAAAAATTACATATTCAATAATAATTTACGATGCTCCCTGCAGGTTTTATCTTTATGCCACTTCGTCCTTTTCAACGTATAAATTATCAATAATAAAATCCTGCCGTTCTATAGTATTTTTACCCATATAAAACTGAAGCATCTGTGTTACCGATTCATGTTTTTTCAAAATTACCGGATCCAGGCGAATATCCTTTCCAATGAAATGTTTGAATTCATCGGGAGAAATTTCGCCAAGTCCCTTGAACCTTGTGATTTCTGCTTTTCCCTTAAGTTTTTTTACAGCTTCCTTTCTCTCTTCTTCTGAATAGCAATAGTAAGTTTTAAGCTTATTTCTTACCCTGAAAAGAGGAGTTTGCAGAATAAAAATGTGTCCTTTTTTTATCAGTTCAGGAAAGAACTGAAGAAAAAAAGTTATAAGCAACAGGCGGATATGCATGCCATCTACATCAGCATCTGTGGCAATAATAATTTTATTGTAGCGAAGATCTTCGAGGCTCTCTTCAATGTTGAGTGCAGCCTGCAGCAGATTGAACTCCTCATTTTCATACACCACTTTTTTAGTAAGGCCGAAAGAATTCAGGGGTTTGCCTTTCAGACTGAAAACTGCCTGTGTATTTACATCGCGCGACTTAGTGATAGAGCCGCTGGCTGAATCCCCCTCGGTGATGAATATGCTCGATTCTTCAGCACGTTCGTCGTTGTTGTTAAAATGGATTCTGCAATCACGAAGTTTTTTATTATGGAGGCTTACTTTTTTTGCTTTCTGTTTTGCCAGTTTTTTTATTCCTGATATCGCTTTTCTCTCACGCTCCGATTCTACAATCCGCTTAAGAAGTATTTCAGCAGTTTCCTGGTTTTTGTGTAGATAATTATTCAGCTCTTTTTGCAGGAAGTTACCTACATGCGCACGGACCGTTGTTCCTCCGGGAGAAATCTCCCTGGACCCCAGTTTTGTTTTTGTCTGGGATTCGAAAACAGGTTCTTCTACTTTTATACTTACAGCTGCAACAATAGAGGCTCTGATATCCGAAGGATCAAAATCTTTCTTGTAAAAATCCCTTATTGTTTTGACATATATTTCACGAAATGTTTGCAGGTGAGTCCCCCCCTGGGTTGTATGCTGGCCGTTAACAAAAGAGTAATAGTCCTCGCCGTACCTGTTGCCATGGGTTATAGCGATTTCAATATCTTCGCCTTTCAGGTGTATTATCGGATATATGGGATCATCATCAAGGTTTTCCTCGAGAAGATCTTTCAGTCCGTTCCTGGAATAGAACCGTTCCCCATTGAATTCAATTGTGAGGCCGGCATTCAGGAATGTATAATTTTTCGCCATATTAACCACATAGTCATTGATATAATGGAAATTGCGAAAAATTTCCGGGTCCGGTTCAAAGGCTACAAGCGTACCGTCAGGTTCTGCCGGATCTTTCCAGTCTTTTTCCCCTGATTGTATCCCTTTGCTGAAACAGATTTCTTTTGCTGACCCTTCACGTACAGAACGGATTATAAAATTGGCTGACAGTGCATTTACAGCTTTTATTCCGACACCATTCAATCCTACTGTTTTTTTAAAGACTTTTGAGTCATATTTAGCTCCTGTATTCATTTTACTGGCTACATCCGATAGTTTTCCGAGTGGGATCCCCCTCCCAAAATCCCTTACTGAAACTTTGTCCTGATCAATATTGACTGTTATCTTTTTTCCGTTTCCCATCATAAATTCATCTACGGAGTTATCCATAACCTCCTTTAACAGAACATAAATTCCGTCATCATTTGCAGAACCGTCACCCACCTTGCCAATATACATCCCGGGCCTTTTCCGGATGTGCTCCTGCCAGTCAAGAGTCCTTATTGATCTTTCGTCGTATTTTGGAACCATTATTTTGAAATTTGATACAAATATAACTAAATCGGCTTTCTAATTTGATGATCCGGGTAATCAATAACTAACATTAAATAGTTGAAAAGTCTGTCATTTTGTACTTTTCATGTGACTAAATTCACTTAAGAATTAATGGATACAGATATTGACCGGAATGAAACCGGGTGTTTAATAAAAAGTTCATATTCATTTTATTCCTTTATGAAAGTTATAGAAATATTTTGTGGGGGTGAGCCCTGTGTGGCGTTTAAAAATGCGGTTAAAATTAGAAAGGTTGTTAAATCCGCTTTCATAACAAATCTGGGAAACAGACATTTTTCCTTCGAGAATTAATTTACAGGCATAGCTGATCCGCATATCATTAACATATTCAGTAAGCGTTTTGCCGGTTTTGCTTTTAAAATAACGACAAAAAGCGGATGGATGAAGGTTTGCCATGATTGCCATATCTTCCAGCGATATTTCATCGAGATAGCCGGTATTCAGAAAATGCAGCACTTTAGTCAGACGGTCATCTCTGAAATCATGGCTCTGCTTATTATATAACTCACCTGCCAGCAGTCTGTACTGATCAGTTTTTGCCATCTCATATAATAGTTTCAGCAGTCGGAGAATGCGTTCAAAACCCTGGCTGTTTGCTGTTTCTTTAATATATTCACCTGCTTTTTCAGAAAACGGGGATAAAAAACGTATTCCCCTTGATGCTCTTTCCAGAAGTTGACGGATAATGTTAAACTCGGGAAATTCGTAAAGTGAATCTCTGAATATGTCTCCGGGAAACTGAATTACAATGTAATTAATCTTTTCCCCGCCCTCTTCCGTATAATACTTTTCATCACTTCTCCAGAAATGGGGAAGGTTGCTACCTATCAGTGCCAGGTCGCCGGAGGTGAATTGTTCTATATTATCGGCAACAAAGCTGGTCCCTGATCCTTCAATAGTATATAAAATTTCAAATTCACTGTGAAAATGCCAGGGATAAGTAAAATGAGGCATGTGCCGCCATTTTACTTTTACGGCAGTACGAAGGGGAAAATCGATATGCTCATGCATTATCTTCATAAGAAATAAATATTATTTCCCGGGCATACTCATGACTATCTTGTTCATTGCCAACTCCGGCTATGGCTAAAACAAGTTTCCCGGCATCAATACTGTCGATATCCGGGAAACCCGGCAATTATACCGGATATCCTTTTAGAATGCAATATTAGTAAAAAGCTAAAATAGTACAAAGTCCTGCAAATTTAATACTATTATCTATGATGTAAATCTATTATTTTTGTTGAGGTCATTGTGCTTTCCCGGGAAAGAACAGGACAAGAAAAAATGACGGTAATAAAATAAACAGATCAAAATTATGACTAATGAACAGTGGTCGCAGTTAGTAAGTGTTGTTCAGGGTAATATACCCCGTAACCCACTCACGGGATTTATTGTTGACAGTCCGTGGATACCCGGTTGGGCGGGTATCTCAACCCTTCAGTATTACTCATCGGAAGAGATATGGTTCGGGGCAAATGTTAAGGTTATTGAGACTTTCCCGGATATTATTTTTCTGCCCGGCTTTTGGTCGGAGTTTGGTATGTGTACCGAAACATCGGCATTTGGCTCAAAATTGGTTTGGAATGAATCCAGCCTGCCGCATGCCGGCAGGATATACAACAATATTTCCGATATTGAATCGCTTAAAGTTCCGAATCCGAAGACTGACGGATTGCTGCCTTTTATGATTCTTAGGCTGGCAAATTATCAAAAATCTATTCAGGATAAAGGCCATGAAATTAAATTTGCTGTTTCCCGCGGCCCTCTTAACATTGCCTCCTTTTTGCTTGGTACTACCGAATTGATGATGGGATTTATAACAGATCCTGAAAAGAGCCGTCAGCTGCTTGATGTAATTACCCGGTTTATTATTGACTGGGTTCAGTATCAGAAAGAGACATTCCCGTCGATAGAGGGGATACTTATTCTTGACGATATTGTGGGATTTGTTGGAGACGATGAATGCAGAGAGTATGTTATTCCATATATTAAACGTATTTTTGATGCTATAGATACGAAAATTAACTTTTTTCACAATGATGCCCACGGATTGGTTTCAGCTCCTTATCTGCATGAGATGGGTGTAAATTTATTCAATTATAGCTTTGAACATACCATGAAGGAGATACGTGAGCTGGCAGGGCCTGAGGTTGCATTGACAGGGAATTTGCCTCCGCGTGATGTACTGGCCGGAGGTGATCCTGACAAGGTAAGGGAGGAAACTGTTAAGATGGTCCGTGATTTTGGTTCTGCTGAACGTGTGATCTGGTCATGCGGCGGTGGAGTGCCTCCCGGGGTAAGCACTGAGAATATGAGGGCATTTAAGGAGGCGGTGGATGAAGAAGTGGTTAAGCTTTTTTAGGTTCAATTCATAAATAATCTTAAAATGAGATACAAAGTATTTATACTGGCATTATTTATGGTTCCTTACATGATGTTTGCCAGGGAGTTAGTAAGATTTTCCATCCAATCAGGATTGGAGGTCGAACAAACACCTGTGTCATTGTCCCTCGATGCGTTTGATTATAACACTGATAAGGGAATACTGGTTTTATATGAAATAATTGAGGGAGAGGAAGTATTTGTGCCTGCCCAGCTTGAAACCGGCCAGTCTGCTAAATTGTGGTTTATCCTTGATAAGACTTCCTCAGCAAGGGCTATAAGAAACTTTGTATTAAGACTGGAAGACAAAGAGAGAGAGGATCAAAAAGAGAAAACATTCAGGCTTGAAAGGAAGCATAATGATTTAAGCATTGCACGGGGAGAGAAGCCGGTTCTGAATTACAGGTTTGGGATTAAATATCCGCCTGAAGGGATTGATGTCCTTTATAAAAGGTCGGGATTTATCCATCCTTTGTGGTCACCCGGGGGAGAGATACTGACTAATATCCAGCCTGATGATCATTATCATCATTATGGTATCTGGGGGCCATGGACAAAAACTCACATAGACGGACGGGAAGCGGATTTCTGGAATCTTGCAAAGGGACAGGGAACTGTGAGGTTTGCCGGATTTTTATCTGAAGTTGAAGGGAAAGTGTTTTCAGGATTCAGGGTATTGCAGCAGCATATCGATTTTGGAGCTAAGGGTGAAGACCAGGCAGCTATTAATGAGCTGCTTGATGTGAGGGTATGGAATGTTTCCGGGGATATATGGATAATTGATTATACAACAACAATTAACAGTCCGCTCGATAACGGAATAATGCTTGATGCGTATCGCTATGGAGGAGGAATAGGATACCGGGCAACTGAAAAATGGCATAAGGATAACTGCACAGTATTAACGTCGGACGGGAAAAAACGGGATAATGCCGATGGCTCTTTTGCCCGGTGGTGCCTTGTTGAAGGGGAATCTGATAGCGGCAGGGGAAGGTCGGGCATCCTGTTTTTAAGCCATCCTTCTAACAGGATGCATCCTGAGCCAATGCGTGTATGGCCTCCCGATGCCAACGGCGGAAGGGGAGACCTTTTCTTTGAATTTGTCCCTATACGGCATGAGGACTGGAAGCTGGAGGCACGTAAAGATTATACACTTAAGTACCGTATGGTTGTTTTTGATGGTGCGATGGATGAGGCGGAGGCTGAAAGATATTGGAATAGTTTTGCATATATACCTGTAATTAATTTTAATCTTATGAAATGAGCATAATTGTAAAATCACCAGGGGGTATGATTAATACAAATGCGAGTTCTATATGATACCTTTGAAAATCATTAATTATATTCAGATGAAAAATTTATTTTTATTACTCTTATTTGCCGGATTGTTTAATGTTTATGGTTTTGCCCAGACCAAAGTAACTGCTGAAAAGGCAGGTGACAAGATTGAGTTCAGGGCAGACGGGAACCTTATTACAAGTTATATTATATCAGAGTATGAGAAGTATCCTTTCTTTTTCCCTGTAAACGGGCCTTCAAAGGCTAATGTAACTTCTATGCGGAATGCCCTTTATCCGCATCACAGCTCACTGTTCTTTGGCTGCGACCGTGTCAACGGGGGTAATTACTGGCAGGAAGGGCTGGAAAGGGGACAGATTGTTTCATTGCGTGTTGATATCCTGGAAACAGGAGGTGATAAAGCTGTAGTGGGAAATGAATGTATCTGGAAACGGCCGGGCGCCATGGCCCCAGTCAAAGATGTACGCACTATAACCGTTTCAGTACCTTCAGCTGATAAATATCAGATTGATTTTGAAATTACTATGGAAATGCTTATGGATGTTATCATTGAGAAAACCAACCATTCGCTGTTCAGCGGCAGGGTGGACATGGACCTGGCTGTTGTCAACGGTGGCACACTGGTTAATGCAGAAGGGGATGTAAATGAGAAGGAGACTTTTGGAAAAAGTTCCCCATGGATGGATTATCACAATGAAAGGATGGGCGGTGTTGAAGGAATAGCAATTTTACAGCACCCTTCAAACAGATGGTACCCTGCTCCCTGGTTCACACGTGATTATGGCTTTTTTTCTCCAACGCCCATGTATTGGCCTGAGAACGATAAAAACATGAAACTGGGTAAAGGTGAGACAATAGATTTGAGATACCGGGTTATTATTCACAGCGGTGATCACAAGGAGGCGGGGATTGCCAGGGAATTTGAAAAATATAAATCTGAATAATGAGGCCACTTTTATAACTATATCAGAATTCAATAAATTAAAAAATATTAACAAATGAAACGCAGAAAATTTTTAAAAAGCACAGCAGCAACAACTGCCGGAGCCATGGTTATTCCGACCATTGTGCCGTCGTCGGTTTTTGGCAAGAATGCACCAGGTAATACTATTACTATCGGCCAGATAGGATGCGGTCGTATAGCACGCACTCATGACATGCCGGGAGTGATGCAATATGATTTTGTCCGTATGGTGGCTGTATCGGATGTTGACAGCAAGCGCACGGAAGATGGTAAACGACTGGTGGAAGATTTCTATAATAAGAAGTCCGGCAGCAATAATGCCGTTGATGTTAAGATGTATGATGATTATAAAGAAATGCTCCTGAACAAGGATATTGATGCTGTGGTTATCAGCACTCCTGACCACTGGCATTCACAGCCGGCAATTGAGGCGGCGCTGGCAGGGAAAGATATTTATCTGCAGAAACCAACATCCCTGACAATAACCGAAGGGCGTTTGCTCAGTGACATAGTTCACCGCCAGGGAGTGATCCTCCAGGTAGGTACGCAGCAACGTTCTTCAGAGCAATTCAGGAGGGCGGCTGAACTGGTGCGCAACGGCCGGATAGGTAAGTTGCATACGGTAAAAATAGGCTTGCCGGGCGACCCGTCAGGACCTGCATTCCCCACAATGCCTGTTCCTGCAAATCTCAATTTTGATATGTGGCTGGGATCTACCCCTGAGATTGCTTACACTGAAGGACTGGTACATCCGCAGGATGATTACGGCCGGCCGGGATGGCTCAGGCATGAGAATTATGGCGCAGGGATGATCACAGGATGGGGCCAGCATCATTATGACTCAGCTGCATGGGGCATGGACACTGAATATACCGGTCCCGTGACAGTCCAGGCAGTTGCTGAATTCCCTGAATCAGGCAGCTGGAATGTCCATGGAGACTTCATGGTAAAGCATGAATATGAAAATGGCATTACTGTGTTTACCAGCGGCGGATTCCCGAATGGCATACGCTATATAGGTGACGAAGGATGGATATTTGTGACACGCGGTGCATATCGTGCAACACCGACTGACCCGGTTCCAGAGGGAAGCACAAAGGCGCTGGATGCCAGTGATGTTGAAATATTGAAATCCAAAATCGGTGAAAATGAGATTCATCTCTATGAAAGCGAGGAGCAGCATGGCAACTGGCTTGATTGTGTAAAAACACGCAGGCAGCCCATATCTCCCGTAGAGATTGGCCACCGGGCATGTACCGTTTGCCTGATAAGTCATATTGCCATGAAAATCCCTGGTATTCTGGAGTGGGATCCCGAAAAAGAGAAATTTTCGAATAATGATTTTGCTAACTCAATGTTAAGCAGGCCTCAGAGATATCCTTACGGTACGAATTATATTAATATTTAATTTAAATTACTCATTAACATAGAAAAATTTTAAATTTGTGTACGTTAACGTAATCAAATTAAAAAATTTTAATAATGAGACGAATATCTTTTATTTTAATGGCAGCTGCAATATTTTTTTCTGCCTGTACCGGAGGAGGCGGTAAATCTGAGACCGAAGAAGAAGATAGTATGTTTACCGGAGCAAAAAATGAGGTGAAACTCATGACTCTCGATCCCGGGCATTTCCATGCTGCGCTGGTTCAGAAAATTATGTATGAGCAGGTTGATCCTGTTGTTCATGTATATGCCCCGGAAGGGCCCGATGTGCAAGATCATCTTGCCCGGATAGAAAGTTACAACAACCGTGAGGAAAATCCGACCTCATGGGAGACAGTAGTTTATAAAGGTTCTGATTATCTTGAAAAAATGCTCAGTGAAAAGCCGGGTAATGTGATGGTAACCGCAGGTAATAATGCTAAAAAGACAGAATATATCCTTAAAACAGTGGAGGCCGGTATTAATGTCTTATCCGACAAGCCTATGGTAATTACACCCGGGGAATTTCCCAAACTTGAAAGGGCATTTGAGGTTGCCGCAAATAATGATGTTTTGCTTTACGACATCATGACAGAAAGGTATGAGGTAACAACAATCCTGCAGCGTGAATTGTCGAAGATCCCTGAGTTATTCGGACTGCTGCAGGAGGGGACGGAAGAAGAGCCTTCAATCACTAAGGAAAGTGTCCATCACTTTTTTAAATATGTTTCGGGAAATCCGCTTATACGACCGCCCTGGTTTTTCGATGTGAGCCAGCAGGGAGAAGGCATTGTGGATGTCGGCACTCACCTGGTTGACCTTATCCAGTGGGAAGCTTTCCCGGAAGTTACTTTAAAAAAGGAAGATGTTGAGATTATCAGTGCAAAACACTGGACTACCGACCTTACTCCGGAGCAGTTTCAAAGAGTTACCGGTATGGAAGAGTATCCTGAATATCTCAATAAATATGTGGAAGATGATATCCTTAAAGTTTTCAGTAATGGGGAAATTAATTATACCCTAAAAGGGATACATGCTAAAATTTCTGTTGTATGGAATTTTGAAGCCCCGGAAGGTGCAGGCGACACACATTATTCAATAATGCGTGGTTCTATGTGTAACCTGATAATTAAGCAGGGGGAAGAACAGGGCTATAAGCCTCAGTTGTTTATTGAGGCTACGATTGACGAGGGACTTGAGACTTTTGCAGCCGGACTTGATAAGGCGATCAACCAGGATCTGGATGTTATGTACCCTGGGATAAGGCTGAAAAAGCTGGAAGATAAATTGTGGACAGTGGAAATACCTGATAAATATAAGGTTGGCCATGAAGCTCACTTTGGCCAGGTAACTGAGAAATATTTACGCTACCTGGTATGGGGCCGGTTACCTGAATGGGAAGTACCAAATATGATAATCAAGTATTACACTACTACTGAGGGATTGAAAGTAGCAAGACAGTAATATAAAATTTACCCTTTTAAAATATTTTCCCTTAGGGTCATGATTATTACCCTAAGGGAAAATTATTTTTTTCTTATAACCGTCATTCCGTCACGCAGTGGAAGGATTACTTTCTCCACACGCGTATCTTTTTTTACAAGCTCGTTGAATGCCATTATTCCCAGTGACTGAGAATCGGTTGGGGGGGGGGGAGACTTATACACTTTGCCGTTCCAGAGAGTATTGTCAGAACATGTCCCTGCAAATGGCCTGAAAGCATGCGGGAATTCAGTACCTTAAGATTTGTTTCCCGTTCCAGCTCACGAAGCAACTCATCCTCTGGATCTATGTGGTCAATTATATACTTGTCGGGTTGGCTGTGCATTTATTCAGATATTATTTTTTGCTAAATATATTTTTCATAATAAGTCGGGGAATATTCACTGAACTTGATGAATAATTCATCAATTATAAATAATAAATTTCATAGTTGCTTGTATATCAACCGGCTCAGCTTTTCAGTGTTTAAAACATCATTAGCTGCCTCCAGCAAGTCCGACGACTTTATTTCTTCAATTTTTTTAAAGATAATATTTACAGGCTCTACTTTGTTAAAAAGCATATAGCTTTTCCCGATAGCAAGCATCAGGTCCTCATGATTTTCAGTTGAGATAGCTATTTGTCCCATCAGCTGCTTCTGAGCCTTTTTCAATTGCACAGCACCCAGCTTTTTTTCACGTAACAGTTTGAACTCTTTAGAGACCAGATCAATAGCTTTGTTCAGGTTATACTTATCAGTGCCAAAATAAAGGCTGAATATTCCTGTATCGGAGTAAGCGCTGTAACCGGATTCAACGTTGTAAGCCATTCCTTTTTTTTCGCGCAGTGCGAGATTTAGTCGTGAATTCATGGACTGGCCCCCGATGATGTTATTCAGTAAAACCATAGTCATTCTTTTAGGATGCTTAACATCAGGGGCCAGGTTGCCTATTATGCAATGCGACTGGAATGTATTTTTTTCGAGAATGCGAATTCCGGGGATATAATTTTCAAATTTTTTCCGGCGGTTTATGCGTATATTCTTTTCTGCTCTTCCAAAATATCTTTCTATAAGTTTTATAAGTGACTGAAAAGGTATCTTTCCGACAGAACTGATAACTATCTGGTCAGTGTTATAATTGTTAGCTATGAAATTAAGGATTGCATCTCTGGTTAATGAGGCCAGATTTTCTTTGGCGCCTAATATATTCCGTGCTATTGGATGGCCGTCAAATACAAGTTCTTCAAAATCGTCGAATATCAAATCCGAGGGAGAATCCCTGTAAGAATTTATCTCTTCGAGTATAACCTCCTTTTCACGGATTAGCTCTTTTTCCGGATATGAGCTGTTTAAAAGAATATCGCTTAGTAATTCGGTGGTTCTTTCATAATATTCATTCAGGAAAGTTGAATAAATTGCAGTATATTCCTTGGTGGTATATGCATTCAGTTCACCACCTACGTCTTCTATGCGGCTCAGTATATGAAATGCTTTTCGCTTATAAGTCCCTTTAAAAACAGAATGCTCAATAAAATGAGCCAATCCGTGCTCTGCCGGTTCCTCATCACGTGACCCGGCATTAATAATTATTCCCAGATGAGCTACGGGAGAATCGACAGGCTTATGAATTAGCCGTATGCCGTTTTGGAGCATATGTGACGGAAAATTAGTAGTAACCATTTAAAAATAAATCAGCTTCCAAAATTAGTAAAAGTAAAATGTAAAGCAAACTCAAACAATTGGTTGTAAAAAAACAGAAGTTGAAATGAGTTGAAAGAGAAAATACTTTGTGATTTTAAAAAAATGCTTACTTTTGCATCACCAAAAATAATAAATAATAAATGTAAACCGGTGCCATAGCTCAGTTGGTAGAGCAACGGACTGAAAATCCGTGTGTCCGTGGTTCGATTCCGCGTGGCACCACCAAAGCGGGGATTTTGTCAAATTTGATGGAATCCCTTTTTTGTGGCCTTCTATACCCCTTGCTATTTAAGGAACAAGAGAAAAAAATGAATTTATCCCTGATGCTAGATATTGGTCGGATTCACGATTATAGAATAATTACTAAGGGAAAAGTAAATTTTGAAATATCCGTTTGCTGTTCAAATCCGATTTTTCCCATAATACCAATGGATTTAGACATATTTTTGTGACAAAATCTATTATCTTTCCAAGGTTCGATTTATATCCGCCGGTTTTATTGAGTTCCTGTTTAATTTCAAAACAATCCTTTTCATATTTTGGCCTGAATTTATGGTAAAGTTTCCTTTTTCCTGCATAGTTTATAAAGCCGGAAGTAGAAAAAAACTGATTTAATTTCTCCCAGCCTTAACAAACCTATGAAATGCACCTATACATTAAAAAATAAAGGTTGATATGTCATTTTACGTCTTCATTTGTCTGGTTTTCTGATGGTAATAAACAAAGTGTTTTCTTTTAATCAGTAGAAACAGTCTATAATGCACACTGTGATTCGACAAAAAATGTGGTGGTCATACTACTGGAAATTACAGTGCCCATTTAACTTTTTGGAGACGGTTAAATACTGTTTTCAGAGTTTCAATTAACTCTTTCTCCTCGGGCAATTTCCCAATAACCAGCTCGCTAAATGTTGTTTGATAAGGGAATTTAATATTTGCCCAGGTCTTCTCCGGCTGACTGAAAATAATTGCTTCCGCCGGATGTGTCTTTAACCACTCGTTATTATTCTTATAGCTAACAACATCGTCATTGCCAACTGTTATCATCATTTTATCAAACTGGTCACTCTCAAAGAAGGTTTTGATTTCACTGTTTCCCAGCATCATGTGAGTATCATAAATGTGACGGATTTTATTGGCCAGATTTTCATAGGAATTCTCCAATAAAGAGAACCTTGCAAGGCTCATAATTTTCTCGCAGATGGTTCGCTCCCTGCTTAAAACCGGAAGTTCAAAAGGTTCCAAACCATATTCTTTTATTAATTCATCTTGTCCGTTTTGTTTCATCATTTCAGCAATGTAGCTGTTTATGGGCTCTATTGTAAATGGTTCAAAACTTCCGAGCCAGGTAGCCTCAAAAACGATATGTTCGCGAACCTGACCGAAATTACCTTTGAAAATCTTCTCATATTGGTGAACCGTTTTCCTGATATTTCCCATTTTATTTGTTAGACCGGGAATGTCTATTTCAGGCATAACCGATTCAACAATTTTCCCTGCAGCCCTGATTTTCTTCTTCATTTGATTGTCATTTTCACCTTCATTCCTAAGAACAACGACATCGATATCCTCGGAAAACCTTTCTATTAATTTGTGGCATTTTGAAAGTGCGGTTCCTCCTTTAAAAACAACTTCCTTTGCCATTTCAGAATGGAAAATCTGATACAATGCAAATGTGACCCAATAGTCTTTTTCAATATAGATTTCAGGTATTCCCATCATTTGGGACGTAGCTAAAACAGCTTCCTGAAAAAGTTCTTTGTTTTCGTGTAACTTCATTTTATGTTCCAGTTTGGTGCAGTTGTTAAAATGTCTTCATTTAAGTTGAGACTGTAAGTCGTCAACGGGTTCAGGCTTTGTTTTAAATTGCTGTTTTCCTGACCAGAAATTTCCATTAATATTGCCCCCAGGAAAGCCCTGACACGGGGAGGGTATTTTAATGCATATTTAACCAGCGCATTTGTTTCCTTTTCGGATAAACTTTCCAATTTATCCTGCAGAAACCGGATTCCGCTTTTTTTGTCCATGTCAGGTATTTTTGTGAAATCCTTTAATACATCCAAGATTTCGAGCAGGGAATAATTTTCTTCGGTAACATCAACGTAGCTTTTTACAGGCTTTGCTTTTATGCTTCCTGAATCAATATATATCCGTTTGCTCCGGCTGGCAATTTTTACAGTTTTCGGAACCTGTGTTGTCAGTCCCATATTATTATACAGGGCTGTTCCGGTAATGTATGCAATTCTCTTTCCCTGTTCGTACAAATAAGGCTTTATAATTTCTGTTTCCCTGGGTCTTAGCTCCCCAAAAACTGATTTCTTAGGTTTATAAAATACACCTGTTGTTATCCGTTTTATCACTCCTTTTTCGATTAGCCGTTCAATTGCTTTGGTAGCTGCACTATACTCAGTAGCTGCTATTCCTAATTGTTGATACTTAAACGTAGTCCCTTCCGGCATACGTTTTATCTTCTTCTCTATCTTTTCTGCAATCTTCATAAATAAAACCAGTATTTGTTATACCATCACAAAGGTAAGTATTAAAAATATCACGTCAAGTATTTTGCACAAGATACTTGACATGGTTATTAGAAAAATCATAAGTTCCCTTTGTACCAAACATACCAGCTTCATAACTAATGTAACATCTTAAAACAACATGCTTTCCCTATAAAACATTTACAACCAGCTTAAAACCATTTAAAAGAATACTATACAATGCTCTATGAATAATGCCTTACAGATTTCTTCTTTTGCCGGAATAATTAAAAAATTGCCTTTCCATCTGGTCATTATTATTCCGGCGGCAAAGGTAAATTCGTGCTTTAAGGAAATGCAAGTTCAAGCCTCCGGTTTTGTAAAAAATCTCCATCCTCCTGCGTCAGACAGTATTTTCTACAAAAAACCTGCATTTTCAAACACTACCTTTTTGTGCCACCAAAACAATAACGACCGACCCGATGGAAAGACGCATAACATTAAATGATAATACTGTGAAAAGAAAAATGGAGATAATAGTTCTTGAAAATGTGAGTTTATGTAATGCAGCCAACGACCGTTTTTTCCAGCTTACCCGGCAAAAGCTGAGCCTGGAAATTACGCCCGATAATAATTTTCAGGTACACGATTTTATGAATGGTGGTAAAATCAGAAGTGTAAAAACACTTTCCGGTGGCCAGACATTTCAGGCAGCGTTGTCACTGGCTTTGGCTGATAATATCCAGAAAATTGATGTTCACCTACGCATGGAAAATGATGCAGAAAAAGGAAGTGTAATCCATTCTATCTGGAGAGAATAGGTAGATAAATAGCTATGAAACAATTCTATTCCTCCATTTTATTTGTACTAAAACTAGAAATATCATAGAAGTTGCTTAAAGTTTGCGTTATATTCTGAATTTTTTCTCCTGTTTTTCCGCATTCATAACCTTCAATACAGCATCAAAATCTTCAGCTAAAAGGTTCGACATTCTTCCGGTTGGCACCACCAAAGCGGGGATTTTATCAGATTTGATGGAGTCCCTTTTTTGTGGCCTTCTATACCCCTTGCTATTTACTGAACAAGAGAAAAAAAATGAATTTATCCCTGATGTTCGAAATTGGTCGGATTCACGATTATAGAATAATTACTAAGGGAAAAGTAAATTTTGAAATATCCCTTTTACTGTTCAGATCAGATTTATTATACATTATCAAGGTATTGAGGCATATTTTTGTTTTTGATATTATTACTTCAAAAATAGTTGAAAAACAGCTATTTTTTGTACCTTTAATCATAAGCTATATATAACCAAAATATTGCTGTAATGAAACGAACTAACGTTCCCATGGGTTCTCAAATTTTTAATTAATTTACAACGAGTCACGAAATTTTGTTCATTTATGAAAAGAATTAGAATGACGAGTTCTATCTCATACCATAGAAATAAACAACTTTAATGTGATAAAATAATTATAAAATTTCAGATGCATGAAAAAGTATTCTAATCTTAAAAAGGGTGCTACATTCTTAATCCTTTTATCAGGTATAGTAATGACAGTTTTAAGCGCATTGATCTTTGTAAATTGTCAGGGAACCATGGATAGTCCCAAAGAGATCATTAAAAAAATCGGTTCATCGCGGGGTATCTGTGTTTTGCTGGAGGATATCGATTGTAAACTTGCAATTAAGCTGGCTAAAGAAAGCGAGTTTTTAATTTATGTTCAGTTAACAAATGCCGGTGATCTGGAGACTGCCCGTATTGCAGCGGATGAAGCCGGATTTTACGGAAACCGTATTTTTATTGAAGATGGTGAATTTTCAAGGATCCATCTTGCCGGCAACCTGGCTGATTTTCTTATCGCGGCAGATAAAAATATCAATATTAAAAAATCGGAAGTACTCCGGATTTTACGACCTGAGGGAAAAGCATTTATCGGTAATAAAAAATTAATTAAACCATTTCCCGAAGGAATTGATGACTGGAGTCATCCGTATCACGGTCCGGATAATAATCCACAGTCCGCCGATAAAATTGCGCGAGCTCCCTATGTGACCCAGTTTTTAGCTAAACCATATTATGCGCCTCTGACACAGGTATGTGTAGCTTCGGGTGGCAGAGTTTTCAAGGCCTATGGGAATCTCGCCTTTCATATACGTGAAGAACATTTGCTTAATACCCTTGTGGCTTATAATGGTTATAATGGCACAGAACTTTGGAGGAGAAGACTGAGACCGGGTGTAATGATCCATCGTAATACAATGATCGCCACGCCGGAAGTTTTGTATGTGGGAGACGACAATAGTTGCAAGATAATAGATGCAGCTACGGGCAATATAGAAAAAGAAATTATTACATCTAAAGATAACGACGCTGATAAATTCTGGAAATGGATGGCATTGGAAGATGGTATCCTTTATGCGCTCATAGGAGCTCAGGAACAAAAAGATCCTGTCTTAAAGCAAAGAAGAGAAGCACATGGCTGGCCTTGGGATCCGCTTTCAAAAGGTTATAACCAACCTGAAAATCCCTGGGGATACGGTAAAAACTTATTGGCAATAGAACCTGAGAGTGAGAAGGTGCTGTGGAGCCACCATGAGGATAAAGATATCGACAGTCGTGCCCTTTGTATGAAAAACGGCAAAATTTTTATCTACCGGTATGGTAATTTTTTAGCTTGTCTGGATGCAAAAACCGGTAAAGACATTTGGCGAAAAACCCCTGATAACAGTCCCGGGTTGTTCAACGCACTTGGAAAAGAATTAAACCGGCAGGACTGGCGGACAAATTTTCGTACAACTGTATATATGAAATGTAGTGATAAAGCTTTATACTTTGCAGGTCCTACAGTAGGCAAGCTTCTTGCCGTTGATGCTGAAAACGGTAATGTTCTCTGGGAAAATCCTTATGATAATTTTCAGTTGGTTCTGCGTGATGACGGACTATACGGTATTAGTGGTCAGATAGATATGCATAAAAGCATGAAGTTTGATCCGCTTACGGGCAAAGTTTTATCCGAAATA
>CAZIOB010000148.1:0-8200 GCA_964540755.1 uncultured Prolixibacteraceae bacterium | reverse complement strand
AGTATTTTTATTTCCTTATCTGGGAAAATTAAGATCACTGCATCAATTTATTGACAGATCACCGCATAATATAGGAGTACGTGTTTATTCGGGAAAATTCTCAATAGAAAATTATACAACAATTTCGGGTAACAAATATAAGCTGATCAATCTCCCTTTTTATCTGGTTCATAAACTACCGGAATATCTGGAATTCGCTTAAGATATAAAGTTTTATGATCATCCAATGAAGCATAAAGATATAAACGTATTTCTAAATACAATGAATAAAACTATATTTGTAATAAGGCATCCCGTTATTGAAAATGAAGTTGATTATCAGAGAAAAATAAGGAATGGCATGTTTTATTAATTGCTATCGGCAGCAGCCGGGAACCTGCCTGCGATAATAATAATTCCATAGAAGAATTAAGAAGTTTGTTATAAAATAATTAAAATGAAATCTAAAATACTACTGATAAGTCTTTTAGCAATGAGTAGTTACTGCTCGGGTAATTATAACACAAGTGGTAAAATTAATGGAGATCGTCCGAATATTCTGTGGATAACCTGTGAAGATATCAGTCCTTATCTGGGATGTTATGGTTGCAAGGAAGCTTTTACACCAAACCTGGATAAATTAGCGGAAAGGGGGATACGTTTTACCCATGCTTATGCAAATGCTCCTGTATGCGCCGTGGCACGATCAACAATTCTTTCAGGAATGTATGCCTCTACAATTGGCACGCACCAGATGCGTACCATGACACAGTTGCCGGAGGAAATACCAGCTTATCCAAAAATACTGAGAGAAGCGGGTTATTACTGCACTAATAATGTGAAGAAGGATTATAATTCCAATTATCAGAATGATAATACTCTGTGGAATGAATGCAGCAATAAAGCCCATTATAAAAACAGGGAACCCGGACAACCGTTTTTTGCCGTATTCAATAATACTGTCACCCATGAAAGCCAGTTAAATGAACCTCGTATTCTTCATTATATTCAAAATAACCTGATACCTGAAAAGCCCCGTGTTAATCCCGCTGATATCAAACTTCCCCCATATCATCCCGATTTACCTGAAATAAGAGAGGATTGGGCAAGATTACATGATCTCATCACTCTTATGGATAAGATGTCGGGTGATTTGTTAAAAGAGCTGGAGGATGAAGGATTAACAGATAATACCATAGTTTTTTTCTATTCCGACCATGGCGGTCAGTTGTCACGAGCAAAAAGATACATATATAATGTTGGTACCCAGGTGCCGTTTATCGTTTATTTACCTGAAAAATGGCAGCATTTGTCAAAACATAAACCTGGTACTGCGGATAACAATATTATCAGCTTCGTTGATCTTGCCAAAACAGTTCTTTCAATTACAGGATGTAATTTGCCCGAAAAAATGCAGGGCCGTATATTTTTGGGCACGGAAACAGAAAAAGCGCCGGAATACGTTCATTTTTACCGTGACCGCATGGCTGAGCGCTATGATTTTTCAAGGGCTGTTACCGACGGCCGTTATTATTTTATCCGCAATTTTATGCCTCACAGACCAAGGGGCCGTGACTCAAGATATGGATATACGGTTCAGGCTAACTGGAGGGCATGGGAGACATACTACGAACAAGGAAGATGCAATGAGATACAATCACAATTCTATCAGCCTAAAACGGCTTATGAATTGTTTGATACAAAAAAAGATCCATGGCATGTTTCGGGTTTGTCAGGTCAGCCGCAACATCAGAAAAGATTGCAAATACTTTCTGATGAACTGGACCGGTGGATGATTGAAACACGGGATATAGGACTGATACCCGAGCCTATGTTTCATAACCTGGCCGGAATGGACAAAGATCACAAAACAATTTATGAATATGCCCAAAGTGATAATTATCCCATTGAACGCATATTGGAAGCTGCAAAGGCTTCAAGCTCCGGTGATCCTGAAAAATTATCCGCATATCTTGGATATATGAAAGACAGCAATCCGGTAATCCGTTACTGGGGCGCATATGGTATTTTTCTGAACGGAGTAAATAATGCAAATGTAAAGGAAGCTTTAAGTGAAATGATAAAAAGCGATGATTATGCTGCCAACCGTATTATGGCTGCCCAGGCAATCGGATTATATGGCGATCCGGCAACTGCCTTCAATGCCATAATGGAAGAAGTAAATAATACAGATAATGGTTATGTCTTTTTACAGGGACTAAATGCATTTCAGTATAGTCGTACCGATGACCGGTTAACACTTGATGACTGGAAAATGTTTAAAGAGAAAAAATTCCCGGAAGGAGATGTGGGAACTTCTTTTGGATATCCGGTGCGTATTATTGATGATGCAATTGAGTTGTGGCCTGAAAGAAGAAAAGTTTACTAAAATCTACTCCCGCCGCCTAACCCTGAACTGACCGGGAGTGAGACCGGTTTTTTGTTTGAAGATCCGGTTAAAATAGTGTTCTGATTTGAATCCCAGACTGTAGGCTATTTGTTTGGCGCTGAGATCGGTATTGTTTAAAAGATCTTTTGCCTTTTCAATCTTCATCAGAAGAAAATATTGCAGGGGAGCCAGGCTTGTCTGCCTCTTGAAATCACTCCTGAATTTGGAGTAACTGATTCCGTGATTTTCAGAAAAAGTATGGAAATCTATATCCTCATCAATCTTTTTGTACATGAGATACTTAGCAGTGGAAATAAGTGAGGTTACCTGCTTTGAGGTCTCTGATCCCCTGCGGATATTACATAGTTCAGCGAGAAGCTGAAGACAGACTCCTGAAGCTATTCGCTGAAAGCCATACTGCTCTTCCGAGACAAGCTGGAACAATGACCTGAAAAGGTTCATTACCATCATATTTGCACATTTCTGAATTATTGGCTCCTCCTTCTTGAAAAATATATCCTTCATGACAATATCTGCAATTTGTCCTGAAAAACCCACCCAGTTCTCAGTCCAGCCAGTCTCTGACAAAGGCTTATAGCGATGCCACTCACCCGGGAAAACCATAAATCCGTCACCTGCCCCGATATCCGTTGATCCGGCAGATTTGCTTTCAAATATCCCTTTCCCGTCTGTTATGAGTACAAAATGGTATTCATCCAGTATGCGTCCGGTTTCCCATGAAAACATATGGGTGCCGGGATGTCCTCTGGAAGGATAATCAGAGTTTTCCGGTATTACAGTATGACCGATATCATGGATTATAAAACCCCATTTCCCGTCTGCCTCTGAGATGGGGAGGTACTTTTTAAAGGCTGGTTTTGTGTAATTGTCAAATTGTGGTATTTTTTTATCAGAATATGTATTTAAATTCATTGATAATTAGTGTTATTTTGAAGATAAATATAGCAAAATAATTGTCAAATCATACAATAAGTCACCTATGAAACGAGCATGATTGTTAAATCACTCCTGTATGCCATAGCACATCTGTGCGAAGGCATACAGGAGTATGATTAAAATAACTGCGAGTTCCATATGATACCTTTGAAAATATTTAATTTTAATCGTATGAAAAAGTACTATTCAACACCAAAAATTTTAATGTCCCTCTTCTTATTAATCGCTTTCGGCTGCAGCCGTGAGCCTGTCAGGGATAATAATAATTCCACAGCGGAATTAAGAAGTTTGTTTGCTGATCCTCCCTCCGAATTTCGCAGTGCTCCGCTATGGGACTGGAATGAGCAAATCACAAAGGAGGGTATTGACTTTCACATGAAGGAATTTAAAAAGGAGGGTATCGGCGGGGGATTTGTGCATCCGCGTCCGGGACTCCTCACCGAGTATTTGTCGGACGAGTGGTTCGAACTGTTTGATCATACGGTGCAAAAGGGTAAGGAGCTGGATATGAAGGTGTGGATCTATGATGAAAATTCCTATCCTTCAGGATTTGCAGGCGGTCACGTGCCTGCAGAAATGCCGGATTCTTATAAGCATGGAACAGGACTGCAACTGGAAATACACGACCAGCTGAATATTACTCTCTCCGATACGGTGGAAGTTGTCCTGAAAAAAAATGATGATGGTTTTAAGGATATCACTGATTCAACAGAGGGGGAGACTGGAAAAAAAGGAACTTACTATATCTTCAGAAAAACATATCCTTCCGGTTCTCCCTGGTATGGGGGATTTACATATGTGGATCTTTTATACCCGGGTGTAACAGATAAGTTCATAGAGGTTACAATGACCGAAGGGTATGAAAGGAATATGCAGGACTTTGGAAAAACTCTGCCGGGGGTTTTCACTGACGAACCTAATCTTGAAGCGGCTATGGGCAGAGGTTCTGTGATGCGGTGGACTCCGGGATTATGGGATGATTTCGAGCAACGCTGGGGTTATGACCTGAGGCCACATCTTCCCTCATTGGCGGAGGAGACCGGCAACTGGCAGAAGGTCCGCCACGATTATTATGAGCTTATCCTTGAACTTTTCCTCGACCGCTGGGCCGAGCCATGGAGCAAATACTGCGAAAAACATGGATTGAAATGGACAGGACACTATTGGGAACACGGCTGGCCTGAACCGACTCACGGTTTCGATGAAGCGGCTTTTTATATCCTGCATCAGCAGCCGGGAGTGGATATGCTTGGTAATCAGCTTATAGCTGACGGACTGGGCGGACAGTTCGGGAATGACCGTGCAATCCGTGAATTGCGGAGCGCGGCTAACCAGGCGGGAAGAACTCGTACCCTCAGCGAAACCTATGGGGGTGGTGGCTGGGAGATGGATTTCGAAACCCAGAAACGGCTGGCTGACTGGCAGGGGGTTCTGGGAGTGAATTTTGTTAATCAGCACCTCTCTTATTACTCTTTGAACGGCGTTCGTAAGTTCGATTATCCGCCTTCATTTTCTTATCATGAACCGTGGTGGGAGCATTACAGACTTATGGGTGACTATATAGGCCGCATCAGTATGGCCACATCATTCGGAGAGCAGATAAATAAAACACTTGTTCTTCAGCCGAATACCACTGCATGGATGTACTTTTCAAGAAAGGTCAAAAATCCTAAAATCGAAGAAATTCGCAAAGGCTTTAAAATTTTTGTATATCAGCTTGAACAGCAGCATATAGAATATGACCTGGGTTCTGAAAATGTAATAAAAAATCTGGGCAGCGTAAAAGGAAATAAATTGTCGGTCGGGAGCCGCGAGTATTCACTGATAGTAATTCCTGCTTCAATGGAGAATCTTGATAGTCCTGTGCTGGAACTTATTTCGGATTATATTGAAAACGGGGGAAAGGTTTTATCTTTTAATAAGAATATTTCGCGGATTGACGGGGCTGAATCGTCCGCGGCAACTGAGCTGGCTGAAAAATTCCCTGAAAAGTGGATATTTGCTTCGGATATTGAAGATCCGCAGGGTCTTGATTTGCTTAAAAACAATGACTTTGAAATAAATGACATTACCAGGAACGGTATGTTTTATCATCAGAGGAGAATTTTAAGCGACGGACAGCTTTTATTTCTCGTAAACTCCCACGAATCGGAAAAAGCAGTTGCCGAGGTAGCACTGAAGGGAAGATTTCTTATAAAATTGGACCTGATATCAGGGGAGGAATTCAGCTATCCTGCAACCAGAAAGAATGGTAAACTGAATTTTCAGGTTAAACTGGATCCCAATGGAAGCGCTCTATTCGCGGCAATGGACAGAAAACCGGAAGGCCTTAAAGAGACTGTTTTTCATGAAAAAGAGACAATGATAAAGGGCAATGGGAATATGCAGGTTGAAAGGGAATCGGATAACATCTTCGTAATAAATTACCTTGATCTTAAAACTTCAGAATCTGATAAAAAGGATGTCTATTTCATGGATGCGCTGATAGGCCTTTATGAAGAGAACGGGATTGAAATGGGTAATCCCTGGCAACATAAAATTCAGTACAAAAAGAATTATCTGGCGCTGGATTCATTGTTCGGAGATGACTCGGGATTTGAGGTTGCCTATAATTTTCAGATAAATGAAAATATTGAGGATAATGCAAAAAGGGCTATCCGTGCAGTTGTTGAGAGATCTGATCTCTGGGATGTCAGCATAAACGGTAATGTTGTTTCAAAAATTCCCGGAGAATACTGGATAGAGAAGGATTTTTCCGTTTTTAATATTGGCGAATATTTAAGGACAGGTAAAAATACGCTTACTTTGACAGCTCATCGAATGCATATTCTGGCAGAGGTTATGCCTGTCTATTTACTGGGAGATTTTATCGTCAAGCCGGCAGAAAAGGGATTTGAGATTACAGGGGGTGAATTAAACAATTTAGGATCGTGGCGTGAAGCAGGACTGCCATTCTATTCGCAAACAGTATCTTATTCGGATAAATTTAACATAAAAAAACTTGTGGACAAACATTATAAAGTGAGGCTGGGGGAGTGGAACGGTTCTGTTTCGGAAGTAAGAGTGAACGGAGAAAAAGCCGGCCTTATTGCATGGCCTCCTTATGAACTGGATGTTACATCTTTCTTAAAAGAAGGTGAAAATGAGGTTGAGGTTGAAGTCACAGGCAGCCTTAAAAACACTTTCGGCCATTTTTACAGTGATAACGACAGCTGGATATTCGGGCCACACACATGGAATAATGCACCGGAGAAAATACCTTCCGCTTCTGAATATTTCCTGATGGATTACGGACTGTTTGAGCCGTTCGTACTGACAGAGATGGAATGATGGAAATAATAATTATCAAATAATATAATAATGGACTCGAAAATTAAAGCAGGACTTTTCGGAATTGGTCTGGATACTTACTGGCCTCAGTTTGAGGGTTTACTCGACAAGCTGAGGGGTTACCAGGAACAAATTAAAAATAAGATCGCGGGTTTCGGGGTGGAAGTTGTGGATGCAGGAATGGTTGACAATCCCGTGAAGGCGCGGGAGGCTGCGGATTTCCTGAAATCACAGGATGTGGAGATCGTGTTTCTTTATGTTTCAACGTATGCATTGTCTTCAACGGTTCTGCCTGTAGCCCAAAAGGTAAAAGTTCCTGTTGTTATACTGAATCTCCAACCGGTTCCGCAACTGGATTATGAGGCCTTTAACAGACTTGGTGACCGCGGGAAAATGACAGGTGTATGGCTGGAACATTGCCAGGCTTGTCCGGTTCCCGAAATTGCATCGGTATTTAACCGGTCAGATATTCAGTATGACTTTGTAACTGGTTACCTGGGGGACAAACAGGCATGGAAAGAAATTGAGGCATGGACAGAAGCTGCAAAGGTTTCAATAGCAATGCGGAATAACCGCCTGGGTATCCTGGGCCACTATTATAACGGTATGCTGGATGTTTACACCGATATTACCAGACAGTCGGCTGCTTTCGGAACTCACATGGAGCTGCTGGAAATGTGCGAACTGAAAAAATATCGCGATGAAACAACTGATGCTGAAGTTCAGGCTAAGATCTCTGAGTTTAATGAAGCTTTTGATGTTTCAGAGGAATGTGACGATTCGGAAATTGAAAGGGCTGCAAGGACTTCAGTGGCGCTCGACAAACTGGTAAGAAACCATGATCTTGGTTCAATGGCATATTATTATGAAGGGGAATCGGGTAATGAATATGAGAATATCGTTACATCTGTAATTGCGGGTAATACATTGCTGACAGGTAAAAATATTCCTGTGGCAGGGGAGTGCGAGGTTAAAAATGCCCAGGCTATGAAAATCATGGCTGAATTCGGAGCAGGTGGATCTTTTTCAGAATTCTATTTGATGGACTTTAATGATGATGTGGTCTATCTGGGTCATGACGGACCTGCACATTATGTCATTGCCCAGGAAAAGGTAAAACTTGTTCCCCTGCCTGTGTATCACGGGAAACCGGGAAAGGGACTGTCAATTCAGATGAATGTAAAAAACGGTCCGGTTACCCTGCTTTCGATCGTTGAAGGAAAGGACGAGGTTTTCATGCTTACAGCGGAAGGGGAATCGGTTGAAGGACCTGTTCTTCAAATTGGCAACACGAACAGCAGGTATCGCTTTTCTACCGGAGCAAAAGAGTTTATCAACCGCTGGTCAAAACAGGGACCGGCACATCATTGCGCTATCGGAACAGGGCATATTGCCGACAAGATTGAAAAACTGGGAAAGATTTTGAATATCAAAGTGGTGAGGATATGCTAGTGTCGTGTCAAGCCTGCTCTAACGCACAATGATTCGTTCTTTTGAATTTCTACTGCGTTAAAAAATATTTACAGAACGCTGCTATGCGCATAT
>CAZIOB010000147.1:0-19250 GCA_964540755.1 uncultured Prolixibacteraceae bacterium | reverse complement strand
CCGTAGCGATGGCTACGCTTTCAAAACTTTTTATTGTGCTTCCCAATATTAACATACACTGTAGAACTTCATGACGATTTCACTTTAGATATTTAGGTTAAACCTTAATTTGAGACCATGAGACATTACATTTTAGAAGAGACAAACTGGAAAAATCTGAAAGACAATCATTATGAAATGGCTGTGCTGCCCTGGGGCGCTACAGAACCTCATAATTATCATTTACCTTACGGGACTGATTCAATGGAGACAGCCCGAATTGCCGCAGATGCAGCAAAAAAGGCCTGGGAAAAAGGTGCAAGAGTTATGGTTCTGCCGGTTATACCACTGGGCGTTCAGAACATAGGACAAATAGAATTGCCGTTTTGCCTTCATTCCCGCCCCTCTACTCAAAAATTAATTCTTGAGGATATTGTAAAAGCCCTCTATAACCAGGGAATTAAAAAGTTAGTGATCATGAACGGCCATGGGGGGAATGATTTTAAATCTGTTATCCGTGAAATACTGCCTGAATTTCCCGGGATGTTTATTGCACTCAACGAATGGTTCAATATGCTTGATAATTCAGAATATTTCGAAGAGGGGGGAGATCATGCCAATGAAATGGAAACAAGTATTATAATGTATTATTTCCCGGAACTGGTTTTGCCACTGGAGGAAGCAGGGGAAGGAAAAGCAAAAAAATTCAGGCTTGAGGGACTGAACAACAAAACAGCTTGGTCGCCACGGCGTTGGGATAAAATTTCTGAAGATACAGGTGTGGGTAATCCCAAAAAATCATCTCCTGAAAAAGGAAAGACTTTTCTTGAAGATGTAACCACAAAAATTGCAAACTTTTTAATTGAACTGGAAAAATGTGATATAAAAAATATTTATAATTAGCGAAAAAAACATATAATTGTCATTGAATAGTATAAAAATTTTTTAGTTCTTGCAGAATATTGAAAATTAATAATCCGGAAAAACAGATCCGGTTAAAATTATTCAATTTTATCCCATCATGTGGGAGTTTAAACCGCTTAAAAAGTAACGATATGAGGCTTTTATTAATAAGCAACTCGACTATGGCCGGAGGCCCGTACCTTGACCACCCGAAGTATGAAATTCACAAATTTCTGGGGGATAAACCTGTGACTGCCGTTTTTGTTCCTTATGCAGCTGTTAACTTTACTTACGATGAATATTGCAGTAAAGTGGAAAATCGCTTTTCTGAGTTCGGGCATCGTATTATAGGGATACATACTTTCGATGATCCCGTAAAAGCCATCGAAGATGCAGAAGCAATAGTTATTGGCGGAGGAAATACATGGCATCTGGTCCGCAAGCTGCATGAAAAAAAATTAATGAATCCTGTCAGGGAAAAAGTTTTTAACGGGACTCCCTATATTGGCTGGAGCGCCGGAGCAAATGTTGCCTGTCCCACACTGCGGACTACCAACGATATGCCTATAGTTGAACCTCGCGGCTTTGAATGTATCGGACTGGTACCCTTCCAGATCAATCCGCACTATCTCGATGAAAACTTCAGGGATCATGCCGGGGAAACACGCGAACAGCGTATCGAGGAATTTATTAAACTCAATCCTGAAATTTATGTCGTCGGACTAAGAGAGGGCACAATGCTGAAACTGGAAGAGGATAAACTCCAGCTGATAGGCAGTAAGATGTGCCGGATATTCAAAAAAGGGGAAAAACCGGTTGAATTATCCACCAATGACGACCTCAGCTTCCTGATGGAAACCGGCTTTTTAGCCTGAAGGCGTTCACTCTTTCCAGACTGAATTAACCTTGTAGATATCTAATTTCAAAACTTCCAGTTCGCCTCCGCGGGTAAAAAGCTCGAGGCCTTCTGCACCCTCATCAGGTGTAAAGCAATTTGAAATAACAGCCTGTCCGTCATTGGCAAAAATCTCAACAGAAGCCCTGTCGATCAGTATTTCAAGTTTAATAGCATTATCTACAGGCATCAGAGGGACTGTTGACCCTAGCACTGACAGCGTACCCCGTTTTACATCATACATAATTTCCGTCCCGGCAGATTTCCTGTCCCTGCGTATCATAAATCCGAAATTATTGGAGGTCTTAAGATCAAACTCTCCTATAAGATGCAGGCAATCGCCTTTTACCTTTTTTAAAATATTCTGGTTGATCCCCGGTATTAAATTTTCATTTTCCCAGTCATAGTGTTTATCGTGCAATAACTCTATTTCACCAACGGGTTTGCGTGTAAGCATATAACCAAAACTAAACTTTGTAAGAGCAAGTTCACATGGAAATGTCATTTGTCCTTTAAACGGCATTCCGGGAAACTCACCTCCCCGCATCCAGGCAATTTGTATTATCCTGCCGTCATCTTCAGGGATATTGCTCCACATCTGTGTTGCATAATAATTTGCACCAAAATCACCTGTCATCTTAGAAGATTCAGGTGTGAACTCATTACCATCAAAATTTCCTATCAGATAACTGCCGTCCCCGTCAAATAATACCCACTTATTCTCTTCCGGCCTGTTAGTAACCTTCATATTCACAAGATCCGGACATTCATAAAAGCCGTAAACATGACTTTGATATTCCCATCCGGTCAGATTTTCCGACGTGTAAAAAGAAACTCCTTTTGAAGTTTCCTCTTCTGAAGATTTCCTGTACAGTACCATGACATATTTCCCGGAGGGCTCATGCCATATGACCTTCGGATCCCTGGCATCGTCATTCTCATCATAGGGAATGACAGGATTGCCTTCATATTTTTCCCATGTGCGCCCCCTGTCAGTGCTGTAAGCAATTCGCTGTCCGCATTGCTGACTAGTATAAAAGGCCACGAGAGTTTTTTCATCACCTTCCTGTTTCCCCAGCAGGTTCCTCTCATCCACAATAGCTGATCCTGAAAAAGCAGTGCATTTCACCTTATCTCTCGAATCTTCATCAGGACGAAGAGCGATAGGCAGGTGTTCCCAGTGAACAAGGTCTTTGCTCACTGCATGTCCCCAGTGCATATAACCCCATTCATTCCCAAACGGATTATACTGGTAAAAAAGATGATATTCTCCTTTGTAATAAACCAGGCCGTTGGGATCATTATGCCAGTTTTCCTCCGGTGTAAAATGAAATTGCGGACGGTAAAGCTCGTCATAATAATCTTTAC
The DNA here is from genome assembly GCA_964540755.1 of uncultured Prolixibacteraceae bacterium. Lineage (GTDB taxonomy): Bacteria > Bacteroidota > Bacteroidia > Bacteroidales > Prolixibacteraceae > JAAYJR01. The sequence continues at coordinate 16,105 of CAZIOB010000147.1, read as the reverse complement.
CGGGCATGACAAAAGAAAGGGAAAGAATTATTGCCGGTACTAAAAAATTCCTTAAAAAAATATTCATCTTATTAAAATTAATTATTTTAAAAGGCATCATTTGGAACTTGCATTTGATTTAATCATACTCTTGTGTGATGTTACAATCATGCCCGCTTCCTCTGTGCAAATTTTTTAATTCTGTATATTATCGTCCTTCTCCTTTAATTTAATTAAAATCCAAAGACTTATAAGTTAATAAAGGTTATATGCATTTTATGAGCTAAATAAACCAAATATTCTTAATAAAACAATAAAAACATGCCACTGTTTTTTTGCCGTAATAATTTATTTTACCCTTAGGTTATTTACACTCTCATACTATGCCATTGGGGTTATTTATCAAAGTTGTATCAATCCTTTTTTAATGGCATATTTTACCATATCGGCATTGCTCCTTAGATCAAGCTTTTCGAAAATATGCTGCTTATGTGTCCCGACTGTTTTAATACTTATAAATAATTTTTCAGATATCTCGCGGGTTGATTTTCCCTCTGCATAGAGCTTTAATATCTCATTTTCCCTTTCAGAAAGTTCCGGTTCACTGTCATTTGTTGCTTCGGAAGGTTCCAGGTAACCTCTGATCACCATTCCCGTGATTTCGTCACTCAGATACTTCCTGCCTGAGATTACGGAATAGATAGCATCTGTAAGCTGCCGGTAGGTACAATTTTTCAACAGGTAGCCGTCAGCCCCTGCCTCAAGGATCCCTTTAACAAATTGCTTGTCGGAATGCATGGAAACCGCAATAATTTTAATCTGTGAAAATTTCTTTTTAATGATTTTTGTTGCTTCAATCCCGTTCATCCGGGGCATACCGATGTCGATCAATACAACATCCGGTTGTAAACTGATGGCCTTTTCAGCAGTTTCAGGGCCATCTTTGGCTTCTCCTATCACCTCTATGTCGGAAGCAGAAGACAATAAATTTACAAGGCCTTCCCTGAACAATTGGTGATCATCTGCTATTAATACTTTTATTCCCATAGTTTTTAACTTTCACTTACCGGAATCCTCACAATTGCTTTTGTTCCTTTTAAAGGATCGGATTTAATTTCCAGGTTACCTTTAATATTTTCAAGTCTTTCAGTTATGCTCAACAGTCCGAACCCTCCTTTCATAGTGGCCTTTTTAGGCTTTCTCTTTTTAAAGCCGACTCCGTTGTCGCAGACTGTAATATAGTAAAAGCCTTTCTCTTTTTTAACTTCAAGTTCAATCAAATCAGCCTTTGCATGTTTTATTACATTGTTAAGCAATTCAGCTACAATACGATAAAGAAAAATATTAAATTCTTTCTTTATACTTATTTGTTGTGATTCACCGGCCAGTATTGTTTTTATATTATGTTTCTCTTCAATCTGCTCTAATTTCCATTTAAATGCGGGAATTAGTCCAAGCTCATAAAGTACCGGGGGGCTCAGGTCGTATGTAAGTACCCGGGACTCAATTATTGCTTTGTTTAATAACCCTGACGTTTCCTGTAAGGTATTTTTCATTTTTAAACCGGCCTCTTCATTCATTATTGAGGACAATTTTATATATGCCAGCGATAAGGTCTGCCCAAGGCTGTCATGCAGATTTTCAGCAATTCGCCGCCTCTCCTTTTCTTCGGCAAGAATGAGTTCAGTATTGAGCTCTTTCAGTTTCCTCTGATATTTTTTTATCTGCTTAATGCTTTTCTTAAGTTCAAATTCAGTCTGCTTGCGCTTTGTAATATCATAACATACGCCCCTGAACCCAAAAAAGATGCCGTCCTTATCAAATGTTGAAAATCCGCTTGCTGACAGCCATATCACCCTTTTATTCCACAGCCTTAGCTCAATTTCAACATCATTGAAACTGGAATTATTAAGAAAGCTTATCTCTATTTTACTTTTTACTGATCTGGTATTTTTCAGCTGGAAAAGCTCAAGGTAACTTTTTTCGCCGATCACATCATCAGGATGTACAAACAAAATCTTTTCAATTACAGGGCTCAGATAGGTGAAAATGCCATTTGCATCCACCTCCCAATAAAACTCAAGGGCATGTTCCGAAATCTGCAGATATCTCTCTTCACTCTGAAGATATTTACTTGTCTGGTTCTTTATTAATATCTCCAGACTTTCATTTCTTTTTTTCAGGAGATCTTCAACTTTTTTTATTCTGAGAACAACATCGATCTGGGCTCGCAACTCATCCTGACTGAATGGCCTCGAGATAAAAGCATCAGCCCCGGCATTAAGTCCTTTGGTCCGTTCAGCAGGACTTTGTCCGAGAGCAGAGATCATCAATATTGGTATATATTGTGTCCTGTCGCTGCTTTTAAGTATTTTACATACTTCATAACCATCCATATCAGGCATCAGGATATCGAGAAGGATTATCTCGGGACTTTCATTACAGGCAAGCTCCAACCCTTCTTTTCCTGAAGAAGCCCGTAAAAATTGAAAATCAGGATAGTGTTGTTTGAAAATCTGATTTAACAATACCAGATTCATTTCATTATCGTCAATGGCCAGAATTTTTTTCATCTGCTCGTGATAATTTTTAAAACCATTGAAAATTAGCGCCTCTGTTAAGATAGAAACAAATGTATTATTTTTTTTGGAATGAAGCGATAATAAACTTTTAAAACATAAATTTTTTCTGCCGGGGATACAGATTTTTAAATCAGCAAATACCTGATAAAAAATCAGCATTTCTTACCCCCCCTTTTCAGCAATTATCATATCGGTATTATTAATCATCCTTACTATTTTCATACTTGATTTACAAACCTTAATTACAAAATATAATGAAGTGGACGCTTCCGGCGGTCCTGCTTGGCGTTTTGGCATGCGGCGCTGCGGGACAGGAATATACGGGAAAGCCTGTATATAAGATTGATAGCCCCATTAATATAGCAAAGGACGAGGTAAATAAAAGATTTATACCTCCCCCTCCGGGGTTCAGACAGCTCAAATCGGCCTCTGCATCAGAAACACCAGCATCAATAGAGGTTACGTATGTAAATTTTCCGGAGGAGGCAAAACAGGCCTTTGAATATGCAATTTCCATATGGGAAAGCTTAATATCCTCCCCCGTAACTATAAATGTTCTTGCCAAATGGGAATATATCAGTGAAAATATACTCGCAAAAAGCCGGCCTTCTGTTTTTTATAACAATTTCAGCGGATGCCCGCTGAAGGACATTTATTATCCTGTTACGCTGGCCGAAAAATTGTCAGGCCGCGAAGTAAATCCCGGAAGTCCTGATATTATCTGTAATTTCAATAATAAATATCCCTGGTATTTTGGCACGGACGGCAATACGCCTGAAACAAAATATGATTTTGTAAGTTCCGTGCTTCATGAAATAACCCATGGCCTTGGATTCTCGGGCTTTTACGCAGATGACAACGGCTTTGGTTATTATGATAACAGTAATAATCTTCCAAGTATCTATGACTATTTTATTTATAATTACCTTAACCAGCAATTATCAGACAAGTCACTTTTCGGGAGCCCGTCAAAAGAATTGCATAACCAGCTGACCTCGGAAAAATTAAAGATCATATCACCTGAAAATGATATTCAGTCTGATAATACTATAGAATGGGTATATGCTCCTGCCAAATGGAACAAAGGCTCCAGCATTTACCATTTAACAGGATACTCATACGGTGACGAGAACAGCCTCATGACTCCCGCAGCCTGCAAAGGGGAAGCAATTCACGACCCGGGAGAAAAAACTATGGCAATACTATCAAAAATAGGCTGGCAATCTGTGTCATTCAATTTTGAACAACTAAAAGATATTGAGGAAACCTGTAATGAATTGCCGGTGGATATCGGCATTGACTTCGATGCTGATGAATCCTTATCAAATGTAAAGATCATCTTTTCTGCCGATTACTTTAAAACTCACACCTCGGTTGACCTGTATTTAGATGAAAATATCAATCGCTATACCGGTAAAATACCTGTAAATAATTTTACAGGGACTCTGCAATATTATTTTGTTGCCACAACTGAGAACAAAGAATCCTTTAAATATCCTGCCAACGCACCGCAAAGGAAATTTAACTTACGTATAGGGCCGGATTATTTTGTTCCTGACCTTAGCCATAATCCGGTTCTGTTAGTTTACAAACCGGAACCAACAATTGAATTATCTGCTCTTGCTAATGATAACATAGGTATCAAATCAGTAAAAGCAGAGTATAAAATCAATGGCGTCCTCCAGGAATCTGTTTCTCTTTCAGCCGGAGAAAATGATCTGTACTGCGGAACAATACGCCTGCCCGGCCAAATATTACAAAATGGAAAATTTGAGTATCGAATTACAGCAGTTGATAACTCAGCACAAAACAATACGAGATCCCTTCCTTCAATGGGATTTTATAAAGTTGACATTTGTGAGACAAAAGAGCCGGTTTCCAGCTATAGTACAGATTTTGAAGAGGGGCCTGACGATTTTATCTGTACAAATTTCAGTATTTCATCAATACCCGGATTTACAGGGAATATATTACATACATATCATCCATATCCTGTGTCTGCACTCGATAATGAAAAATTTAACCTTATTGCTCTTCTTAAACATCCCGTTATTTTGAAAGAAAACGGTGAGATGTCATTTAAGGAAATTGTCCTTGTTGAAACAGGTGTTCCCGGGAGTATGCCCCCTGATCCCGGGTTCATGGATTATGTAATTGTTGAAGGGAGTAAGGATGATGGTAAAACCTGGCTGCCACTTTCAGAAGGATATGATTCTTCAACAGAATATTTATGGACCACGGAATTCTCGAAAAACATTACAAATAGCACGTCGATTACGAACGGCCATGAAAGTATGTTTATAAATCATACGATTAACCTGACTGAAAACAGGTCATTCCAGGCAGGCGACACAGTAATGATCAGGTTCAGGCTCGCATCTGACAATTCTGTTAACGGTTGGGGATGGGCAATTGATGACCTTAAAGTACAACAGGTCTCCACTGCCAGTGAAGATATCCTGGCAGAAAACAGCATGTCAGTCTATCCGAATCCTTTCCGGGACAGCTTTTATGTCAACTGTGAGAATATAGGGTCATCTTCTCCTGTGGAAATAGCAATCACTGATCTATCAGGGAAAACAATACTGCACAAAACAGGCATAGATGCTTACTATTCTCCGAATATTAAAATAGACTTTTCGGATAAAAGTCCGGGCATATATTTAATCAATGTAACTGATGGTGATGGTTTTAACCGTACTAATAAATTAATAAAAAAATAAAAAAATGGAAACACTTTTAATCGTTGTATTTTTTTCAGCATTTCTTGGATTTATAATTTCTTCACTAACGATGATCAAATTGATAAAATCTAAGAAAAAATAATTATATTTGGCCAAAATATAATTATTAATGAATTTATCAGTTAACAATACATTTTATTACTGCTACTTTTATTTTGGTTCCACCGGCGGGATCAGGCGGTAAAGTATTGTTAATAATGAAGATATTTTACAAAAGGTCCCGGATTACCGGGGCCTTTTTTTTTAGAAGAATGAAGTGAACCGGTATATGAATTTTTGATCTTATTTATTAATTATGAATATTATAATAATTGAAAATTAACCGTTACAGAATGTATTTTAAATTTGCTTAATTATATATGAAACGGGTATGATTGTAAAATCACATAAGTGTATAATTAAAACATAACACAATGATTTTACGATATTTATATATACTATTACAAATTATTTGCATATAAAACGAGCATGAAAATTTTAATTATAAAATTTTAAACGAATGAAACGAGCATGATTGTAAAATAACCCAAGAGTATGATTAAAACTCATGCGAGTTCTATACTATACCTTTGAAAATAATTAATTTTAATCATATGAAAATCACAATTATAGGACTTGGCTTAATAGGGGGTTCGCTGGCAAGGGACCTGAGGCGGACAAAATTTGCCGGTGAACTGATTGGCGTCGAGACCAATCCAATGCATGCAAAGACAGCTCTGAAGCTGGGCCTTGTTGACCGTATCGAACCACTTGATAACGGAATAACAGATGTTGACCTGGTCATTATAGCCATACCGGTGGATAAAGAGCTTGAAGTACTGCCATTAGTCCTTGACAAGATAAACGGCAATACAACGGTAACCGACATGGGATCTACCAAAAGAATAATTACCGATCATGTAAAGGACCACCCACGGAGAAGACATTTTGTCCCTGCCCATCCAATGTCCGGGACTGAGGATTCAGGTCCTGCGGCTGCGCTTGACGGACTTTTCAAGGGAAAAATTGTTATTATCTGTGACCATAAAGCATCAGGCCCTCAACATCTTGCACTTGTAGAAAAAATGTTTCAGGTTCTTGGTATGGATATAGCTTATATGACATCAGACGAACAGGATCACAGCGCTGCTTTTGTTTCACACCTTCCTCATGCGGCTGCATATGCCCTGGCAAATGCGGTGCAGGCCAAAGAAGACAGAAATATTATATTTGACCTCGCAAGCGGCGGATTCCGTTCAACTGTCAGACTGGCAAAAAGTTCTTCTTCCATGTGGAAACCGATCTTCGAACAAAATAACGAGTATGTAGTCGATTCACTTGATGTTTATATCAAACACCTGCAACAATTCCGCGACTGCATCAGAAATAAGGAATATGACAAGCTGGAAAAACTGATAATAAATGCCAACAGGATCAGAAATATCCTGGATGGCAAAAACAACCATTTTATTAAGAACGAAGAAAAAATTGTTAAACTTTATACCCAAAAACAATGAGCTCTCAACTTAACATCAACCCTATTAAGGAATGGCTGCCAGACATTAACAATCCACTGCTTATTTCAGGACCGTGCAGTCTGGAAACTAAAGAACAGACACTTGAAACAGCCCGGCTTCTGGCCAGGGATCCGCGCGTATTTGTATTCCGCGGAGGAATATGGAAGCCCCGTACCCGTCCCGGCTGTTTTGAAGGAGTCGGCTCAATAGGACTGAAATGGCTGCAGCAGGTAAAAAAGGAGACAGGATTGCCCGTGGCCACGGAAGTTGCCAATACCCGGCACACTGAAAAAGCCCTAAACGCCGGCATTGATGTCATATGGATAGGCGCACGCTCAACAGCAAGCCCCTTTGTTGTCCAGGAAATTGCTGATGTGATAAAAGGATCCAAGGTAGTCGTCATGGTTAAAAATCCTGTTAATCCTGATATTAATCTGTGGATGGGAGCCATAGAAAGGATTTACCGGTCGGGCATTAAAAATATTGTAGCCATTCACCGCGGCTTCACCCCGTTCAGGGAAACCAAATACAGAAATTATCCTAACTGGCAGACAGTAATTGAATTACGCAGACTGATGCCCAGCCTTCCCATTATCTGTGATCCCAGCCATCTGGCAGGTAAGCGCGAATATCTCTATGAAATTGCGCAAAAGGCATTTGATATGGGAATGGAAGGATTGATGCTGGAATCACATTTTAATCCTTCAATTGCCCTTAGTGATGCTTCGCAGCAACTCACGCCTGATGATCTGGCTAAATTACTCGACAGACTGGTTATCAGATACCAGAAAACAGACAACCCGGAATTTGAGACTAAGCTTGATATGCTTCGGAGCAGGATAGATTCAATTGACTCTGAACTGCTGGAAATATTGTCTTCCCGTACCCAAATAGTTAAACAAATAGGCCGGTATAAAAAAGAAAACAATGTAACAGCATTGCAGATAACCCGCTGGAGACAGTTAATGGCAGACCGTATAGAGCTTGGCAAAAAACTTAGCCTGGATGAAAAATTTGTACAGGTATTCTTCCAGCTTATCCATGAAGATTCCGTAAGGATGCAAACTGAGATCATGGATGAAGAATAAATTTTAGAAACGGACATATAAGAGCCTTTGTTCAGCCTTAATTAAATGATCAGGGATCCTTTCAGATAATTATGAAATTCTTTCAGCAAGTATATTTAATGCTTGTTGCATTGAGCTTTCGATACGACGGTAATCCATAATTTCTTTTCCCACATAAATGAAGATAAGAACCAGTTTCCTGTCACGGGCACGGGAATATAAATTATGCTTGTTCAATCTGTATGCTTCCCTTATCCGCCGCTTTAATAAGTTGCGTGTCACTGCTTTACGAAAAAACTTTTTGCTTACTGCAAATGCTGCCCGGGCCGGATATTCTGATGAATGATCTGTTTCTATAAATATTATTTTTAAAGGATAAACCGAAAAAGAGATGCCATCAACAAATAATTTATCAAATAACTTTTTGTTACAAAGCCTTTCATCTTTTGAAAAAGTGAATCTGATATTGCTATCCTTTGAATTATTTTCCATGGCATAATATAAGAGTGTAGACAGGTTAATCAATATTAATAAACTATATCAAAAATCAACTGCCCTTATTCACCTTATTTATATACTGTTCCAGTGCCATGGTCATTGATGGGGCTTGTGCTGTCGGCGCTTCAATATCCAGTTGCAATCCTGCTTCACGCACAGCATTGGCTGTTGAAGGGCCAAAACAGGCTATGCGCGTATTATTCTGCTCAAAATCAGGGAAATTATCAAACAGAGATTTAATTCCCGAAGGACTGAAAAAAACAAGTATGTCATAATCGACAGTTTTCAGATCCGACAGATCACTGCTGATTGTCCGGTACAAAACGGCCGGCGTATATTTAAATCCGCTATTGTCCAGTAAATCGGGAATTTTATGATTATGAATGTCAGAAAGAGGCACTAAAAACTTCTCATCTTTGTGCTTTTTCATAACCTGGATTAAATCTGGAAATATTCCGCTGCTAAAGAATATCTTTCGTTTCCGGTAAACAATATATTTTTGCAAATAGTAAGCAGTTGCTTCTGACAAGCAAAAATATTTCATTGTATCAGGAATTGTCAGCCGAAGTTCCCTGCTTATCCGGAAAAAATGATCAATAGCAGTACGGCTGGTGAAAATAACTGCCGTATGATCCAGAATATGAATCCTTGTTTTCCTGAATTCTTTCGCCGGAATACCCTCTACCTGGATAAACGGCCGAAAATCAATCTTAACACTACTTTTCTCTGCCAGATCAAAATATGGAGATTTTGATGTCTCCGGCTCGGGTTGCGATACTAAAATACTCTTGATTTTCAAAATACTCTCCTTTAAATTATACTGTACCTGCTTAAATCTCCAAAATGTTATAAAGTAAAACCAAGGGTACAAATTCAAGGGTACAAAAGTACAAAAACAGATAAAATATTGAAAATTGTTTTTTAAATAAAATTAAAAAACCTCTCTGTAATAATTTTAAATACAGTATTAAAAGTATTAAAAGTCCCGGTATAACATAGAACCGATTATTGGAATAAGGGAAAAATACCCCTGTTATAACCAGGGGAAATAATATTATTCCGGCCACACGGTTGATGTTATCCATATTAAAAAGATATTCACCTGCCTCTTCATTCCTCTCCGTAATTATACCTGACAACTGATATGCCAACTTTTTAAAAAAATAATAAGCCAGGGTAACAGCCAGACAAATGAAAAACAGCTTTATGTCACTGTGGTTAACTTCAACAGGTAAAAAATTAATAACCTGTAGCATAAAAACAGAAAACACGATATAGAAAAAAAATTCAAGCCTGTAGGCGCCATGTAAGAACGGGTAATTTTTCTCCCGGAACATACGGAAAGAGGTTGAATAATTTACAATCCCCTTAAAAAGATTATTCAAATATTTTGAATAGGAATTTCTTACTGATGCAAATACAACTAATACCAGCATGAATGTGACTGTCAGCCAGTCGGCGCCGGAACTATTAATTTCACGGGAAGGCAATCCCATTCCATAATTATCCGGTATCACCGTCCCGGCAAGATATACATCATTCCTTGGTTCAATATAACGTGAATCGCCTATAAGTAATTTTTGTTCACGTAACCGCCGCCAGTAACGTATTTGCGCTAATGTTGGCTTAGATTGTGCCTGAGTAGCGGAACTGCCTTCTTCCGGCAATGAATCACGTACAGGAATTGGAACAATGGTAACAGGCACAGAACGATCTATTCTTAATTCTCCCTGATTCTGAAACATGAATATATTCTTCAGAGAATTATTTACTGCTGTTGTATCTTTCTGATATGCCATTCCCTGATCCGACTTTATCATTTGCAAAGGTACGAAAAGAAATATAATTTACTAATGTATAATTCAGATGATTATTCAAGCCCGGAAAACCTGTCCGTTAGTTTCTGTTTTAATCAAAACATCTTAAAAATTAATTATTTCTGCAATCAGACCTTTCATATTTTTCCATCAAATCTGTCAAAACAAGAAGTTCATATAATTCTTCGTTGGTTTTTGGGTATTTACATATTTCAATAAAACGATTAAGCGCATCACGATAATCGTCTTCTGTTTTTATTTCAGTAATTTTTCTCATAATATATTTAATGGGCATCAAGCCAGTTATCAGCTTCATTCATTTCAACAGTGAGCGGTATTCCTATGTCAACACTGTTCTCCATTTCTTCTTTAACAATTTTCTTAACTATCTCCAGTTCGGGTTTGTAAACATCAAAATTGAGTTCGTCATGGACCTGTAAAACCATACTGGATTTTAGGTTATGCTGTTTAAACTTTTCGTATATTTTGATCATGGCAAGTTTTATGATATCGGCTGCCGTGCCCTGAATGGGGGCATTTATGGCATTTCTTTCAGCCATTCCCCTTACAACTCTGTTGGCAGAATTAATATCATTTAAATAACGTTTTCGGCCCATAATTGTTTGTACAAATCCATTTTTTCTTCCAGATTCTATCTGTTTATTCATGAATTTTTTGATCCCGGGAAAGTTATCAAAATACCCCTCTATCAATTCTTTTGCTTCGCTGCGCGATATGTTCAGCCGCTGTGAAAGGCCGTAGGCAGAAATTCCATAGATAATCCCGAAGTTAGCAGTTTTAGCTTTACGGCGCATGTCGGATGTGACTTCCTGTTCAGGGACTTTAAATATTTTCGAAGCAGTGATGGCATGAATATCTTTACCCTCACTGAAAGCCTTAAGCATATCTTTATCATTCCCCAAAGCCGCCATTATTCGCAATTCAATTTGTGAATAATCGGCTGAAAGAAATACATGATCTTCATCTGAAGGCACGAATGCCTTCCGGATCTCCCTGCCATTTTCATCCCTGATAGGGATGTTTTGCAAATTGGGATTTACAGAGCTCAGACGGCCGGTGGAAGTGATTGCCTGGTTATATGATGTATGAATCTTGCCGGTTTTTTTATTAACCAGCTTAGGCAAGGCATCGACGTAAGTAGATAATAATTTCTTTAATCCGCGATACTCTAGTATTTTATTGATGATAGGATGACGGTCGGCCAACCTCACCAATACCTCTTCCGAAGTTGAATATTGCCTTGTCCTGGTCTTCTTTGCATTCACATCTATTTTTAATTTCTCAAAAAGAATGGGCCCAAGCTGCTTTGGTGACGAAATATTAAATTCCTCGCCGGCAAGTTCAAAAATTTGTTTTTCTAACTCTATTATTTGTTTTCGCAAATCAGATGCATATTCTTTTAACACCTCTTTATTGAATTTAACACCTGCCTTTTCCATATGCACAAGCACAGGGACCAATGGCATTTCAACCGTTTCAAACAATTGCCTCATCTCATGCCTGTCCAGTTCTTTATCAATGACATTTTTCAGCTGCAGTGTCAGGTCAGCATCTTCACATGCATATTCGCGAAGCTTATCTAACGGAACGGATCGCATATTCAGCTGGTCCCTGCCCTTTTTACCGATAAGCATCTCGGTTGTTACCTTTTCATAATTCAGGTATATATCACAAAGATAATCCAGGTTGTGTTTTTGTTCCGGCTGTATTAAATAATGTGCAAGCATGGTATCATAAAGTTTTCCCTTTACTTCAACTCCGTAATTGCTTAGCATAAGGAGATCAAACTTAATATTCTGTCCTATTTTGAGTATATTTTCATCCTCAAATATTTCCCGGAATTCTTCCATTACTTTTTGGGCTTCTTTTTGTTCACGGGGTATTAATACACAATAGGCTTCATGTTCCCGTAAGGCAAATGACATACAGATAATGTCGGATGTATGTGTGTCCAGGCCTGTAGTCTCGGTATCAAAACAAAATGCATCAGCAACAGCCAGTTCTGCACGTAAGCTGGCACGCTGCATTTCATTTTCAACGAGATAGTACTGATGAGACACAGTGTTAATATTATTTTTATCCTTTTTTTGAGACTGAGCGCTCTCTGATGTATCGCCAAAAAGTGTTTGCTGCATAGCATCTTCCGGTTTCCCTTCATTAAGGTTTAAACGATCAGCAAGATTACTGAACTCGAGCTCACGGAAAATTTCCTTCATGACCTCTTTGTTTATCGGGCTCCTCACCAATTTATCCTTATCAAACTCAATAGGCACATCCTGGATTATAGTTACCAGTTGCCTGGACAAACGTACCTGATCTTCGTACTTAATCAAATTTTCCTTCTGTTTTCCTTTTAACTTGTCAATATTCTCATACAGCGCATCGATACTTCCAAAGTCAGAAATCAGCTTCTGCGCAGTTTTAGGCCCTATTCCCGGACAACCGGGAATATTATCCGAACTGTCACCCATAAGGCCTAAAATATCAATCACCTGGTCTGTTTTTTCTATTCCAAAAGTGTTCCTTATCTCTTCCGGCCCGAGTATTTCAGCAGCGCCGCCGGCTTTGGAGGGCTTATATATCTTTATATCTTCCGAAACAATTTGTCCGTAATCCTTATCAGACGTCATCATATAAGTTTCAAATCCCTCTTTACAGGCCTTTCTGGCAAGAGTACTAATAACATCATCAGCTTCAAATCCCTCTTTTTCAATCATCTGAATATTAAATGCCTCAATTATTTTTCTGATATACGGCAGGGATCGCCTCATGTCTTCAGGCATCTCCTCGCGGTTAGCTTTATACTCTTTAAAAAGTTTATGCCGGAAAGTAGGAGCTGATACGTCAAAAACCACTCCTATGTATGTTGGATTTTCTGCTTCGAGGAGTTGGATCAACGTATTTGTAAATCCCAGCATAGCAGAAGTATTGAGTCCCCTTGAATTGAACATCGGATTCCTGATAAACGCATAATAACTCCTGTAAATCAGAGAATATGCATCAACTAAAAATAACTTTTTTGATTTTTTCCCAGTCATAATCGGTACTTTTTGCCGTGAAGGTGCAGGGCCACGGTTAAATTATTATCCCTCTGTTATAATTATATAGCAAAGTTAGTGTTTCCCGGTAAAATTACTCAATTTTTCCTTTTCTCTTTTAACTTTTGCCCTTTATAGCTATTTTTGCATCCTGATAACAGATCCGGAATAAAAATTAATCCGGTGAACGGACTTGAGTCGCTTGCAAACTTAATTTTTACAAGGTTCAAAAACCGAAATAGTGAACAATATAAAATAAAATGAATAAACCGACAGTTCTCAGCGGTATCCGTCCCACAGGGTTTTTACACCTTGGAAATTACTTTGGCGCTGTACGTAATTTTGTACGGATGCAGGACGACTATAAATGTTTCTTTTTTATAGCAGATATCCATTCCCTGACCACCCACCCCACACCTGAAAATCTTCAGGCCGGGGTTAAACAGGTACTGGCCGAATACCTGGCCTGCGGAATTGATCCTGATAAAGCAACTATTTACATTCAAAGTGATGTTCCCGAGATAACTGAATTATATACCATTCTTAACATGAATGCTTATCTTGGGGAGCTGGTACGGACCACTTCCTTTAAGGAAAAAGCGCGTCAGCAGCCTGATAATATTAACGCCGGGCTCCTCACGTACCCCGTACTAATGGCCGCTGACATTATTATTCATAAAGCCAATTTCGTGCCGGTAGGAAAAGACCAGGAGCAGAATCTTGAAATGGCACGGAAATTTGCCAGAAGATTTAACAGGATGTACGGAAAAAAAGTATTCCCGATACCTCGTCCCTATACATTTGACGGTAAAGATATGATCAAAGTCCCCGGCCTTGACGGCAGCGGAAAAATGGGCAAATCCGAAGGAAATGCCATAAATTTGTATGAAGATCCCAAATCAATCCGGAAAAAAGTCATGCGGGCAGTCACGGATGCCGGCCCGACAGAACTCAACCAGGAAAAGCCGGAGCCGATTCAAAATCTTTTTACATTAATGGAGATTGTCTCAAGTCCCGATGTTGTTTCCCATTTTAACGATCTCTATAACAATTGTAAAATACGCTATGGAGACATGAAGAAACAGCTGGCTGATGACATAATCTCTTACACTTCGCCCATCAGGGAAAGAATCATCTCAATCCTTGAAGACGATGCATATCTTGCAAAAGTTGCTAAAACAGGCAGCGAAAAAGCTCGTGACTCAGCTTCAAAAACCCTGAAGGAGGTCAAAGAAACAATTGGATTTAAAAAATTGTACTGATCACCAGTTTCATTTTAAAAACCACTGCATGGGGCAAAATTTGCCTTTGTCAGGAATAAATATTTTTCGTCACTTTTTTAATAATACCGGGATATCTGTAATTTATACCAAAATTATTATATTTACCACACAAACGTTTATTTACAAATTCAGGATTAAATATCTGATAAAAATTTCTGGTATGTATAAAGCTATCATCTTATTACCTGCAACGATTCTTCTGTTTATTTCATGCAATTCCCGGCCAAAACAGGAAGCTGAAACCCGGAGACCGAACATTGTTTTCATCCTCGCTGATGATTTGGGTTACGGTGACCTGAGCTGCTACGGACAAAAAAATTTTGTTACCCCGAATATTGATCAACTGGCCGAATCCGGGATCAGGTTCACCCAGCACTATTCCGGTTCAACTGTTTGTGCTCCCTCAAGGTCAAGTCTGATGACAGGACAACATACAGGACATACATTTATTCGCGGAAATAAAGAATGGCAGCCTGAAGGACAGTATCCCCTGGAAGCTGAAGCAGTTACAATAGCAGAAGTCCTGCGGGATGCCGGATATGTTACAGGCGCTTTTGGGAAATGGGGACTTGGATTTATTGGTACCGAAGGTGAACCTGACAACCAGGGGTTTGACGAATTCTTCGGATTTAATTGCCAGAGGCTTGCACATAATTATTATCCCTACCACTTATGGTATAACAATAAAAAGGTTATGCTTAAAGGAAATGAAGGTACCGGCACAGGACAATATGCCCCGGATATAATTCATGAACAAGCATTAAAATTCCTGGAGAATAATAAGGATAAACCGTTTTTTCTGTATTATCCTTCTGTTATCCCTCATGCTGAGCTCTTTGCTCCCGAAGAGTATATGAAAAAATACAGGGGTAAATTTGAACCTGAAAAGAGTTATAAAGGAGTTGACGGGGGAGAAAATTACCGGCTGGGCCCTTATGGGTCACAGCCCGAATCACATGCTGCCTTTGCAGCCATGATCAATGTCCTTGATGACCAGGTCGGCGAACTGGTAAGCAAGCTCAAAGAGCTTGGTGTATATGAAAACACAGTCATTTTCTTTTCCTCAGATAATGGACCCCATTTAGAGGGTGGTGCCGATCCGGATTATTTTGATTCCAATGGCATCTTCAAAGGTTATAAAAGGGATCTGTACGAAGGGGGGATCAGGGCACCAATGATTGCTGTCTGGAAAGATAAAATTGAGGCCGGAGGAAAAACAGGCCACATTTCTGCTTTCTGGGATGTCTTCCCTACCGTTTGTGATATTACCGGTACCCGGGCTCCGGAAAATATCGACGGAATTTCATTCCTGCCAACCCTGCTGAACAACAATAAACAACAAAAAAAACATGATTACCTTTACTGGGAATTTCATGAGAAAGGTGGCAGACAGGCGCTCAGGAAAGGAGACTGGAAGCTGATAAAATATAATGTATTTGATCATGAAAAAACAACGACTGAATTATTTAACATTTCAGAAGATCCGGCAGAAGAAAATAACCTGTCAGAAGAATATCCTGAAAAAGTAAAAAACCTTACGGAAATTTTAAAATCTGCCCGGACAGAATCGGAAGTGTTTG
>CAZIOB010000146.1:0-30789 GCA_964540755.1 uncultured Prolixibacteraceae bacterium | reverse complement strand
AATAAAATAGGCGAAGTTATTTTTGTTTTTAACAAAGCAAAATTTTGAGGCATAGCCATAGCTCGTTTCATCGTAGCGATGGCTACGCTTTCAAAACTTTTTACTGTGCTACCCATTAACGAACACTGTAGAACTTCATAACGATTACACCTTAGATATTTAGGTATTATTATTTTTTTACTTTTTGAAGCACGTTCAAATATTATATTTTGTTATATGAGAATAAGTTTATTATTTTTATATTGTAATATTGGATATTTAATCTGTTTATTATAAATATATATCAGATTTGACCCAAATTAAAAAGGATAATTATCATATGGTTACTGACTGAAGAATAGAATAGATTTAGTTAAAATCAATATCATAACGAATTTATTCCCCGGCTGACCCGGGAATTCATCATTCAGCAAATGAAAGTATTGTTTTTTGAGCTTAATGAATTGTGGCCAGTTTTGTTTGAGCATTAATTACTGAAAGGGGCATAAGAAAAACCAGTAATAATTGCCGTCAATTAATAATAAGCACTTCATAATTAATAAAAAATAAATTTTTTGCTATGACTGAAAATTATTTAAGTATCATAAAAAAGAATATTGCTGATATAAAACATTCACTTCCTGATGAGGTTCTGCTGGTTGCTGCAGCAAAAACCAGGTCAGTAGAGGAAGTGGAGGCTTCAATACAAGCCGGCATTAAAATTTTAGGTTATAATTATATACAAGAAGCTGAACAAATAAAAGGGCAAATTGGATATTCAGTTCAATGGCATATGATTGGCCACTTGCAGCGAAATAAGGTTAAAAAGGCGATTAAGCTTTTTGATATGATTGAAACTCTCGATTCTTTGAAATTAGCCCGGGAAATAAATAAGTTTTGTGCTAAGACAGGTAAAGTAATGCCGGTACTTATTGAGATTAACAGTGGTAATGAATCAAACAAGACAGGCGTTTTACCGGGTAATGTTGAAGCCCTGATTCAGCAAATAAACAGTTTGCCATTTATTAAAATTCAGGGATTAATGACGATGGGACCGAGATTTGGCAATCCTGAAGATGCACGGCCATATTTCAAAGTCACAAAAGAAATATTTGAACATATAAAGAATAAAAGGTTCCCAAATGTTGAAATGCGTTATCTTTCAATGGGCATGAGCAATAGTTTCAAAATTGCAATTGAGGAAGGTGCAAACATTGTCAGAATCGGGACTCAATTGTTCGGTGCCAGAGATTATTAAAAATACTTTACAGTTTTAATAAGGATTACCTCCTTACACAGGGATGGGAACCGTGATTACAAATAACTGAAATGTCACAAAATAAAAAATTAACAGAGACTATAAACAGTCTTAAGAAAGAAAGAAATGCGATTATCCTTGCCCATGTTTATCAACGTGGAGAAGTCCAGGAAATTGCCGATTATTTTGGTGATTCTTTAGATTTAAGCAGAAGAGCGGTAAATACAAAGGCTGATATAATTGTTTTTTGCGGGGTGCAGTTTATGGCAGAGACTGCTGCAATTCTTAATCCGGATAAAACAATTCTTCTGCCTGATAAAAATGCAGGATGTGGTTTGGCAGATATGGCTACAGCTGATAGTATTATTGCACTGAAAAATAAAGATCCGGAACTATTGGTTGTAAGTTACGTTAACAGCTCGGCAGAGGTTAAAGCAGTGTCTGACATTTGTTGTACATCAGCAAATGCCGTTAATGTAGTTAACTCCTTGTCAGGCAACACTGTCTTGTTCGTTCCTGACAAAAATCTGGGTTCTTATGTTGCTGAAAATTCAAATAAAAATATTCTTTTGTGGGATGGATACTGTTATGTACACGAACAGATTTCAACGGATAAACTGGCCTCGTTACAAAATGAACATCCGAATGCAGAAATAATTGTTCACCCTGAATGTCCGACATCTGTGCGACGTATGGCACACTTTACCGGAAGTACTTCGCAGATGTCCCGCTATGTGAAACAATCGAAAAATGAAGAATTTATTGTTGGCACTGAAGATAATTTTACATACCGGCTGAAAGCAGATAATCCTGACAAAATTTTTTATCCTGTGAATACAATTTGTGATGGTATGGCAACAATTACTCTTGAAAAAGTAAAGCTCGCATTGGAAAGGATGGAAAATATAGTTCAGGTAAAAAAAGAGATCAGAGAAAGGGCAAAAACTGCACTTGATAAAATGCTGGAGGTTATTTAAAGAAAATATTCCGCTAATTAAAGGATTTTTTCTGTATATAACCAAAATATCTAAATGGTTTCTTTCCTGGGTTGGGCTTAGGGGAGCTGTCCCTGTTGTTTTTGCTATCTACCCTTTACTGGCCGGAGCGGAACAAGCCAACATGATTTTCGATATCGTATTCTTCGTTTCACTCACATCGGTTATAATTCAGGGCACCATTTTACCTAAAGTCGCCGGCTGGCTGAAGCTTACGTTTCCTGAAAAATTTAAAAAAGAACAATAGCAGATATAGAATTATCAGACAGTATAAAATCATTATTAACTGAGATCAGGATACCCGAAAAACAGCCCTGTAGCCGGGGAAGAAAGTGTTTAACCGGGATTACCTCAAACTACTTTGATTTCTTTTTAAAAGGTAATAACTACATTACACCCAACGGTTCAACAATAATTAAATCTAATGATATACTTTTTGTATTATCGGAGAATAAGAATTCGCTTTCCGATGTGTTTGATTGTCTTAAAATAGACGAAAATTAAATAATTTTATCTTTCTCTCCCTTGCTTATTTTTGTGGTGCTTCGCAAAAAGCCTGAAAAACTTCATCCGGAGTTTCAGCAGGCACTTCACAACCTGCACTAAGCATATATCGCAAACCTTTAGCCTCCTCTAAACAGTTTAAACAGCTTTGCGCACACTGCTCAGGTGAAGCCTGCATTATTTCTGCAACAGGATCGAGATTTCCCTTAAAACAAATATTATTCTTACCGTAAATTTCACATGCCCGTGAAAATGGTACCAGATGGTCAACATTAAACAGATCCGCTCCTGTAGTTATCATATCCTGCATAAGTAAACTTGTGTTACCGCATATATGAAGCTTTACCAGTGCATTCCCGGCATGGATAGCGTCAACCACTTTCTTTTCATAAGGCAGGGCAAAGTCACGGTACAGATCTGGTGAAAGCATTGAGGCGGTTGCATCCCCCGCACCTATCATGGGTGCCCCGGCTTCAACCTGTGCAATTGCAAAATTAATAACGATATCTGACAGAAATGCAAGGATATTATGAGCAAGCCGGGGTTCCATGATCAGCATTGTCATAAATTCACTTACGCCACATACAGAACATGCTTCTGCAAAAGGCATATCTATCCATCCCAATACCAATATTTCTTCACCTGCCGCCTCTGCCATTATTTTTGTTCCAAGCACCCGATCTGCCATCCTGGTATTTTTATCTCCCGGATCAGCCTTTTTTATTTTTTTAAGGTCTTTTTCCGATCGTATTAACGGGGACGCAGCATAAGGTGTTTTATTTTCCGGATAAACCATTTCTGCACCAAGATCAGCCGTAATCCGGAATGCATCGGAGCAGGAAGTAATAGCATCAACCGGGAATTTTTCACGAATATTCAGTTGAGCTTCCGCCAATGCCCTCCCGTTAGTGGCATATTCACGATATGATATACCCAACCTGTCCTGCGCCAGGAACATCAATAGAGGAAATACGGGTATCCTGTCAACAGGCTTGCCATCAATAACGTTCAAACAACGTTGTTTACTGTTCATAATAATGTATTATTTCCAATTTAACCTGAATTATAAAACTGTTTATTCTAATCAGCATATTGGCTAATATTTTTTATTTTAAATAAGTAAAATCAAATTCTTATTGATTTAACTTTTTGACTTTTTCACGACTTACCACAGCGCTATAATATGCAATTATCATAAATGCGATGGCAGGAACCCAAAACGCAAGTTTAATACTGCCCGACTGGTCAGAAACTATTCCCTGGATTTGTGTCAGTACCGCAGCTCCGGCAATAGCCATGATCATACCGGCGCCGCCAATTTTAGTATCATCGCCAAGTCCTGTAATGCCCAGGCCATATATTGTGGGAAACATGAGCGACATACATCCGGAAATCATAACCAGCGCATATATTCCTAACCATCCCTGGGCATAAACAGTGACTAATGTACAAATGACTGCCAAGACAGAAAGAAAAGTAAGCAACGTACGCGGCTTGAAATATTTCATCAGACCTGTGAAAGTAAACCTCCCCAAAACAAAGAGGAACAGTGAAAGAATATAGTAAGTTGCTCCCGCCTGTTCAGCTGTGCGGGGCAGGAATGCCCTTATTCCCATAAACTCAGTTAAGTTGTAAAACCCTGCAGCCAGTGGTTCTGTATTTCTCAGCCTTTCAATGATTTCATCAGATGAAACATTTTTCCCGAGTTCGGAAACAACTGCATCCAGATTCAACTGCTGCATTGCATATCTGATAATGAACGACCAAACGGCTATTTGCGCGCCGACATAAAAAAACTGTGCAATAACACCCCATACATAATTCCTGTTTTTCATCAACCGGCGGAAAGTACCTATAAAATCCAGTGTTTTGTCTTCCTCTTTTGCATAAGGCATCCGGGTTAACCAGATAGCGAGCAGGATGACAACCATCACAAGTCCCAGGCCAATATAAGTCTTGGTAACAGCAAATAACTCCGTACCCTGAATTTTTACAAGTTCGCCGGCAGGAAGAACTGCTCTTTCTTCAGCGCTCAATATATTCAGCTGTGATAAAACAAATATCTGGCTGAGTACGACACCGGTAATCGCACCAAAAGGATTGAACGACTGTGCGAAATTGAGTCGCTGAGTGCCGGTCTGCTCGGGTCCGATTGCATACACATAAGAATTGGCTGACGTCTCCAGGATTGAAAGACCTGCAAACAATACTACCAGTGCAAAAAGAAACATTAAAAAACTGATATTGACATTTACTCCTGCCATCAGCATTGCAGGATAAAACATGAATGCTCCAAGAGCATACATAACCAGTCCGAGCATAACCCCTGACTTGTAAGTATATTTTTTTATGAAAAGGGCGGCAGGAATGGCAAAACCACCATAACCAAAAAGGTAGCAGGCAAGTTGTATCCACGCCGTTTTAGAATCGGTAAGGCTCATGATCCGTTTAAAAGCTGCCAGCATGGTATCTGTCAGATTGTTTGGGATTGCCCAGGCAAAAAAGAGTGAAGTAAGCAGAATGAAAGGCCAGACAATCCCTTTTGGTATAACTTGTTGTTTTTCCATTGTTTATGTCAATTCATTATAATTATTTTATAAATCTGAGTCTGTTGGATTTCATTTTACTTCTCTATTGAAATTTAGAGACAATATCATTAATATCAAGGCCGAATAATTCATTCACCACTTTTTCCAGTTCCGCCCTCGTGCCCTGGACATGAACAACCCTTTGCGTATGCGTAAGCGACTCGCCCGGTTTAAGATCAGCCCCCGGAGAGGATGTTTCTATTTCATAGAACGGTCCCATTATGGAACCGTCCTCCACGGGTCCGTCGTTATATGCATTGATAACATCCCCGTCATACGGATCATCCTGTTTGCCCCACCTGGAATTAACATAGCTTTTTTGTTCTGATGGCAATGATGCCCAGAGAAAAGTTAACATTTTACCTGCTGAATTATAGCTCCCGCATAACTCTTCAGCCCTTTCAGGAGGTATGCCGATCTTGCTCCGGTATTTTCCGTCAATTTTAAAATAAACAATGCCATTTTCTGCAACCAGTCTGTCGGAAGGTACTTTTCCAAAGTAATCATCATTTACTATAGTTCCTTTACCCTCTTCCCGGTAAGGTATAAAAACGGTTGTTGTTGGGGAAGGGCTAAACATACTCAACAACCATATTGAAAGCAATCCGTTTTCTTTTGTCCATTCCTCCTCACCAATATTTGTAATAGTGTTATCGGACTGGTAAGCAACCACATTAAAAACTCCTTCCGGAAAATTAATATTAAAAAGAGAACCGAGTGTATCTGCGGGTAAAAGCATGACCTTACGTTTAATGCCGATTTTAAATTCAGTCCCTGAAGCATTCATTAATTCAGTGTTTTTAACGAAAGTTACACTTTCTGCCTTGTGCTCTTGTATTTCAAATCTTTCTGTATCAATTACTGCGGGCACTTTCCAGTTCTCAAAGACCTGTTCTTTGCCTTGCCCGAAATAGATTGAAAAAGGTCCGCCTTCAGGCCCCAGCCAAAACCGTTCTTCTCCTCCTACAGGATTGAATTGCCTGCTCACTTTGCCGGATTCAATCAGTTTATAGTTAATCCAGCCAAAACTTGTCCCTTCCCTGCCATTTGCAGAAGAAGTCATTACCCTCCCCTGGTAACCCGGGGCAATTAAAACACGGGCCTTTAAATCCCTAGTCTTTAACTCAATAGTTTCAATATTATTCTCTTTCAGAAAGGCTATATCATAAACATAAGTTCCTTTTTCAAATTTATAAAATTCTTTATCCATTTGGCCAGAATTTTTATTTCCTTTTGAAATACAGGCAGTTATGATAATCAACTGGACTGCAAAAGCTAATACCAGGTTCCTTGAAAGCTTTATTTCCATTTGTTTACAATTATAAATATTATAATATTAACCACCAATCAAAATTAATTTACTTCAAGTTCTTTCCATCCGGGTAATTTTGGAAATTTCGAATGTGGCTCGGTCTGATACCAAAATGCAACTGAGGAGATGTCCGATTCCTGGGGGAGATATCTTCCTCCGTGTCTCCAACCCAGATCCAGGATCGTAACCTTTAAATCTTCTTCAAAGCGAACCGGGTCCATTATATGCCAGCGATAAAGGCCAAACCGTTGTTGTGATCTGTAAGTCCCGTCAGGACGGATTACCTGATGCAGGCCGGCATATGGAGTGGTAAACTCAGTATATTGCCCGTCACGGTCAAAATTATAGGACCCGCAGAAATAATCTTCCGTACCTGTTCCACATATCGTGGGGAATTTACCGTCACCGTCTATGAAAAATTTAATTTCTCCTTCTCCCCACCAACCGTTATTATTTACCCCCCATGCCATACAAACTCCCACGAAATGTCCTTTACCTTTTATATTATCAATAATCGTATAATCTGAAGTCTCGTTAGGATTAGTCCTCCTGAACTGTGCATGAAAATATGCTGCATCATCCGGAACATCGGTCAGTGTATAATCTATTTGATAATACAGCCTCATCTCATCCTGGTCGTTGATGTTTTCCATAGTTATCCTGCATTTTTTACGGAAGGGCATCGGCCAGTAACAATTAAAAGCACTTCCCGGGTTAACACAAACGGCAAGTGAATTAAGCGGTGCATATTCACACCATCCCATACCGAAAAAGTCACCTACCGGAACCTCAACAGAAGGAGTCACTTCATCATCCCAGTATATACGGATAATGGAAAACCGCCAGTTGCCGGTCGGCGTCATCCATATATGCTGAATGGCCCCGGGACCTTCAATTTCAGCAAGTGTAAATGTTTCACCAGGCTGAATCCTGATAAAAGGATTCACTTTCCATCCTTGTCCCAAATCGCGGGCAGCGCGTGTAGCATTTGCAGTATTCAATGGAGCATCCGGATCAGGAACAGCCATTCCGCCTTTTCCCTTTTCACCGGTAAAATTCTCAGGACTAATAGAGCGTGTTTTGGCATCTGACAACCTGTAAAGGTTGCCCATATTCATATCAAGCCCGCTAAACCCAGATTGCGAATAACCATAATACATTGTAAATGAAAACAGTAACAACAAATAAATCTTTTTCATAATTTGATATTTTAATTAACGGTTAAATATTTTGCAACTACTCAAATATTTAGTAAGGGTAAATTTACTAAAAAATATAATCAGCCCTTCAGCGCAAATCCAAATTCCGGCTCAGGCATGTATGGGAAGTGATCCCCGAAAGGAAACTATATTACTATTCCATAATAACATATTAACAATGTTGCTTGTAATCTCATCGTCATTAAGTACCTTGTCTGTTTCGGGATAAACTGCTTCCAGCTGGTTATCCACATTCATGACGCCGTCAATCATATAAGCATCATTGGATGCAGCAAGCTTGGCGCTATAAGTAGGGACATTACCTTTAAGCTGCACATTACCGTCTTCGACATAAACATATACATTATTTACATCGATTCTGTCATCCCATGTCAGATGTTCTATAATATCCTGCTTAACTACTTCTGATGATCTCATTTGTTTAAAAAGTTTTGTAACCGTTTTATAAATAATCTGAATAAAAATTCTGAAATACCCCTGATATTCCTCCCAACACATGTCATTCGGCGGAGGTATTGCTTTATTAATTTTACAATGGTACTTCTATAAATTTTATTAACCATCCTGGCAGCTTCACTGATTGGAGTTATATTCTATTTTGTTTTCAAGACAACAGGTACATGGGACACATTCTGGAGTTTTCTCATCATCCTGATCCTTGCAGGCCTAGCTGCAAATGCCTGGATTGCTCCCGCAGAGCCCATCTTCTGGGGAATAGCCTGGATATCTACAATATTCATGATAATACTTTTTGCACTTTTGCTGCCAGCAGCATAACCTCTTTATGATAAAGGGGTGGAAAAACCGCCCGAAACGGGAAAATCGGATGAAGAGGCAAAATCTGTTGCAATTGGGGGATTTTTCTGGGTTTTAGTAGTTCTTTTGTTGATATTTGTAATATGGGGGCAATTTCTTTAGATCGCAATTGTTTCACTTATGCAAATGCTTTTCAAAACAATCCCTGACATGTTCCCACATTTTATCTGAAAGAATATGTCCGGATCCCGGTTCAATATAATATGTAAAATTTTCCGGAACTCCGGCCTTTAAATAAATATTCCTGATTCGTTTTAATCCTCTCCTTACAGATTCTATCGGACTGCCACCGTCCTCTTCTCCAAAATTCAAATGAAGTGCGCGGGGAGATATGAGAGAGGCAATTTCAGGAGTATCCCCGTATTTAAGCCATCCGGGAATAAAATTGGGGAAGCAATGTAAAAGATGTTCTTCTTCAATTGCCTCATATGTAGGCAAACAGCAATTACCAATAACACACTTCAGTCTGGGTTCCACCGGTCCTGCAAGCCATGCGTGTGTCGATCCCATTGAATGGCCGTAACAACCAAGTTTATCAGATTTTACTTCTTTCCTGGATGACAGGTAATCTATTGCACCGCGCATATCCAGTATGTTTTTCCAGGCAAGGCTTCTTCCCCTTACTATTTGCCGGAGAAACTCAAAACGCTCATAGCTTCCTGCTTTCAGTTTTCCGGTGTGATCTTGTCTATCTTCAAAACATAGTGCATCGGGACAAATAACAACATATCCTTCCCGGACCAAAGCCACTGCAGTGTGGTGTATAGGATTACCGGCAAGACCTGCCGGTTCTGATTTTCCCAAATGGAATTCACCATTGTGCTGATGCCAGACAGCAATTCCCGGAACAGGATTTGAAGATGTTGCTTCGTCAGGAATCAGCAATAAAGCGGGAATTTTTTCACCTTCCTCAACTTTATAGGTTAAAGACTCGATCCTGTAACCATCTTTTCTTATTGTTTCTCCTATCACAACCTTCGGAGAAATACGCTCAGGTAAAGGCCCCCCTAAACAATCTAAATATTTTTCAAGCAGGTAATCCTTATTAAAATCTTCCTTGTCATTTGCATTATCATCAACAATATTTTTTCCTGAAGTAAATATTAATCCGCCTGCCGTAATCAAAGAGGTTTTCAGAAACTTACCGCGACTTAGTGATAAGTTTGACTTTTTCAGATTATTTTTGTTTATCATAGATTAAAGACTTGAATGACCGACTGATTGCAAATTTATAAAATTCTGAATCACCTGCGTTTCATTCCGAAAGCATTAGCCGGATTTTTAACTAAAAGCCGGTCAATATCTTCATCTGAAAAATTATTTTCCCGTAAAAGAGGTACAAGCTTTTCAAACAGGACTGTATATCCCCTGTAATTTCCCCCGTTTATCTCTCCGGGTCTGTACCAGCCGGCATCATGAGATAACAATACTTTACCAAGCAGATTATTTTCTTTCATATTCGTGATGAGCTCCAGATATTTCTGAATATCATTATCATTTAAACCGTCAAAGCTTATCCAGGCACCCGATTGCGCAGCTTTTATGTGGTTTTCCGGATTCTCCTCACTTTGTGCATGAACCCAGATGAAGGCTTCAGGAGATACATCCTCTTCCTGAAGAACAGTGATCTGCTGTAATGCCGGGACTACCGGCCCCGTATGGGAAGCAATCACAAGACCGGTTTTTAAATGTGTTCTTGCTGCCGCAACAACAAGTTTTTTATGTATCTCCGACAAGCTGTCCCTGGCAACACCAATCTTTATAAATCCCGGCTTTATCCCGGTTCCGTCGATACCATCCTCCCATTCGGAAATCCATCTTTCCGCCAACTGATCCGCCGTTTCTGTAAAAGCATGATCAGGAAGGAATTTATTATTCACAGCGCCATAATACCCGGTATTTGTAATAATATTAAGACCTGTGGAATCAGACAAACTTTTAAGCAAGAGCGGATCTCTTCCCAGATAAGCAGGCGTGCATTCCATGAAAGTCTGACATCCGAGAGCTTTAATTTCCTTCAGGAATGGTAAGGCGCACTCCATAACCTCTGACATTTCCCATCTGTCACTGCTAACTGAATCAGCACCAATGAAATCAACAAGTATGTGTTCATGAGTAAGAGTGACGCCAGCTTCCCCGATCGTAACAGGTCCTTTTACTGTCATGATAAATGATTTTTTTTCCGAATCGTTGCAGGAAAAAACTACCATCAAGATCAGGAAAGGATATAATACTTTTCTCATATTGAAGTTAAATTAAAAAATAGAAAATATGAAAAAGATTTTATTCCAGATACCCAATTTACGAAAAAAAAATATCCTGACACCAATTATCATAATCAATTATTACATTTTCTACCGAAGGAAGAAAAAAAACAGGGCAAGGCAAACATACTGGCCAGTCAACCCACAGTTATGAGCCCGAAGTAATAGCATCCTCTATAGAAAGCGGGATATTTAAAGTAATTCTGACTGCCTGCAATTTTAAACAGAATCATAAGGAGGAGCTGGCAAAACAGATTGAAAATGCTTCAAAGGCAGGGATCGGCTTTGTTGCAATGAAAACAATGGCAGGGGGCAAACTTGGTAAAGAGGCCCCAAAAATGCAGTACCAGGCTGCCCTGAAATGGGCCCTCAGAACTTCCTATGTTTACACTACAATTCCCGGCATTACTAACTTTCAGAAGCTGGAAGAGAATCTGACCGGTTCACCACTCAGTTGTAATATAAGGCATCCGTTCAAAGGTCATACCGTCGCCAGTAACTCTTGGATCACCCGTGGCTCTTAATTCATCCAGCAACTGCTTTCTCAATTTATTTTTAACTTCTATATAATCAGGATCATCAGCAAGATTATTAATTTGAAAAGGATCTTTTGATATATCATAAAGCTCCTCCCCCGGCCTTTTTCCAAACGCAAACTGATAATAGACCTGATTTCCCGGTAAATCACGGTTTAAGATGATCCAGGCCTTGGCAGGACTTGCATCAAAATCAGCGAAAGCAACAAAGGTATTGTTAGCAAGTTGTTCAAAATCAGGCATATTATCATCATTTAACTGACCGGGATCTCCCATTGGCCAGCGATCGGGTTTGAAATTTATGACATACAGGTAGTCTTTTGTTCTGATAGCTCGCTGCGGATAGGGAAGATTGCCTTTGCGGGCTTTGCCAACATGCCGTTCACGTCCGGTGATCGCAAAAACACGTTTGGAATCAACCCATCCGTTTTTATCACTTTTAAAAACATCTACCAAACTTCTTCCGGTCATAACTTCGGGAATTTCCACACCACCAGCTTCAAGAAAGGTTGGAGCAAGATCCATAAGGCTCACAAAATCGTCAACAACTCTTCCGGGATTAATTACAGAGGGCCATCTTATCATCAGAGATACCTTTGTCCCAAAATCATACAGGTTGCATTTCCCATTTGAAAAACCCGGTATGCCATGGTCGCCGCTTACCACGAACAGAGTATTATCCAGTTCTCCGCGTTCTTCTAACATCTCAATCAATACACCCACCCCTGCATCGAAAGCCATTGCTTCGCCCAGATAATCAGCAAAATCTTCACGTATAGTATCCACATCAGGCAGGAAGGGAGGGATTATCCCTTTTAAATCATCAGGATTTATTCCCCATAATTTCTCCCCCGACCCCATTATCCATTTCCTGTGTGTATTGGTAGGACCAAACCAGTAGCAAAAAGGCTTTCCATCCTTATTGGCATCCAAAAATGCCTGGAAATTCCCTCTGACCTCATCATATAAAACTTCTTTAGCTTCTTCAATTGTTTTACCTGCTTCAACCATTTCTGTAACATTCTGACTGAATTGGTTAAATTTGGAACCGGCCTGGTGGTAACGGTTTCTATCACCGCCGTAACCTGCATCCCTTGGCGTGCCAGGGCCCCAGGCCTTATATGTAAATCCGGCATGGTAACCCTTTTGTTCCAGCAAAAGAGGGTAAGTTGGAATAGCAGGGTCCCATACAGCGCCTTGCAGAATAGCTCCTCTCCCGGTACGGTAAAAATACTGTCCCGATAATATTGAACTTCTGCAGGGAGTACATGACGGAGCATTTACGTAAGCATTATTAAAAAGAATACCCTCCCTTGCAACCCTGTCAATATTAGGTGTTTTTATAATTTTATGCCATTCTTCACCGCCTTCGGTATTTGCATAACAACTTGCATATTTACCCCAGTCGTCGGCAAAAGCAAAAAGAATATTAGGTTTTTCAGGAATGTGGTTTTTGGCTCTTTCAGAGCAGCCACAGAAAAATACTATCAGAATTAGAATTATTTGAAGCATGCTATTCCTGTTTAAGTCAATTTTGTTCATTTTATACTTTTATAATGTTGTACTTTGAAGAATATTTATTGTAAGAATCTGTTAATAATGCTGAACAGATCCTTTTGTGAAATAGGTTTTGTAGCATGATAATCAAAACCCGCTCGTTTTATCCTTATTCTGTCCTCATGCAACGCACTCGCTGTTTGAGCTATTACCGGAATATTTATATCAGACTTTCGAATTTCTTTTATTACCTCATATCCGTCCATTTCGGGAAGCCGTATATCAAGAAAAAGCAGATCAACATTATTTCCCTTAAGCATTTTAATTGCTTCCCCGCCGGTTTCTGCATGCAGAATTTTCGCATTTGTTTCAGCCATCATCTGGAACATCATCATATAACTGAAATCATCATCTTCAGCTATAAGCAAAGTCTTACCTTTCAAATCAGGCAACGAGAAATCTTTCTTATCGTCTTCGTCATCATCTGTTTCTTCATCCGGAAACACTTCATTTTGATATGGATGAGTAAAATAAAAAACAGATCCTTTCCCCGGTTCAGATTCAAACCATATTTCTCCCCCCAGTAATTCCACCAGATAACGGCATATCACAAGACCAAGGCCTGTTCCTCTTAATCTGGTTTTTCCGGTATTATGTATAGGATTAAACCTTTTAAACACTTTATCATAATCTTCTTTACTAATTCCTATACCTGTATCTTTTACGTAAAATAATATTTCATCATTATCTTCCCTTATTTTATAGCCAATCTCAACATATCCTTTATCTGTGTATTTTATGGCATTGCTTATTAAATTGATCAATATCTGCTGAAGCCGGTTACTGTCGGTAAAAATAATTATTTCCCTGTGAATCCTGGCCTGGTTAATAAAAATAGTTTTTAATTTCTGTTTGTTATGGATTTTTTTCAGGCCGGGCAATTGCTTTTTTATTTGATTTATCAGGCAATTAATGCATACAGAATTTTTATAAAGAGATAATTCATTTTTATCAAGTCTGGAAAAATCCATTATATCATTAATTAACCTCAGGAGCTGTTCGCCATTAAATGAGATCGCCTCAAGAAATTCGGTCTCTTTTTCTCCTGAAATCATTTTATGTAAGAGTTCCGTAAATCCCAAGATAGAATTCATCGGAGTTCTTACTTCATGAGAAATATTTTGAATAAAAGTGTATTGCACCTGATTCTCGAATTCTGCCTTCTCTTTAGCTTTTATCAGCTCGTTTTCCAGTTTTTTCCTTTCTGAAATATCAATTCCCACTCCTACATGCCTGCCATCAGGAATTTTAACATTAGCCCAGCTTGTCTCAATATCCCTGCCATCCTTTGTCCTGACAATTATATCTCTGAATCCCGGCTCAAGCGACTCCATAAAATCGTAAACTTCTTTCCTGTATTCTTTATCAGGATAAACAAGCTCCATAATACTTTTTTCCATAAAATCTTTAATAGTCCAACCGGTAATATTTTGAAAAGCCTTATTGATAGATAATGACTGCACATTTTCATCATATATCACTATCATTACAGGTATGGTATCAACTATTGACTGAAAGAGTAATTTATCATTTTTAATTTTTTGTTGATAGTACTCTACCTGCTTATACAGACCTTTTCCTCTTTCTATATCATTTTCATAATTAAAATCTTTAATTATCTGCTCAGAAATATCCCGGACTATGATCATTCCTGCAAGTATATTACCTTTTTCATCATGCAAAGGTATTCCACAGCAACTTACGTAAACATCCTGTTTATTTTCCCTGAGAGAAATCAAATATTTTTCATCAGTGATTTTTTGATTTCTCAGTACCTTTGACACAGGCCATTCATCATAAGGAAGTTCCCGGAAATCCTTGTCATATACTGAATAATAATTGGCAAAAGATTTAGAATACCTTAATGCTTCCTCTTTTGTGATGCCATGGATCTTTAACCAGGCATCATTTATCTGTAACAGTTTTCCGTCTTTATCAATCATCAATATACCTTCAGGCAGACTGTCAAAGATAACCTTGTAATACTTATTAAAATCGATCAATCCTGAGACCTTGTTAATATTTACGTCTGAAACAGCCATTAATACTGGTAATAGTTAACTACATAAATTACTTATAAACATTAAATAAAACCTTTTACCGGTGAGACTCCCAATATCAGGACAGATATATTTAATTTAATTAAATAATATAATACCGATCACTAATATAGAAATAATGTTTCTATTACAGTTCCGGGATCTTATTGAAATTAGAAAAAATAAAAATTAACTACAAAAAATTAACACGGGAACCATTTTATACTAATATAACTCATTTCAGATAATATTTATAGAATAATTCGGCTTTTTTCATTTAGGGCTGGCATTGCACTCAGACAGGCGCTGCATTATATAATTAATGCAAATACTGCATTTCACAATTAAGGCAGATGCGAAATCAGGGTAAAACCCAAAAGTTAAATTAGGTTCAGCACATCTGGATTTGAAATACTAATTGTAGAAAAAATGGACATTTTGTTGTTTTATTTCTACAATAACTTCTTTCCTGGATGACAGGCAATCTATTGCACCGCGCATATCCAGTATGTTTTTCCAGGCAAGACTTCTTCCTCTTACTATTTGCCGGAGAAACTCAAAACGCTCATAGCTTCCTCCTTTCAATTTCCCTGTGGAATCTTGTCTCTCTTCAAAACATAACGCATCGGGACAAAGAACAACATATCCTTCCCGGACCAAAGCCACTGCAGTATGGCGCATAGGATTACCGGCAAGACCTGCCGGTTCTGATTTTCCCAAATGGAATTCACCATTGTGCTGATGCCAGCCAGCAATTCCCGGTACAGGATTTGAAGATGTAGCCTCATCAGGAATCAGCAATAAAGCGGGAATTTTTTCACCTTCCTCAACTTTATAGATTAAGGACTCGATCCTGTAGCCATCTTTTCTTATTGTTTCTCTTATCACAACCTCCCGAGAAATATGCTCAGGTAAAGCCCCTCCTAAACAATCTAAATATTTTTCAAGCAGGTAATCCTTATTAAAATCTTCCTTCTCATTTGCATGATCATCAACAATATTTTTTTCTGAAGTAAATATTAATCCTCCTGCCATAAGCAAAGAAGTTTTCAGAAACTTGCCGCGACTTAGTGATAAGCATGACTTTTTCACATTATTTTTATTTATCATAAATTAAAAACTTAAAGGAACTTACAATGCTGATCTTCCTGTAACAGCAATAAGCTCAGGCGGATTCTCCGTAGCAGTCAATGTAAAACCACCGGAACCTGTTCCTGTTATGTAAATCTTTACATAACAGCGGTAAAATTGACAAGTATGGTAATTTTATCAACCAGGAAGGGGTGAGGGTAGCTATTGCGCCCTACTATGCATATTATTCCAAACAAGAGCTTATTGATTATGTAATGGAATGCATCAAAGAGGAAAAAGAGATATCCGCGTTATTCACCTGTCTGACACAACAGATATTTTACCTTGAATGAATGAAATTATTGATATTGGGACATCCTCCTTGAAGAAACTAAATTAAGTCGCAAAAAAATACAACACCTGAATTAGTTACTATAATCACTTCTTTGAGTTAGAAGTTGCATGTATGCCTTTACTTGCAAATTAAAGGAAAAAAATAATGGAAATAATCAACATGTTAGATGAAGAATAAGATTAGTGTCAGGATCATTCACATGTCTGATTGCCTCAGGGGTACTCATAACTTTTAATTCCACATTTTTCCTCCGTGCAATATCATAAAGTTCATCTCTGACAGGAAGACTGGAACTATGACCGTCTCCTACAATGAGCTTTTTACAATCCCAGGGGATATTTTCACCGGCAGTAAGAGGTGTGTGGCCGAACATACTCCTGTATTTTTTAGATTTCGACTTCTCTCTTTTTTCCACCGAACCGTTATTTATTATCACATCTTTCCGGTATGTTTTCCCGTCGATTGTAATGGATCCGAATGAAAGACTGTTTACTACCATGATAAGGCCTCCTTTCTTAAATAATGATATACGAATTATCAACAAAAATTGATACAAAATTTAAATAATCAGCACATAAATCTTGCATCATCTGCTTTAATCTTAAACCGGCAAATGATTCTGCTTAGCTGTTCAAAGCTGAAAATTATTCATCTTCTGCAATTCAGCGGAAACGGCAGGGGGATTACATCGCCAGATATTTGAATGCCTCATATACAAGAAATACCGGCCAGACCAGCGCTTTTAAAAATCCCAGGACACCAATCCAGAATCCTGTTGCACTAGATATAAAATAAATTGCTGCGCCAATAAATCCCAGTCCGTAAATAGCATTTGACGAGTGAGAACAATTAATCTTTTGATCCACGGTTTTACCTCCTTTTCTTTTAATAGTTAATTTATTTACACAAAACCTAAAAACAGATATATCAACTTATTCCGGCCGGGAATGATTATGCACCCGACAATTCCTCCTTGTCATAACTATCTGTTTGACATACAATTTACAAAAAAAATATATTTCCCTGTTCCTTAATTATAACAAATTATTTATAAGCTTCTTTAAATTGGGTTTAAAAAAAATTAATAATTATATTATACCCTCGTGAACAATTTATTTTTTTTTTAGTTTTTGGTATATAGGAAAATATTTGTATATTTTTCAGGAATATTATTTTACCGGTTTATGCGTTATTGAATAAATAATCCTGAAGTTTATGAAATACCTGTAGCATATATAGAAAAGAGAGTAAAACATATATTTGTAAATCCGTTAATAAAAATAAATATGAGTAAAAATGATTTGAACAGAAGAATTTTCCTGAAGACATCTTTATTGGGAGCAACAGGAGCGGTTGTAACAAAAGCAAATGCCGAATCTGTGAGTTATACCGGATCAGAAAAATCAAAAAGAAAGGTAGTCAGGAGAAAACTGGGGAGAACAGGACTTAAATTGCCTGTAGTGAGTTTTGGAGTAATGCGTGCAGATAATCCCAACCTTATCAAAGCTGCGCTGAATGCTGGTGTGGAGCATTTTGACACAGCTTATGTATATCAGAAAGGCAATAATGAAAAGATGCTCGGTGAAATTTTAAAGGATGTTCCCCGTAAATCTTTCACTATTGCTACAAAGGTTAAGTTTTCAGACAAAGCTGACTTCAATGAAAAACTAAATACAAGTCTGGAGAGATTGCAGATGGATTATGTGGAAATCCTCTATGTACATGCGTTATCTTCCCGTGAAGAGGTATTGTCTGAACCTTTAAGGGAAACACTGCTGGAAGTAAAAAAACAGGGCAAGGCAAAACATATTGGCCTGTCAACCCACAGTCATGAACCCGAAGTGATAGCAGCCGCTATCGAAAGCGGGATATACGAAGTAATTCTGACCGCCTACAACTTCAAACAGGACCATAAGGAGGAACTGGCAAAACAGATTGAAAAGGCTTCAAAGGCCGGGATCGGCATTGTTGCAATGAAAACAATGGCAGGGGGCAAACTTGGCAAAGAGGCACAAAAAATGCAGTACCAGGCTGCCCTGAAATGGGCGCTCAGAACTCCTCATGTCCACACTACAATTCCCGGCATTACAAACTTTCAGGAACTGGAAGAAAATCTTGCCATTATGGAAAATCTTGATCTCACAAATGAAGAAGAAGAATTCCTTTCATTTGCTTCCCGGATGGAGGGATTATATTGTAATGCATGCGATGTATGTACCGGATCATGTCCCGTAAATATTCCCATCCATGATATTATGAGAGCTTATATGTATGCATACGGATACGGGGAAATGAATAAAGCCAAGGAGGAATTAACAAGACTGGGAATAAACGATAATCCATGCAAAGATTGCCTGATATGCACTGCCAGATGTGTAAAAGGATTTGACCTGCGTGGTAAAATATCCGATATCACGAGAATCACAAATGTTCCTGATGAATTTTTAGTGTAACAGAGCGGTAATATTTTAATTATCAGTATGAATGCAGTATTTTAACTATCACTCTGTAAAACTGAGAATCTTTTTGAAAAGATCACTGACCTAAGGTAAAATATGAATTTACTTTTCAAAGGCCTGTATATTTTGAAAATAAGATTGGCAAAATATTTCAGTATCTCAGTTTAAACAGGATTCAACCATGAAACGAGCATGATAAAAATTATCACCCGGAAGTATGATTTTAAATTCATGCGAATTAAATATAATACCTTTGAAAATCATATAAAAGTATAAAAAGTTTAATATTCTTATAAGATGAAAAAAACACCATTTTACAGAAAAGTGATATTGGCCGCTTTATTAATTATTTCTTTTTTTTATGGGGGTCATGCAAAAAATGCCGGGGAAATGTTCCCTGAGATGGATGGATGGGGCCTGGATGCCGGAGACAAGGTTTATGTCCCTGATAATCTTTTTGATATTATCAACGGAGCAGCTGACAGTTATCTGAGCTATGATTTCAGAAAACTTTACACTGCCGAATATAATAATGACCAGCAAAAACGGATAAGGGTTTACATTTTTGAACATAGTAATCCTGTTAATGCCTTTGGAATATATTCACAGGAGAGAAATAAAGATTACAAATTCAATGAAACTGGAGCTCAAGGTTTTGAAAGCCCGGGAGCATATTACTTTATCACCGGTAATTATTATGTCCAGATAACCACTGGTGACGATAATCTTAATGACACGATGGAGAAGCTTGCGGAAAAGATTGTGGCAAAACTTGGTCAAAATAATAAGTTACCCCCTGAGCTTAATCTTTTTCCTGAAAAAGGAAAAATTGATGCTTCCGAAAAGTATATTGCCAATAATTTTTTGGGATACAGTTATCTGCACTCTGCTTTTATAACTGATTATCAACAAAACGGGGAGTCTTTTAATGTGTTTATCATGAGTCCGGAGGATGAGCAACAAACGCAAAAAATGCTTACCGATTATCTTGATTTTGTAAAATATCCTAAAAAAAACAGGGATAAGGATAAATATAAAATAGAGGATCCTTATAATGGCGACATACTTCTCATTCGCACCGGTAAATATATTGGAGGAGTCATGGGAGGTGATAAAAAAATAAGGGAAGAGTATATCAGCTTATTGCAAGAGAATCTGGACTGAAAAATAGCTCACCTGCTGCGTTTATACAATAAAAGATTCCACAGCCGGTAACATAATAAACGCTGCGATACTATTTCATACAGTCACAGTGCATTTCAGGGTCAGTCTTCCGGGTCATGGCTGATTATTGATTACATAATCGGTGCTGTGCTGTTTAAACTATAATGATCACTGCAGATCGTCTATCTTTGCTGCAAGAATAAAGTCATTTTCTGACAGTCCTCCTATTTTATGTGTGCTTAATTCGACTTCCACACTGCCGTAATGTACACATATATCGGGATGATTATTTTGCCCGTTAAATCTCATCATTTTACCGAAATGGTAATTCTCAAAATTCCTCTTTCACAATAGATCCTTTGTCAAATTTTAAACCGGACAGGATATCTTCCAGCATATCCAGCATCGGAGGAGGGCCGCATATGTAAATATTTTTAACTGTATCGTCCATATACTTTTTCAGAAATTCTTCCGTGACAAATCCATGGGCATGCTCCTCTGTTCTTTCTTCCGACAGGATATTTATAAAATTATCGCCGAGCATATTTCTGAATTCATCTTCCATGAAAATATCTTTTCTGGTTTTATTTGCAAAAATTAATTTATTATTACCGATCTTATTTTTAGCATTGAGATATCGGAGAATTGAAATAAAAGGGGTAACCCCTGCCCCGCCGGCAACGAATATTCCTTCATCCTTGTAGTTGATGGTTCCGAAAATATCATGCAGTATCAGTTCATCCCCTTCTTTTAATTTCAGGAGCTCATTTGTCACACCTCTATGCTCCGGATAGGTCTTTATACAGAATTCCAGATAATCTTCTTCGGGCAGACAGGTGAATGTGAAGGGTCTTGTTTCCTTCTTCCATTCCTCCCTGTTTACAGATACCTCGGTAGCCTGACCCGGCATAAAATTATAACCTTCCGGTTTTTCTGTAATAATCCGGAGAACATCATGATTAATATGATGTATTGTGGTTACTTTAACTATATGTTTTTCCATAATAAAATAATTTGATAGAAGTTATTGATAATATTTTAAAGTCAATTTGTTATCTCTCACCAGATAATACGGGATCATCTCAGATAAATTTCCCGTAGTCTGTATTTAAAAAACAATATAAGCTTAATTTAGTTTACGGTTACATATTAAAATAGTGTATTATAAATTTGATATGTCTCTTAATCAAAATAATAATGATTTCTGTGCAACAAGTCTTCATCCAGCTCATATATCAGAGGTTTACCGGTTGGAATTTCAACCGAGGGAATTTCCTCATCGGAGATATTCTCCAGATGTTTCACAAGTCCCCGCAAACTATTTCCATGCGCTGAAATAATGATCTGTTTGTCCTGTTTGATCACCGGACTGATTACCTCGTGCCAGTATGGCAGGACTCTTTTTACCGTATCTTCAAGACTTTCACCATATGGTAACTGATCGGGCAGGAGATCTGCATATTTCCGCTCTTCCCCGGGAAATCTTTTATCTTCCTTGTCAAGTTGCGGAGGCTTTACCGAATAGCTTCTTCTCCATTGGTGAACCTGTTCCCTACCGTGTTTTTTGGCCATTTCCTTTTTATTTAAACCCTGCAAGGCCCCATAGTGCCTCTCATTCAGCCGCCATGATTTTTCCCAGGGAATCCAAAGCTGGTCCATCACATCAAGTGTAAGCCACAAGGTTTCCAGCGCCCGTCGCAGCACAGACACAAAGGCATAGTCAAATTTATATCCTTTGGATTCCAGTATCTCACCTGCGTTTATTGCCTCTTCTCTTCCTTTGGCGGACAAACCGACATCGGTCCATCCCGTAAAAAGATTTTCCCTGTTCCATTCACTTTCTCCGTGTCGTAACAATACAATCTTATACATAACAAAATTTTTTTTAGTTAACCAGAAAAAATCATTCCAAAGAATGATAAAAAGTTCTTCGTCGGATTTACCGGCTCACAACATTTCTTCTTTAAAGTACTTATTTTTTAAGAGATATGGTATATTCTCAGTCAGTTTTCTTTCCGGATTCCCTATATCCCGTGATTAATCCGGATTTATTATTATCAGAGTCCCCTGTCTTCCCGGCTTTAAGTGAAACTTCTCCTGTGAATTGATATACGATTATTTCTAAGTTTTCCGCATGGAAAAAATTGTTTAATGAAATGTAGAATTATTTCCTCATTATTTCCTGACAATTCCACAATTATTTTGTGGTCTTGTTATCACCTTGCAATCAAACATATAAACTATATTCCTGTAAAACAATGATTTAGGCTTAACTGAAAGGAGATGCAAAAAATTGGAACAACTATTGCCTTTACTCATAATACTTTAAAGTTACACACAATTATGAAAACTTTGAAAACGTATGAATTAAATGAGGTGTTGAAAAACAAAGAAATTACTCTTATTTAAGTAATAAAATCCTTACCAGATAGTAACAAAAAATAGGATGATGAAACAATTTAAAATTAATAAAAAGTTCACTAAACGCGATGAAGTATCACTTGAAAAATATCTTCAGGAGATAAGTAAAATAAAGCTTTTAGACGTTGAAAATGAAGTTTTGCTTTTCAGGCGCATCCGGCAGGGAGACAGAGAAGCCTTAAATACCTTGATCAAGGCAAATCTCCGTTTTGTAATCTCGGTCTCAAAACAGTATCAAAACCGCGGATTAAGTCTGCCTGATCTTATAAATGAAGGCAATGTGGGATTGATCAAGGCAGCCCACAGGTTTGACGAGACACGTGGATTTAAATTCATCTCTTATGCTGTCTGGTGGATCAGGCAGTCTATTCTGCAGGCGCTGGCAGAGAATTCCCGCATTGTCAGAATTCCTGTAAATAAGGTTGGTTCAATAGAAAAAATAACCGATGCTTTTAATAAGCTTGAACAGGAATATCAGAGGGAACCAACTGTTGAGGAGGTGGCTGATTTAATAGGCATCACACCTGACCTGATTGAAAATTCCGTGAATTATTCAAATGTAGAGGTATCATTCGACGCCCCGATAAAAGATGAAGAGGCAATCAATATGTATGATATGTTTGAGAACGAAGATTCTCCGAGTCCTGATGAGGAACTGATAAGTAATTCACTGAGCGCAGAAATAGAAAGAATGTTTTCTACATTATCGAAAAGAGACGCAGATATTATGAGACATTATTATGGTCTTAACGGTTTCCTGCCGCAATCAATGGAAGTAATAGCAGATGAATTCGGATTGTCATGTGAAAGAGTTCGTCAGATCATAAAAAATTCTAAAAGAAAGCTAAAAAAACAACGGTATAGTGAAAAGGTCTATTATGAATATGCCTGAGTTGCGCCGGGTACCACATAAAATTAAAAATCTCTTATTTAATAATCATCTAAGAAATAAATCATTATATCCTTCCCTACTATTAATTATAAAAACCGGACAGAAGAAATTCTTCCGGTTTTTTCACTGAAACAAAATTAAATGATAAAATCGTATTTTCTATTTAAAGAATACAAAGTATTAACGTAAAGAGAAATAAGGTCAAATCCAATCGGAAAAAATTCATAAACAATATTATGTGTAAAGAAGCACCAATATTTTAAAGACTCCGATTAAAAACAGAGGTTATGAAATAAATAAGACAGGATAAAGACCTTCTTTTATTAACGAAACAAGCTCACATGAAATATTTAAAACCGGTTTTCAGAAAAATAAAGAAGCCTTTCAGATGGATAAGGGTATTTCTCAAACAAAAAGCCGGCTGGCTGGACACTCCGAGAATTATTCCCTACAAGGGATATGGTAATGAAAAGGATATATTTATTGAGGGAACGGTTATAGAGGATAAGGGACTTAAAAAGCCAAAGGACAGTCATATGGTATGGCAGAATCTGCTGGCAACAATAAAACGCTTTTCCAGTGATGAAATACCAGGCGTAAGGGTAAAGGCCGAATTCTTAGATGAAGCCCGGATTATGGAAACCGATGATCTGGGCTTTTTCTCATTTCACTTCCATTTCCCTGATAAGGCTGAAGCTTTGCTTATAAAAAAATGGCATACCGTACATTTTGAACTGCTGGATGAAATAGTGGAGAACCAGCCAAAGATTCATGCAACAGGTGAAGTGCGGATCATCCCTTCTGATCGGGAAAGAATTATCGTCTCTGATATTGACGATACAATAATGGTTTCTCATGCAACACAGACATTTCGCAAACTACGGCTAATGCTGTTTAAGAATGCGCTGACCCGCACCCCGTTCTCTAATGTGGCCCTATTCTATAAGGCCCTGGCAGAAGGAAAGGATAAGGAATCGGATAATCCGTTTTTTTTCGTATCCAGCAGTGAATGGAATCTGTACGACCTTCTGGAAGATTTTTTTCATTTCAATAAAGTACCTAAAGGTATATTCATGCTTAGAAAACTAAATTCCAGCATATACAAATTCTGGAAATCAGGCGGAGGTAGTCATGAACATAAATATGAAAAGATCAAATCGTTACTGGAATTTTACCCGAATCGCCGTTTTATCCTGATAGGTGACAGCGGACAGCATGATCCTGAAATATATACAAGGATAGCATTTGAATTTCCCGGAAGAATTGAAACAATATATATTCGTAAGATACGGTCAAGAACCTTTGCAGACAGGAATGAGGATCTTCTCAATAAACTTTTAAAAGTGAAAACTTCTTACCTGGAGATAAAGGATACTCATGAAGCGGTGCGTCACGCTTCGGAGAATGGTTATGTTTCAGCTGATATGCTTTCAATAATATAATAGTTCCGTTTCAAATTCCCATGCTTCAACAAATATCCCCGGTGATAAAATTCCGGACTCTCACAAAAGCAACAAGCCAGCCGCCGTCTTACCGGCATTCTTAAGACATCTTCTCCGAAAGCTCTTTAAGAAATACTTTTACATCATCAACATCTTCCAGATTATATTTTGCAGCGGTATCCTGTCCGTGAGAACCGACAAGTATGCCAATACCAAAATCTTTAATAGTACTGAACGCATCTTCATCGGTAATGTCGTCGCCTATATAAACAGGCACAAACTTATTCACATCCGTCATGCAAAGCTTTTCCAAAATCCAAAGAAGCGCTTTTCCTTTATGCCAGTCAATTGCAGGCTTAACTTCAAGGATTTTCTTCCCTTCTCCTTTTTTAAATCCTGTATTATCTTTAATTACCTCATTTACCCTTTCAGTTATAACAGGGATGCTTGATTCCCTTGCATTCCGGAAGTGAACGGCAATGGCATAACGTTTTCTTTCAATCCGGATGCCTTCGTCAACATTATCCAGATCCTCATGCAGCTTCGCTTCAATCTTACCAAGCACAGGTATTATCTCTTCAGATTTTTCATGTTCTTTATACAATTCATCTGGTCCTGAAATACGAAAACCATGACTTCCTGCATAGATAAGATTATCAAGACCAACAAGTCCTTTAAGATCATCCATATCTCTTCCGCTGATAACAGCTACTTTGAATTTCCTGCTGCATTCTTCCAGAACTTCTCTCATCTCTTCTGACAATAAAGCATCTTCGGGCTGGCTGACAATGGGAGTAAGTGTACCGTCATAATCAAGGAATAAAACGGGTATTCTCCCTTTAATATGATCAATAATTTCCCTGTAGTTTTGTTTTTCCTTCATTATTCAAAATTTTATGTTATTCGATCTTATATAGTAACCACCGATTATTATATTTTCCGAATGTCAGATATCTCACAGCAGAATTCGTGACAATGTGAATCAATAAGCATAACAACAAACTTATCATCAAGTAATTGAGAATATTATGCGATATGATTAAACACTCAATATAATTACAAAAATGCAAAATATTAATGTAGGTACTATCTTTTATCTTATAATTTTTTTAAATTCATACCTTGAAATTCACGTTTTCCAAGTCTGCAAAACAGATATATAAAATAAAATTTTAATATAACCTATGAATAATAAAGGATCCCGAAGAAATTTCATCAAAAAATCAACCGGGGCGGCATTTGCCTTTATGGTTCCAGGATTCCTCCCCTTTTATCCGGCCGGGAAAAATATGGATTTAAAATATCAAAAAAAGAATTCTGATATCAGCGAATATATAAAGGCCGGATTTGCTGAACTTGACATTTCGCCTGAAATAGGAATGGAACAGCCAGGCGGATATGGCAAAGCATTTCACAAGTCATTTCACGACCCGTGCAAAGTAAGAGTTGCGGTATTTGATGATGGTAAAAACCGGGCAGCAGTTGTCGGTTTAGATGCGCTTATGATTCCACGTTCACTCGTGGTTAAGGTTCGCAAGACGGTCCAGGCCAAATGCGGAATTCCGGGAAATGCAATTCTGATTGCAGCCTCACATTCGCATTCATCGGGTCCTACCGGCATGGTGCAACCAGGTCAGTATGACCATGCAGATCCGCTGGTCAGATCACTGGCCTACGATAAATCCTCATGTGCCGAAAAAGAATACCTGGAGTTTGTTGAAAAAAGAATGGCAGATGCAATATGCCATGCAAAAGATTCGTGCAAAAAATCACTATTAGGTGTGGGAAAGGGCATCGAGGACAAAGTAGCTTTTAACAGGCGGTTCCGAATGAAAAATGGCATTACTTTCACTCATCCCGGTCAGGGTAATCCTGATATTATAGAACCTGCCGGTCCGGTGGACCCTGAGGTTAGCGTCATAGGTGCATGGGATGAGGATGGTAAATGTACCGGCTGTATAGTGAATTATGCATGTCATGCCACAACCAACCCGGGAGGGATATCAGCCAACTGGATTTATTATATGGAACAGGCAATAAAAGGTGCGATGGGACCTGAATGTATTGTAGTTTTCACGGCAGGTGCCAGTGGTGATGTAACCCAGGTCGATAATCTCAATCCTTATATTAATCGTTCCGGTGAGGAATGGGCCCGTTTTGTCGGTGCCAGTGTTGGTGCAGAAGCTGCTAAAGTTCTGCTAAGCATGCCGCGTGGCATTTTGCACCCTGTTGATATTAGAACTGAAATAATGAAAATATACCGCCGCCAACCTGATCCGGAACATGTAAAAAGATGTTATGAACTTGTAAAAAAATCTCCGGAAGAAGTTGGAAACACCGAATGGACATTTGCCAAAGAAATAGTTTTACTTGATGCTCTGCTGAAAAAAGAACCGGCTGTTGAGGTTGAAGTACAGGCATTACAGGTTGGCCCTGCTGTTTTTATTACCAATCCTGCTGAATTTTTTTGCCAGCTTGGACTAGATATCAAAAAGAAAAGCCCGTTTATATTTACTTTCCCCGTTTCGCTGGCAAACGGTTGTGTAGGATATGTACCGACAGAAGAAGCCTTCGGACCTAACGGCGGTGGTTATGAAACTCGCCTGACCTCATATAGTAATCTGGAAATAACGGCCGGTAATAAAATGGTGGAAGCAGGATTAAATCTGGCCCGTCAATTGGAACCGGGTGCTATACCCGAATTTCAAAAAGCACCCCCATACAGAGGAGAACCATGGTCATATGGTAATGTAAAACCTGAATTAGAATAATACGATGAGACAAACATGACTAAAAATTTAGTTCTGATTAAAATATATTTTGTCCTGTTTGCTTGTATTTTCAATTTTCAAACAGAAACGAATTATTCGGTTACAAAAAAATAAAATACTAATCAAATGAAGACAAACCGGAGAAATTTCATAAAAGCCGCCGGTGTTGCAGGTACGGGATTAGCAGCAGGGGGAATGGCCTCATGTAGTTCTGATAAAGAAACCACAACTTCACCGGTAAGTGATATATCAAAAATAGATTATGAACAAAAATTCAATATGAGCGGATATGGCGCTCCGCCACTGGATGTTGTCCGCGTCGGATATATTGGAATTGGTGGAAGAGGATTGGGGTCGATCAGAAGAATTCGGTTGATAGAAGGGGTTGAAATAAAGGCACTTTGCGATATTTATGAAGATAAAGTGAATGAGGGTCAAAAAGCTCTTGAAGAGATAGGAATGCCTCCAGCAAAGTCTTATTCCGGCAGTGAGGAGATATGGAAAGAGATGTGTCAGGAACCTGATCTTGATTTAATCTACATCGCTACTCCCAGGTTCCTCCATCCTGAAATGTGCATTTTTGCGATGAAAAGCGGAAAACATGCGGTTACGGAAATACCGGCAGTTCGAACTATTGAACAGGCATGGGATCTTGTCGAAACATCTGAAACCACAAAGAAGCATTGTTCTATGCTTGAAAACTGCACATACGATTTTTGGGAATTATTAACCCTGAATATGGCCAGACAGGGTTTTCTCGGAGAGGTAGTACATGTTGACGCAGGATATATACA
Organism: uncultured Prolixibacteraceae bacterium; assembly: GCA_964540755.1. Lineage (GTDB taxonomy): Bacteria > Bacteroidota > Bacteroidia > Bacteroidales > Prolixibacteraceae > JAAYJR01. The sequence continues at coordinate 2,352 of CAZIOB010000146.1, read as the reverse complement.
CGATCAGAGGGAAATAAATGTCAACAAAGCCAAACCATGGAGAATAAAGGATTTCATTAACCGTAATGGAAACATTTACCCGACTCACGGATTAGGGCCTGCCTGCCAGGTGCTGGATATTAACCGGGGTGACAGACTTGATTATCTGACTTCCATGTCATCAAAAGATTTTACTATGGGGCATAAAATTGCAAACCTTGCAAAAGCAGATGATTATTACAAAAAATATGTCGGTAAATGGAAACTGGGAAATATTAATACTTCAACTATAAGGACGAAAAAAGGAAAAACCATAATGCTGCAATATAATATCAGTAATCCTCGTCCATATACACGCATTCAACAGGTAGTGGGAACTGAAGCTATCACAAAAAAATATCCCGATCCGCCAAGGATTGCTACAGGACATGAATGGCTTGATGAAGAAGAAACCAATGCACTTGTTGAAAAATACACACCACCCCTGGTAACTCTGGTTGGGGAGATGGCAAAGAAAGTTGGTGGTCATGGAGGAATGGACTTCCTGATGGAGTGGCGGCTGATAGATTGCCTGAGAAACGGGCTTCCACTTGATATGGATGTATATGATGCAGCTACCTGGAGTTCTGTAGTGCCGTTAAGTGAATGGTCAGTGGCAAATTCATCATCTCCTGTCAAAATTCCGGATTTTACCTGCGGTTCTTATAAAATCAATTCACAGGTTGACATTGATATGGCAAGCGGAGGAGGCACTACAGCCATTAAAGAGATGAAAAATGTCTGACAATAATTACATTCAAGTCTTAAATAATAATAAGCCAACGTCGTAAAAATATAAATATATGAAAATCATAAAGACTATACCCTGCATTTTCTGGTATGCCTTTATTTTATTAATATTCAATAACATAAATTACTCAGAGGCAAAAACAATTTTGTCTGCAAGAGAAGATGACAAAACAGGAAAAGTCTTCCGTGCAGGTGCTGCAAAAAGCAATATTACCCCATATCTTGGCGGGGGAATAATAGGAGGATGGGCTGCTCCTGAAGCAACACATATCCATGATGAATTGCATGCACGCTGTCTTTTACTTGACGACGGTTCCACGAAACTGGCCTTCGTTGTTGTTGATATTCTGGGATTAAAGCAAAAGTTAACTGAAAAAGCGAAACGTATTATTAATGAAGAAACTGGAATTCCCCCTGAAAATGTCTTGATATCAGCTATTCATACGCATTCCGCCACAAGTGCTATGGATGAGGGTATTAAACGCAGAACATGGAACCCGGAAGAGCCATTTGATGATTACCAAAAATTTGTAATAAGGCGCATCGGTGATGTTGTAAGGATCGCCCTGAATAATATGGAGCCTGCACGCATCGGATGGGGCGCCGGCAATGTGCCTGAGCATGTCTTCGTCCGCCGCTGGAAAATGAAACCCGGCACACCAATGCCAAATCCCTTCGGAGGAGAGGATAAAGTAGTGATGAATCCCGGGAGGGCTAATCCTAACCTCCTGGAGCCGGCAGGAAAACCAGATCCTGAAGTACCATTTATTTCGGTTCAGTCAACCGGAGGCAAACCTATAGCCCTGCTTGCAAACTACTCACTTCACTATGTTGGCGGGGTTCCCCGGGGGCATATATCGGCAGATTACTTTGCCATATTCGCAGAGCGAATAGGAGAATTGCTTGATGCCGATGGTCAGGAGCCCCCTTTCATAGGAATTATGTCAAATGGGACATCGGGAGATGTCAATAATATTAACTTCGCCGGACCTCCTGAAAAAAATCCTCCCTATGCAAAAATGAAACGCGTGGCTGAAGATGTGGCAAGGGAAGTTTTTCGCGTTCATAATAAAATTGAGCATCACGACTGGGTGCCGTTAAAAGCTGCCGGGGAAAAAATCAGTCTCGAAGTGCGCAAGCCTGACAAAAAAATGATTCAACGTGCTGAGAACATTCTTTCAAGACCCGACACAGTAAAACCGGCACACAGACATGAAGAAGTATATGCAGAAAGGATACTTTATCTGAAGGATTGGCCTGACCAGATTGAGATTGTTTTACAGGCTTTTCAAATTGGCGATCTGGGTGTGACGGCCATACCTTTTGAAACATTTGCCGAAACAGGACTGGAAATCAAGGAAAGGAGTCCTTTCAGTAATACATTCACTATCGAACTGGCCAACGGTTATTACGGATACCTGCCAACACCTGAACAGCATGAGCTGGGAGGTTATGAAACATGGTTAAGCACCTGCAGTGTAGAGAAGCAGGCTTCTGTTAAAATAGTTTCGGCATTACTTGACATGCTTGGCGATTTCAAAAAAAACTAAGCTATATTAAAAATATTTCTGTCTAAGTTCCATT